>JAGHVC010000005.1 GCA_018064505.1 Candidatus Minthosoma caballi | reverse complement strand
TGCCTGCCGGACTCAGCAAAGGCATATACATAGTCAATGGGCGTAAAGTGCTGAAGAAATAAGCCCAGTGCTACATTGTATGCAATCAAGCATAGGAGGGGCATGTTCCATATTTTCGGCTGCAAAGATACGCGTTCTTTTTTTTATCAGAATGCGTTTCGATGCGATTCGATGCGATTCGATGCGTTTCGATGCGATAAAGTTGAGAAAAATTAATCAAGACATAAAAAAATATTAGTAATAATACACAAAAAGGGCTGCAAGCAGCATATCGCCGCTTGCGGCCCTTACATTTAATAATTAGATACTATTTTCGAGTATTATCTATCCCAGAGAGAATTACTCCTCTACATCAAAGTCCAGGTCTCTGCTTTTGGCGCCCAATGAACCATTGTACTCTGGAAATTCATCACTGCCTGTGAGAAGAGAAGCACTCTCAAGTTCCACAATGCAAATGTCAGGCTGGATGTACTTTTTCTTATCTGTCTGTAACATAGTTGCTGTTTATTTAAGTTAAAGATTCAGGAAGTTATCGGAAGTTATCGCTGCGCTTTGGAAGTTAACGGACGATAGCATGGGATTGTTCAGCATAACATTCGTCCGTTAACTACCTGAGCGACGAAGGAGCGGTAACTTCTATTAACTCCGATTAACTCCACAAATGTGATCAAGTTAAGAGCTTGCTCAACTTGTATTAATGATAGATGCCATGAATGATATCCGGAGTTTCCTCCTCCTCATCACTTGTTGCAAGGATGACCTCTTCGTTGTCGAGTTCGACAACTTCGCACTCAGGTATTATATATTCCTTCTTGTCCATATTAAGTAGGTAATCAAAATTATTTAATCATGACCTTTTTGTTGCCATTGATGTAGATGCCGCTCTTTGTAGGCTTCTCAATCTTGCGACCATTGAGGTCGTACCAGCCTTCGAAGCTGAACTCGCCAGTCTCTGAGTTGAGAGTGCCGATGCCAGTCACCTCACCATCAATGAATTTAGCTTTGAGAATGCGTGGTGTCTCGTCGGCACCAGGAGCAGCATGTCTTCCCTTGGCATCAGCAGCCGTAGTCTCCTTCTTGATGTAAGTACGCATAGGAAGGATGCTTGCGCCAGCACCTGCTTTTACCCAGTCACCAGCATTGATTGTTCCCTGCGACTGTCCTGCAACACCGTAGATTGTGCCGAGCTCAGGATCGCCAGCATTCCATTGCTTGTACTCGTATGCACCCTTCATAGACCAAGTGCCGTTTCCACGGTACTTATTATTTATGTCCTTATTATTCTCTGGTGTAGTAGCCTTGATAGTTGTAGGAGCGTCAATCATCCAACTTGTTTTGCTCTCGTCTGGATAGAATACGAATGGCTGGTATGCTAGTATTTTCTCGTCAGGCTTGACACTTACCATCTCCACTGTCCATCCTATACTTTCATCCTTATATACTCCTGCGAATGTAAAAGCAGTTCCGTTTACGAGATCGACAGCTGCGATATCGAATGGCATCATCATTGATGCAGGAACATTTGAAGTAACCGAACGATTGATAACTACATAATCCACATTTTCATCACTGGCAATATTCAGCGTCGCGTTCGATGTGCCATTTATCTCAGCATAGGTTACATTATTATTATCTTTGCCAACATATACAATTGGAGCTGAGTAAGTAAGTTCTGCAAAGATGTTTCTGTCCAAACTCATGATGCCAACTACTACTTCTTCTGCTTCGTCATTTTTCATGAAAGTCACATTCTCAAGTGTACCAGAAATGGTGCCACCAACTACCCACCCAGGATCAGCAGCCACTTCGAGTGCTCCCAAAACAAAACCATTATCAAGCACAATCTGATATGCCTTCGCGTCATCCAAATAGCGAGGAGTCTCTGTTATTGTACCATTAACGGTAACGGTAACAAGTGTGCCATTTTCAAGATTTTCATCAGCAAGCAGTTCGTCAATAGAATTATATTCTTTAGCTACACCAGGTGTATAAGTAAGGTTTGACCAGAAATCAGCATCCTTGCTAGTCAGCAAGTTATCAATTTCGCCCCAATCTGCGTATTTAACGGTGCCTTTAATTGTACCACCTGACTGCCAATTAAGTGCTGGCTCTGGAATAGGAGCTACGAGTTGAACACCAGACTTGAGTGCTACGAGATACATTCCTGAGAAATCAGATTCAGGATGAGGCATTGCCATAAGAATCTCTTCATCGATAGTGACATTTACTGCATCGTAATCTTGGTCTGCAGCAATCAGCGCAGCAAGAGAAGCGAAGGTTTGTGCATGGATGCCGCAGATGTCGCAGTTGTCGTCCTCGTCCAAGTCTTTGTGCTTGCACTCGTAGCCGCAAATGGTACACTCACCATATTCCCAGTCTTGGTGCTGGCACTCGTAGTCGCAGAGTTCGCAGACACCATCGTCCCAGCTGTGCTGGCACTCGTAGCCGCAGACGGAGCACTTATGGTCTTCGCCCCACTGGTGTTTCGTACACCATGTGATGTTCATATCTGCCATCTGCTGGAGGTAGTATTCTCCGTATTCGCCTTCGTAATCATCAACAGAGAAGGTGATCATATAGTAAGTGTAAGCGGTCGTATTGTCAGTGGTAAATGTACGACCTTGGTAATCTCCTCCATACTTATAACTTATTGATTCCCATGCTTCTAAATTGGAATCATTACTACCTAGAATTTCCCATGAATACCAACTGCGATTATGATATTCCTGCGTATCTTCCGCATCTACCAACGAGTAGCTGACTAGAACGGAAGGCTTGTCTGGCTTGAAGATCACGTAGAATGAATTGCTTCCGTTTTCTACATCAGAGCCGCACCACTTTGTATTAGGGTCACCATCGAAGAGGTTTTCGGGTCCTTCACCTTCGAAACCGCCCGAGCTCTCAATTACTTCGATAGGGAAAGTAGCCGACTGAGCCGTACAACCCTCACGCTGGCAGGCGTAAGTGCCATCGCTCTGAACCTGCCAGTCGTGGCCAAGGGCTGCGAACGTCTCAGTCTTTGAGTATGTAACGGTCTTACCATTGTATGCTGCTGAAGCCGTAATTGTGCAAAAACCATCCTTTACACAGGTTGGGGCTTCCTCGGTCGTTGTGATTGTTGTTGCCTCCACGTCGGCAGTCTCGCCACATTCGCATTCCAGATGCAGGGTAGCAGAAGTGTTGTCCTCGCTCCAATCGCAGCTAGTGGCGTTGTAGTAATGCTGATGTGTATATGCTGAGATTAAGTAGATGAAGCCGTAGTCGTCGCCACTGCTAAATGAATCACCCTTTATGTAGCTCATCGTGATGGTATGGCCATTTGCGTTGGCAGGAAGGAGAGATGCGTATGTACCTACAACAGTAGCAATACCATCTTCGCCAGGCTCAGCATATAGCGAATTCACTACCTCATTGCCATCCACAGAAATTATGAGATACTCGTCGGATGCTTCTCTTGCCGTCTTATAAGCGAAATGAAGTCTAATAATTTGATCACATGCCAGCTTGATAGTGGTTGTAGAGGTGGTGTTACCCATACCCTGGTTTGTGCTAGTGAGAGCATCAAAGCCATTATACTTGGTTAATTCCCATGGATAATCGCCCTCATCCTCGAAGGTAGCAGTCACGCCTTCTAATTTATCAAATACTGCCAGACGAGAACGGAAACCGCACAAAGTGCAGACATAATTATCGTTAAATTGGTGCTGATGCGCATCAGCCACAGCCTTGATGTTATAGATATAGCCGCAGTCATCATTGTCTTCTTCCGAAACATCCTTTGTATACCTCATCGTGATGGTATGGCCATTTCCGTTGGCATCAAGCAATTTTTCGTAAACTCCGGACTTTGTTCCGCTGATTCCTTCCACCACTGGCTTGCCATCCACTACGATGGTGAGAAGGTCAAAATCTTCCTCGCTTGACACCGCATAGTTGAATGAAAGCTTTATGCACTGCTCACAGTTCAGCTTGATAGTAGTTTCTGAGGTGGTGCTACCCATACCCTGGTTTGTGCTAGTGAGAGCATCAAAGCCTTCATGCTCGGTTTTTTCCCATGGATAATCGCCCACAACCTCGAAGGTAGCAGTCACGCCGTTTAATTCTGTAAAGACTGCCATACGAGGATCAGCTTCCTGTGCCCACACCCTCATCGGACTCATCGCCATCATGACTATTGCCATGAGTAGCGGGCGTAAGAATTGTTTTGTTTGTTTCATAGAGTTTTGTATTTTGATGATTATTATTTTTTATATTCATACCTTGCTACAGCCTTGATGACCTAAGTCTTCGGTCACATACAGACGCAGCAAAGCCTTTCAAAGATGCCCGTAGGCACCTCTGAAAGGCTCTGTATATATCTATAATGCAATGAGTTATGCCATACGCATTGCCCCCCCCTAAAATAGTGGGTATCAGCGCATTAGCACCAACGCTGGTGCTAATCGTATTGTGATATGTAGGGAAGATAGGCATTTGCGATTAGGGGGGTTAGGGTTACTGCTGAACCATGTTATAGTTGAGTACGTCCTTAACAGAATATACACGCGACATGTTTTCGAATGTGAAATACTGGTCGTCAAGGACAAACCACTTTGAACGCTCTTTCACTGGCATGTGCTTTATGTCGCGGAAATAGCTTACGGGAACCATCACCACACGACCATCGGTCAAATAAACTACCATCATGCCACGCTTCTCGGTGAAGTTCAGTTTCTTGATTCCTATACTGGTGTCTTTATATTTGCACATAATCGTTTATTTTCACGTATGCTTTTAGAAATAGGTATAATAATGCTAACTGTCCCATTGGGGGTATATTGTTTATCGTTAGTTTGACAGAGGATTACATATTTGCTAATTCTGCCTTTATGTCGTTGACGATATAGGTATCTGACATTAGTTGATATCCATATTTAGGGTCATGCAACTGATGTCCTACGGTAGAGTTGTAGAAGATGAGCATGGCTCGCTTAGAGGAGATGTGAAGTTCCTCGGAGATCTGCATGATGATGCGAGTTATCTTGCGGTATAGCTGATAATCTTTCATATTTAAGAATTTTACAGTTGGATGGATTCCTGAAACGTCAAGTATTGGTCAATTATGAGTTGGTTGCTGATACAAACCTGATGCTTGAGTTCTTCTTTGATGAGTTTGCCTAAAGCCATCTCTGCAGGCATGGAACCATCCACGTATGCATCAACCGTAGTTCCGGACGACCGACATGAGTGAGGGGCTCACGAACTTCGGTAGTAGTTCCATGATAGAGTATGTGATTATCGTTACTGATCATGTTCATAGTTATAGAGGGTTTCAATGATGTCGTCCGCCACATAGTCAGCACTCTGGGTGTGCAGCGTGTCATAGAACTTGAAGAGGCGTCCTTCGATGAGTCCTTGTTCCTCAAGCCGTCTGGTGAGTTCAGCTGGGGAGATGTTCATCTTGCGTGCTGCCGTCTCAATAGCTATGACGCAGAACTGCATCACATCGCTTTCGTGGGTTCGTGGTGTTCCTTCCATCTTATTAGGTGTGTGATTTGTGATTTACTTGTTTGTCACGATTCCGTAGAATCTGCTAATGTTGCCATAGCGGTATATTATTTATCGTTAGTTTGACAGAGTTCTATGAAATTACGACACAAATCCCTCTTTTCGGTACAAAGATACGCATTTTTTTGAAAAACAATACAATCACTCCTTTTTTTTGTGCCTTCGAAGGAGATTTTTATTTTGAACACGGAACACACGAAACAAAGTGAACTTTTCTAAGCTGTACTTTTTCCGTGTCCTTCCGTGAGTTCCGTGTTCGAGAAAAAATATGTTTGTATAATGTTCGTCAATGTTGAGCGAAGCGACCAAAGCAAAGATCGTCCACCTAAGACATAAAAAAGAGGCAAGCACTACCGCTTGCCTCTCTCTATCATAGTTTATTTGAACTTTATTGTTTATAATTGTTTTTTATTCATACAAACACAGCAGAGCCCTCCAAAGATGCCCGAAAGCACCTCTGATAGGCATTTGCGATTAGGGGGATTAGGGATTAGGCTCTTTTACCTGACGAACCAATTCCTTGGTGTACGCATCGGTGACATTGGAAATTTCGCTCTTGTCGTAGATAGTAAGCAGTGTCACTTCATAACAATCTGGTTCTGTTATCTTGATGACATAAGTAATGACTCGTCCACCACCACTCTTGCCTCCGTTTTTTGAAGCTATGGCAAGGCGTATCTTATAGACTCCATCGCCTAGGTCTGTGCCATGTGTCGGCATTTGACGAAGGGTGTTGACCAATTGACGCAAATCCGTCTTGAGAGATTTGTACTTCTTAGCCAAACGCTTTGCCCTTCGGTCAAACTCAGGTATTGTCTTGACGCTTACTTCCATAATGTCATAGAGTGACTTAAAGTTCGTTGAGGAGTTCTTCTACAGGACGAGCATTACCTTCTTCCAGTTCCTTAAAAGCTTGTTTAAGACTCTCCTTCATCATCATTTGCTGGCGACGCACTTCTACCTCCTCAGCGTTTGCCTCAATAATATATTTAGTAAATGCACGCTGCACACTCTTCGACGATGATGCGAAGTGTGCCATGAGAGCGTCAAGTGGACTTGTCTGTTGTTGTATTGCTAATGTTGCCATATCGGTATATTATTTATCGTTAGTTTGACAGAAGATTATGCCTTAATTTCCATGAAATTACGGCACAAACACCTCTTTTCGGTGCAAAGATACGCATTTTTTTGAAAAACAATGCCATTGGACTGTTCGATATCCTTATTTGTTCGACATCCACACGATGTAGTTGACATATTCGTAGTCGGTGTTGACTTTGCCTTCGGTGAGGAGGGGGGAGTCGGCTGGCTTGTACTTGAGGATGGCTTCGCCGCCGACGAGGGAGACGCATTCCTCCACGCCGTAGTCGGCGAGGGCTTGGGCGAAGTCGTGGTAGGATTCGCGCTCGGTGCTTTCGATGATGCAGATTGATCCGCGTAGGTAGCAGAGGGCGCGACGGATGGCTTTGCCTTTTGGCTTGATGTCTATCATCTCGCCGTTTGAGACGAGGGAGTATTGACGGAAGAAGTAGCCGTTTTCTTCGATGGCGCGCTCAAAGAGTGGGGTTTCGCTCTGGCGGCCTATGGTGATTTCGTTGTTGATGATGGAGCAGAATCCGAGCTTTGGCAGTCCTTTGGAGATGAGTTCTCCTTTCAGGATGAAGGCGCCTGAGATTTCGCCGTTGTCGCCTCGCACATCGGCTGCTTGGGCGGCGAGGATGATGCGTGTGGTGTCAGCTTGCAGATTGCCTATGACGAGCTCTGGTCTTCCGCCGTGTGGGGTGAATATGCGCAGCTGGATGTCGTTGATGGTGTCTGTTTGCATGTCGGCATATTCGGGTTCGATGGATGTGGTGGTTGAATCGGGTATGATGACATTGACCTCTGATGGCTCGTCGGGCACAGGCTCCTGCTGGGCTGTGTTGGCGGGTGGCATCAGTAGCCATAGAGCGAATACTATGGCTGCGAGGGCAAGGGCAGCAACTATGATGTGCCAGATGGCGAATCGGTTTTTCGGCTCTGGCTGCTTTTGGACGGGTTGGCTCGCCTGCTGTGGCTGATTTGTTGCTGGCGGCTCGGTGGTGGAGGTGCCTACCACGCGTATTTCGTCGTCGGAAATTATGTTGTAAAAGCTTTTGTCGTCTGTCTTCATTTTTCTCTCCTTTCTGCAGTGTATTGCTCTACGAAGTGCTTCAGCTGCTTGAGCGATTCCTTGGATGCTTCGAGCTGCACGCTGTGGCCTTGTGCTGAGCGCATGCCTAAGCGCTGGTGGGGAATGCTGATGGTGAAAATGTAGTTGCGGTTGATGATCACTCCTCGGCCGATGCGGATAAAGGCTTGTGCCTCAGTGCTCAGCTGTTCGGCAATCATCTGTTCCACTTGTCCCAACTGAAATGACACGAGCAATTTTTCTCCGTCTGATGTGATGACGACGGAGTAGTTGCCTTCTGCTTTGATGCACAGGATGTCGCTTGGCATGATGCGCAGCAGGTCGGTGGAATTGCTTATTATCAGGGGCTCTATCATTTTTAGTTTCTTTTGTGATGCAAAGATAGAGTTTTCGGAGACATTGGGAAAGGATTTGCCATTTTTTTTAAAAAAGTAAAGGTTAAAGGTTAGGGGTTAGAGGCCCTTAACCCCTAACCCCTAACCTTTAACCCTTACTTAAGATAATACGCCACCGTAGTCACTACGCGTATTTTCATGTATTGTGGCCTGTAGTATTCTTCGTCGATTGAGAACTGGCCTTGAGTGGCGTTGATGATGCTGCCAATCTCGCAGTTGGCGTCTTCGGCAAATTTCTCTGCCACTGCGTGGGCGTTCTTTGTTGCCTCTTCCACCATAGAGGGCTTCAGCTTGGCCAGGTCTGTGTATTCGTACTTGATGCCGTAGTCTTTTGATGTGAGGCACACGCCTTTCTTCAGGAACTCGGTCTGGTTTTTCATTATGCTGAGAATCAGAGGCACATCGTCGGAGGTGACAGTGATGTCGATCGACACATTGTAGCGTTCTTTCTTCGTGTTTACTTCATTGTACTCCCAGCGGTCATCGATTTGCAGCGCGGAAACAGTGATGTTGGCATCGTTGATTTTTTTCTGCTTGAGATAGGCAATGACGGTGTCCTTCATCTCTGTGACCCTGAGGCGCATGTTGTCGAGGTTGTTGCCGTTGATGGAAACCTTCATTGGCCAGGTAACTCTGTTGGCGAGCACTTCGCGCTCTGAGAGTCCCTTCACTGTGACGCATCTGTCTTTCTCTGCATACTTGCTGATGCCAAGATAAATGAAATAGCCGCTGAGGGCAATTCCTACTGCCATAAAGATGGCACCAATAGATCTTTTCATTGTTGTTGAAAATTTAGTTGTTAATCATCTGTTGACTCTGGGTTTGCTTGAAATCCGATGCAAATGTATAACAACCTTTTTTTTGGTGCAAGGATTTTTGGGCTCGCTGTATGAAATGCCGCTTTGGGTGTATGAAATGCGTGCGCCCGCCACGCTATGTCGCTTTTGCCCGGTAAGGGATATGGCTTACAAGGCTTTTGCGATTAAGCGTGACGGGCGCAGATTTTTCCGTCGTTATTTCATTTGCCATTTGTCCACTCGGAGTGTCTTGCCCTGCAGGAGGAAGACAAGGGAGTGGGTGCCCTCTTCTGGGCTGGCAATGAGCCTGAGCGTGTGTGCTTGCTGAGATGGCGACTGTATGAGCGAGCTTGCCAGCAGCTGTCCTTCGGGCGAGTCGAGGCGCACATCTATCTGGCCTTCGCCTTGGGCATGAATGATGAGCGTCTTTGCCTTCTTGCCGAACTCTGCTCCTCGCACCATGATGGCTCCTGTGCTGTCGCTCATAGCCACCATGTTGCCTGGCTTGCCTTCTGCTTCGAACCTGATGCCTACCGTGGCGGCTGTGGTCTCCATTTCTTGCTGGGCGAAGGGATCGAGAGGACGAATCTGCTTCACTCCTTCGTGGGTGTAGCGGCTCATGCCGATGCGTGCATTTTCTTCATCCATAGTGATTTGCTGCACGCACATGTTGCGGTAGCCTCCCTTGATTCGCCTGTTGCTTTTGAGGCTCATGGTGTGGCCAAAGAGATACCATTCGCCTTGGTACTTGTGCAGATGGGTGTGGTTGTTGCTGTACTCAAAGCCGTCCTCGCCGGGATTCTTGATGTAGTGATACTGGTAGCGCCATGAGTCTGTGCTGAGCGGATCGCCCTCTGGCAGCATGTATGCCATGCTGCAGATGGATGGCTTCTCGGCTGCGAGTGTCCAGTCGTCCTTTGGCTGCCAATCAATATTATATGTGTAAACGAGTTTTCCGCCAATCACATTCAGCTCGTTGGCTTCGAAATGGTGAGGTGCCTTGATCTCCACGAAGGGACTGTCGAAGCTCAGCATGTCGGCTCCCAGCTTTGCTATGCGGGCTTTGCCTGCGCCGAATGCGAGCCAGCCGGTGCCATTGCCGTCGATCACCACGCCGGGGTCGAAAGGCACATTGCAGTCGCCCAGTCCGGGTGTCTTGGCATCAACGATGCTATGCTCGAGAGGACTTGTCCAGGGGCCAACGGGCGAGGTGGCTGTGAGCACGCCTGTGCCGAATCCGCTGTTGGAGAAATAGAGGTAGAAGTGGGTGTTGCCGTCGGCTTCCACTCTGGAGCAGATAGTTGGCGCCCACGAGGCTATGATCCACGGAGCCAGCTTCTTGGTGGGGATAATGCCGTGGTAGGTCCAGTTGACCATGTCGGTGGTTGACATCATGGCAAGCGAGTTGATGCGCTCGTAGGTGTTGGCGCTGTCGGGGTGGGTCTCGTCGCACTGCTGCTGGTCGTAGGTGCCATACACATAGAGCCGTCCGTCGTGCTCCACTGCGGTAGGGTCGGCTGTGTAGATGAAGTCCACTAATGGATTGTTGTATGCGCTGTCCATCTTCAGCGTGCCGCGCCAGTTGACCGTGAGCTGTGTCTCGGGCAGCTTTGGGCTGCAGCTGACGAGCGTTGCCGCAATGAGGATGGTGAGTGAGTGTATGATTTTCATGCTGTTGTTTTGATTGATTAGTTTAATGTAAGTTCGATGATTTTTTTTGCGCAAGCGCTAAAAAGAAAAACCCATAAAAACCCTTATCAACCCATAAAAACCATAATGTATTTCAAGGTTTTTAGAAGGTTTTTAGAGGTTTTTCCTTTCAGCACGAAGTGCAAAAATAAGCTTTCGCACGAATTGCCTGACGGAGATCTAAAGGTTGCCTACGCCGAGCGCTTCGAGGTTTTCGTAAAACAAAACAAAAAAGTGGATAGCACACCGTGCGGTATGCTACCCACTTTTCACTTAATTGTCATTTCACATATTTCTTTCCGTTCATAATGTACACGCCATGCTGCATCATGTCTGGGTTGATGCTGCGTCCCTGCAGGTCGTAGGCCTTACCAGCTGCTGCAGGAGCTGCCGACTCGATGCTCTTGATGTCGGTTGCATTAGCCTCAGTGATGGCATCCATAATGATGGAGTTGTAGACCGTGAGGTCTTTGCGGTTGAGAATGGTCATGGACGGAGAACGGTAGTTGGTGTCCCATGGCATAGGCACCATGCCCAGCTCGAGAGCGAGCTTGCAGACGAGCTTGTAGTAGAGCTTGATGCTGGCATCGTGCTTCTCCTGGCTCTCACCAGCCAATCCGCTGATATCGCGCCAGTTGGCACCAAGTTCGCCAATCAGCACAGGCACTCCTTTCTTCACGAATTTGTCGTACATCTGCTTCAGCTGACGCTCCATGTCTGCCTCTTCACAGTCCCAGTCAGGATTGTGCTTTGAGCCTGCCACATGGTTGTCCTTGCCCCAGTAGTAGAACACTCTGCCCCATGATTCGTCCTTCTCCATTCCCCAGAACTGCCAAGGACTGTAGTAGTGCACCTCCACCATGAGGCGGTTTGATGCTGTAGGGTCGGAAGGCATCTTGAAGTAGTTGCATGTGTGGAGGATGTTGGTGCTTGGTCCTTGTACCACAAGCACGCGCTTCTCATTGTTGCCGCCTGTGGCGCGAACTGCGTCGATGAACACCTGCTCGTATTCAATCAGGTTGTTGGTAGCAGCCTGATCTTCAGCATTTGGCTCGTTCAGTCCGGCAAAGAGGAGGTGGTCGTCGTAGTTGCGGAATTCGTTAGCAATCTGTGTCCAGATGGCAGCAAGCACCTCTTTGTTCTTGGCTTTTTTCGCTGGGTCGTTTTCCTTGATGTTGTTCTCCAGCCATCCGCCGTCCCAGTGATCATTGAGCACTACATAGAGGTCGTCCTTGATGCAGTAGTCAACAATCTCCTTCACGCGTGCCATCCATTTCTCGTCAATCTTGTAGGTGGCAGGGTCGCTGATGTGTCCCATCACCCAAGCGCAAGGAATGCGTACCGACTTGAATCCCTGTGACTTAACGAAGTCAATCACTTCCTGAGTTGTCTTAGTGTCCTGCCATGCAGTCTCTGCACTCAGTCCGCCCTTGTTTGTGAATACATTGTCAGAGCCGCCACCCTCGAGCGTGTTGCCCAGGTTCCATCCAATGCCCATGCAAGCGGCAATTTCGGCAGCTGTGCGGTTGCATGTGCCAGCAGGCTCGTCCTCAGGCTTTTCTTCGTTTGAGCCTTTCTCCACGAATGTGAGTCGTGCATTGGTGAATGCACTCCAGAATGCCATCTCTATCATGCTGATGCCCACCTTCAGGGTGTGGTCAGTGACCTTTGTCTCCACCACATTCTCAAACAAACCCTTCTCGAAGAAGGCATGAGCGCTGTTGGCGTCGTTTGGCACATAGTAGCCGAGCGAAGTGGCGTTGTAGCCTTGCTTGATGTCTGTAGGTCCCACTCCGTAGAGGTTTTGCACCTTCACAGCATCGTTGTTGAGATACACCTCGGCAGAGACCAAATCCTGGCCGTTTTTCCACCACTGCTCGCCCTGTGACCAGTCCCAGCAGTGCCAGTGGAAGCCCTGAACTTCAAGTCGGTAGGTGCCGTTAGGAATGTTCTCAAGCACCTGCTCAATCTGGAAGTCGCCCCACCATTTCTCTACGAGCTGATTCTTGGTGTCGAAGTTTGCTTCGCCCACAAGTATCTTCCATCCGCCGCTCTTGTCGAACTTGGAGTTCTTCAGCAGGTAGCTTACATCCGAGCCCTCTGCAATGAGGGAATTGTTTGCAGTGTTCAGTGTGCTGGAAAGGGTCTCGATGGTCTTTTCCAGTTCATCATTAGTGAGCGAGCGTGTGCTGAGCACATCTCCCAGCTCATTCATGAGGATGTTATCAGACAGCTCGTCTATCTCATCAGTGCTCTCGTTGCTTGATGCAAGCAGAGCGGATGCTTCGTTCATTTTGGCAGCAAATTGCTTGTAGAGGCTCAGGTTCTTCTTTGCCTCGTCGATGGCATCTGCCATGCTGTTGGCCATCTGCTCCAGCTCTGTATCTGAGGCAGTTGCCTGGTCGGAGAGCGTGCGCCATCTGCTGATGAATGCCTGCAGATTGTCAGAATATGTTTGGTTTATTCCTTCTGCGTCGATGATGTTCTGAGCATCAGCAGAGAGCTTGTTGAGCTTTGCAGAAGGCGTGACTTTACCGAGATAGAGAAGCTGTACATCGTCGAGGAAAAAGTGGCCCACATTCGTGTTTTCATACTTGGCTCCAATCTCCAGCTCTCCGTTTCTCACTTCGATGGTCAGGCTGACAGGATAGAGCTCCCATCCCCATGTGATCATGTGATTCTCTTCGTATGCAGTGCCGCTTTTCGCAAAAATCGAGTTGCCTGTTTCAGGGTCACCATCCTCGCCTGTGTGACGAGCATTGAGCGTGTGCATAGTGAATTTGTAGTAGCCAGAAGGAATCTCTGTGAGTTTCTGGCTGAGGGTGCGGTCGGAGAATGCGCCCGCAGTCCACATGCTGATGCACTTGTGGTCGGCATATCCCACCTCTGCATCCCAACTGCCAAGGCAGAAGCTGTTGTCAGGCACGGATGTCCATCCAGGTATGGTCTTTCCGCCATCTTGCCATCCTTCTGTGAAGTCTGGATTCTTTAAGTAGCGGAAAGTCACATCCACCGGATTGTCGTCGGTGGCATGCTCCATGCGGTTAGGGAAAATGTCGTTTTCGAGCTTTGCAATGGCTGCGTCAATGGCAGCCTTGTTGCTTGAGGCAGAGTTGTACACGCTCAGGGCATTGCTGAAGTCCGCCCCGTAGCTTTGGGCTTCCGACATGCGGCGCGAGAGAATGACGCGGCTGTTGAAAAGCGGGTAGTCCTTCTCTGCCACAATGAGCCATTGGTAGTTGGCTGCAGCGCTGTTAGTGACTGCCACAAGTCCCTTATTGCCAGCAGCTTGAATGCCTGCCCATTGGTTAGGGTAGCTGTTCCAGCCGAAGTCGGCATCGTTCTTTGAAGGACGGAAAACCCAAGTGCTGTTCTGCTGCTTTTCGAAGTACCACAGCGAGTTAGGCTCGTCGCTTTCGCCATCTGTGCCCACTTTGTCGAAGTCAGCATAAATGAAGCCTGCGTGATCCATCTGCATTCTCCATTCTCCGTTGCTCTGGGCATGGAAAGTGATGGCGCTGCCATCGTTGCTCATGACAGCGTTGTTGCCAACGAAAGACAAGAACTTGTTTTCGCTTGGCAGATAAAGGTAGTACACCTCCTCGTCGCTCAGCTCACATGCTGGCGCGGCAGGAGTGCTCCAGCTGGCGGCGCGAGTCAGCAAAGTGATTGCCGTGACCATTGCCACGCACAGAAAGAGTCTCATAAGATTTTGTTTCATAGTGAAAACATAGTTAGTAGTTGTTCGGATTGTATTAATTTTCTGTGTGCAAATATCGGTATTATCTCATATTTATTATATGCGTCATTATACAAATAATGGTACTTTATCGATGAGAAAGGAAAAATCATCTTTTTTTTCAATGTGCGACATAAACTTTTTCTTGTTTTTCCACTCTTATAAACAGTTGTTGATTCTGCACACTAAAGTTGTTGATCACGCACACTAAATAGTAATTTGCAAAATGATTCGTTTACTGCATAGGAAAAAGGATGAGGGAAATCGCGCCTTGTTTGTGGAGGCCGTGAATGCCTACTCCGAGCCATTGTATTGGCATGCGCGCCGCATGGTGGTGGTGCATGAGGATGCAGAGGATGTGGTGCAGAATACATTTGCAAATGCTTGGAAACATATTGACACTCTGCAAGATAGCAATGCGATGAGAGCATGGCTCTACAGAATTGCGACGAGAGAGGCGATGACTTTGCTGAGCAAGAGAGTGGAGAAGCCTGAGGATGAAAAACAGATGGCATTCTATCTCGGCAATAAGTTTGAAGAAGAGCATGTGGCAAGCGGAGATGAATTGGTGGCGCAGCTGCAGCGAGCTATATTGCAACTGACAGACTGCCAACGCACGATCTTCAACCTGAGGTATTACGACGAACTCAGTTACAAGGAAATTGCAGAGATCGTTGGTGTGGCAGAATCGACGGCGAAAGTGCATTTTCGCAACGCAAGAATGAGGATAGAGGAGATGATGATGGGGTAGTTTGTGACGATGACGATAACGATGACGATAACTTTGAATGATTAAAAAACTCACGCATATGAACGGTAGTATTTTTGACAAAGTAGGCAAGAAGATGCCTTATGAAGTGCCAGAAAGTTACTTTGCAGACAGGGCAGAGAAACTCAGTGCTATTGCAGACCGCAAGAAGGGTACGCGTCCTTTGATGGTGGCAGCTGCTGTGGCTGGCGTGTTGCTGCTTTCGGTTGGTGCATGGCATTTCTTACATTCTGATGCTCAGCAAGATCATCTGGCAAAGGCATGCAAGAATGACTGCATGACAAACTTGTATTATGCTGACAGCGACATGACCGAAGAGGAACTGCTCGACCTTGCTGAATGCGATGTATTTCTGGAGTATGTGGAGTAGGGGAGACGATAAATAGATTACGAAATTAAAATATTTCGAAATTAAATTATTTCGAAATAAATCTACTAGGACATAAATAAAATAATTTTGATTACCTACTTAA
>JAGHVC010000046.1 GCA_018064505.1 Candidatus Minthosoma caballi | reverse complement strand
CAGATTTAAGTTCAGAATTTTCTAGCTAATTAAATAAAACCTAATTATTAATCTAAAAAACAGAAAATGAAGAAAATTTTACTTTCTTTGTTTGCACTTTGTACATGCTTATTTGCAAGTGCAGACAACGAGTACACACTCGGCGAAGAGCTCACTTTGGAGCAAGTGAAAGCAGGAACACCATTCATTATTGCTAATGCAGAAGGCAATGTGGTTGTTTACGGAACAAATGGAAACATGTCAGCTCTCCAAACTCCAACAGAAGCTGGTAATTCAGACAAATTTTACTTTTTCAAGCTGAGCGCTATTGCTGGTAACACTGAATATGAAACAGCTTTGAACGCTGCAAGAAATGCTGCAGAAAACAAATTCGACGGAGAAGAAACAAATGACAATCTCTATATGTTCCATGTTCACAGACTTAATGGTGAAAATATTGTGCCAGCGTATATTTGGCCAAGCGATCAAATGTACATCTCTCATTGTGGATGGACATCAAATTGTAATGTATTGAATCTTGACCAAAACAAGTTTGGTAACGATGCTTGGTACAACGCTATTTGGAAAGTTGTAGCAGAAGATGGCGGTTACACTCTCCAGAGCCAGTCTCTTGGCAACAAGAACTACTTCACTGGTCAGGGTGCTCCTAGTACAAAGGCTGTTCTTAAGTTCTACAGAGGCTTGGTAAAGGGCGATCCACTCCCAGAAGAAGACCCTTGGACTTGTCCAGAAGGCGAAATTGACATCACTACTTTAGATTGGGTTAAGAATGCAAACAATTGCGAGAACAGATTAGGAGGAAAAACTGGCGATACTGTACTTGGTACTGATGCTGGTCCTGGCGCAACTCCACTTTCTTACTTCGACCTCACAAACTACGAATCTATCAAGGTTTATGGCCCTAAGGGACAGAGAGCTCGTTTCTTCATCAACCGTGATGAGTTCCCAAGTAATTACCAGTTCTATGCAGACCTTAATGAAGAAGGCGTAGGTACTCTCGATCTTGCTACTGTATTAGCATCTCAGGAAGGTGCAGAATATGTTCACCTCAATGGTATCAAAGCTGCAGCATGGGGACAGGAAATTCGCCTTGACGGAGTTACAGTAATCGAAAAGCCAGCTCCTTACAAGATCTCAACAACAGCAGGTAAGATTGGTACAATTGCTCTTGACTACCCAGCTACTATCACTGGTGCAACTCTCTACGAGGTTGTTTCATTCAGCGATAAAGGTCTTGGTCTTGCAGAAGTAGAAGGCGACATGGTTGGTGGAACTCCTTATATCTACCAGGCTTCAGCTGACGAGGTTGTATGTACAAAGACAGGTGCTTCTGTTGCTCACGGCGACTACGACTGCACTAAGCGTGAAGTCGGTAATGGTCTTGTAGGCTGTTACTCGGAGGTTTCTCCTTCTACTGGTTGGTTCGGTTTCATCCGTACTAAATACATTATCTCTAACTCTGTGCTTCGCCAGATTTCAAATGGCAACGTTACTATCCCAGCAAACCGTTGCTTCTTCGACCCAGATAAGTACACAGAAAATAATGCTGGAGGTTCTATCAAGATGAGAATTGCTCCTGCAGAGGAGGATGCAACTGCAATCAAGAATGTAAATGCAGCACTCGAGGGTGGCAAGATCTACGACATGAATGGTCGTGAGGTTAAGGCTATGCAGAAGGGTAACATCTATGTTGTAGGAGGCATGAAGGTGTTCGTTAAGTAATCGGATGTATAACAACATAATAAAAAAGAAATAAAGATGAAAAAGAATTATATTGCACCTGCTACATTAGTTGCGGATATTGATTGTGCAGATGAAATAATGCTTATTGGTAGCATTTCTATGGGTGACAAGATAGGTGACGGTGAAGCAATTACTGCAGACGGAAACCGTCGCATCCTCGAAGAGGAAGATGAAGCTTCTTGGGGCAACCTCTGGTAATCTTCACACAGCTTATGCTTCATAAGCAATCATAAAACCATGAGCGGCATTCCTACTATTGGGATGCCGCTTTTCTGTTATTGCAGATTGTCAATTTCAACTTTTCCTCAATTCTCCTCTCTATATTTATGTTTTATTAGTGTGATTCGAAAAAATGCATTATCTTTGCAAAGCGAAGGTTGAGGATGAATAGAGTAGGGGAGTAATGAGAATGATGAAAATGATGAATATGCCTTTGTGATGGCACATATTTTGACAAAGAACTATGGTGTATAAATTAGATTCTACGATAGGTTTTCCAGATCCTCGGCTGGGTGAGGAAGATGGGTTGTTTGCCGTGGGTGGAGACTTGTCGGTTGACCGTCTGCTGTTGGCGTATAGCAATGGCATTTTCCCTTGGTATCCGTTCAAGAAAGAGGATGCGTTTATGCTCGATGAGGATGGACAGCCGCTGATAGAGTGGTGGTGTCCGATGGATAGATTTGTCATCTTCCCGAAGGAGATTCATGTGTCACATTCAATGAAGCAAATGATAAAGCGAGGTGACTATGCAGTGACGATAAATGCTGATTTTGATGGAGTTATAGGGAATTGCAGCAAGTTGCGAATCGATACGAAAGGTGCCTGGCTTGGCCCTGAAATGGTGAGCGCATTTAAGCGATTGCACGAACTTGGCTTTGCAGCAAGTGTTGAGGTGTGGAATAAGCAAAACGAACTTGTTGGAGGGCTTTATGGAGTGACAATAGGCAAGTGCTTTTTTGGCGAAAGCATGTTTTCTCTTGTGCCAAGTGCATCGAAACTTGCATTGATTTTTCTTGCAAAGCTTCTCGAAAACGGAGGCGGTGTGATGATTGACTGCCAATTTGAAACTGCTCATCTTCTCACGATGGGAGGTCGCCACATCACCTACGACGAATATATGAAAAATGTAAAATCATAAAACTTTCGCAAGTGTTTGTTCTATGATCTTTGTTAAGATTTTAGTTTAGATGTCGAGCCCATAGGTCGATCCTCAATAAATCGTTCTAAAAAGCGACGAACTGGAGCGTATTTTGGTAAGGATGTTAGT
>JAGHVC010000179.1 GCA_018064505.1 Candidatus Minthosoma caballi | reverse complement strand
AGGTCTCAGAGTTATTAATATAATACATCTGTTTTTCTTTTGAATCTCTGAGTCCTCTGAGAACTCTGTGTTTAAACTGTGAATAATATCCAGTATAAGATTTTGCCAAAAACAAACATAATGATTTGACTTTCATGACAGTTACCGCATACCGACTGCCAGTGCAGCCTTAAGGCTTATCGGGGAACAGCGTTAAGACGATTCGGGCAACAGCCTTACTGCGTATCGGGCAACGGCTATGCAGCGGGGAGGAGAACAGATTGCTGGGGAGTTAAGGTGCTGAGGGATGCGGACAAAAAAGGAGGTCGTGCCAGTTACTTTTGGCACGACCTCGAGTTTATATATAAACACAGAGACACAAAGTCACAGAGTTTACTTTAGGAGATTCAAGGAGAAGTTCGGAATGCCTCCTTCGGCTTATCGCGAAGCTGTAGGAAGCAGTTAAATGTAAATATTGATTGGGGCAAGCGCACTTTTAGCATGGTTTTGTTTCGTACTTTATTTGTTTTTTGTATTTTTGCATGAAAATAAAAGTGAACAATTAGAAAGAAAATATGAGAAGAAGCTTATTGATTAAGGACACTACGGTGTCGGAGAGAGCACAAATTGTGAGAGAGGCGCTGGGCAATGGCGGTGACTGCGAAGGGATAGATATGGATGATCTGTATGATGATTACATCTATGGACTGAAGGAGCTGGCTGAGATAAACATGGAGTTTAGCTTGAAGCATGCGGGCTCGGTGAAGGCTGGCGAAATGGAGGAGCCTTCGGGATGCGTGATGAAGTGACTATAACGATAACAAATTAAATAAGATAGATATGAAGATTAAGAGCTTATTGTCTGTGGCATTGATGGTGGCTGGAGCTGCTCATGCCCAGAACCCTGTGGTGCAGAGCTGGTACACTCCTGACCCTGCGCCTTATGTACACAACGACACGGTGTATATGTTTGTGGATCATGATGAGGACGAGGAAACGGGATTCTTCAACATGAAGGACTGGCAGCTGTATTCGTCGGTGGACATGGTGAACTGGACTTATAGAGGCACTCCGCTGAACCTGGGCGTGTTCAGCAAGTGGGCATATCAGGATAATGATGCGTGGGCTTCGCAAGCTGTGGAGCGCAATGGCAAGTGGTACTGGTATGTGGCTGTGAGAGATAATTCGAACGGACAGCAGGGCATTGGCGTGGCTGTGGCTGATAGTCCTGAGGGGCCATACACAGATCCGCTGGGACATGCGCTGGTGCCTGGAGCATGGGGATATATCGACCCTTCGGTGTTTATTGATGATGATGGCCAAGCTTACCTCTTCTGGGGCAACAACGGCTTGTGGTACGGTAAATTGGGCGAAGACATGATTTCGCTGCCTGACTCGCTGCAGGAGGTGGATACTTACCTTGTGGAGGCGTTTGGCAAGCATAAGATTGCTCATGACTGGTCGAAGAAGGCGAACAGAATCATGCCTAATTTTGAGGAGGCTCCATGGGTGTATAAGATTGGCGACACTTACTATCTGGAGTATGCTGCTGGCGGTGTGCCTGAGCATTGGGCTTACTCTACTGCGAAGAATATTAATGGTCCTTGGACATACAGGGGAAAGATTATGGGCGAGTCGCCTAACAGCTTCACGATTCATGGCGGCAGCATTGAGTATCACGGCATGAGATACATGTTCTACCACTGCGGACGCGCTGTGAATGGCCATGGCTATCATCGTTCTTCGTCAATTGAGCCTTTCCAGATGAATGCTGACGGAAGCATTCCTTTCATTCCTATCACGAAGGAGGGCGTGACTAAGGCTGTGCGCAACCTGAATCCATTTGCAAGAGTGGAAGCTGAGACTATGGCTGACTGCCGCGGATTGAAGACCGACCTGACTCAGGGCAAGGAGCACTACATCACGAAGGTGGATGATGGCGACTGGCTGAAGGTGCGCTCGGTGGACATGAAGAAGGGCTTGAAGAGCGTGACTGCTTGCGTGCGTAAGATGCAGAAAGACAGCAAGATTGAGGTGCGCATCGACAGCAAGGATGGAGATGTAATTGCCACTATCAATATGCCTCAGGGCAAAGACGCTTGGCAGAATGTGAAAGCAAGCGCTAAGCCTGTGGCTGGCGTGCACGATGTGTACCTTGTGTTTAAGGGCAATGGCAGCGAGCTGATGGAAATGGATTGGTGGATTGGAAAGTAAGTCCTACTGCGTGATACACTTGCATTGCAGCGTGCGAAGGTCAAACTGACACATTGCTGCAATGCACTGCTCATATATTTCGGAAGTTGCGATTTCGTATGGCTTCCAATTTTTATCATTACAGAAGAAATAGATCTCCAAAGGCAGGCCTTGCGCTGTGGAAGGAAGGAGGCGGACGAGAATCAATGCGTTTTTATTCACAAAATCGTGGGTCTTGAGGAATGACTCAAGATATGCACGATAGAGAGTGAGGTTTGTGACTGACTGCTTGCCTTTGTATGGCGCAAACCAATCTTCGTGGCTGAAGGACTTGAGCTCTGCATCGGTGGCGAAGCGAATTGTGTCCATGTCAATAGGCAAACTGCGCTTCACACGGCGACCGCTGGATTTCTTGTCTTGCATGCCTTTCCAGTTCTGCATAGAACCGGTCACAAGCTCGGCTGTCGGCACCGTCATGATTGTGTTGTCGTAGTTCTGCACCTTGACAGTGGTGAGGGATATTTTCTGCACAATGCCGTCGGCGTTGTGTTTAGGAATGGTAATCCAATCGCCCACCTTGACCATGTCGTTGGCATGAAGCTGCATTGAGGCAACGAAGCCCACGATGAAATCCTTAAACACCAACATGAGTACGGCTGCCGAAGCACCTAATCCGGCAAGGATGGCAGAGATGTTCTTGTTGGTCATGTAGCTCAGCAGCACAATGGCGCCTATGCACATGACAAGAATCTGAAGCATCTGGAAGAAGGATTCCCACTCCTGCCCCTTGCGGTGCATCACTGTCTTTGCACTGCCAAGCAACGCGCTAATAGTGAGCAAGAAGAATGTGATGGCGAAGAATCCTAAGACCTTATCTATAATGATCATGACAAGGCCTGAAGTTGGTATGAAATAAGGAAGAAGGAAATTGACAATGCTTATTGGAACAAACAGCGAGAAGTATCTCTGCACTTTTGGCGCAAATACGATGTCGTCGTACTTTGCCTTTGTGCGCTGAGCCATTTTCTGCAAAGGAATGGACAGAAAACGGCAAATGAAATAGAAAATAACTGCTACTATCAGCATCATCAAAAAGATGACGAGATAGTATGTCGCTGCAAAATTCGAGCCCTCAAGTCCACAGCTCCTAATTATGTCAAAGATAAATTTCATATCTACTTCAGGCCTTTGCTGTATTATTCGTCTAACTCGTCTTTAATATCGCCGAGGCCTTCACTAATTTTGTTGAAAACATCGTCGATTTCGCCAGAATTATCGTCTAATCCTTCTGAAACTCCGTCCAATATATCGCCAAACATTGAAGCACCTGCGCCTAATGCATTGATAATGCCACGGCCGATTGCCTTTCCGCCATTCTTTGCAATGGCAACTGCAAGTCTGCCTTCTGCCTTGCGAATCTGCTTCTTCTGCTTCTTGTCGAACTCGCATTCGCTGCAATCATCATCCAATTCGTCCAGCTCCTGGTACACTTCGTCCCATTCCTCAGCAGAAAAATCTTTGCCATCCTTTTCTACTCGCTCAACGATTGATTCCAACTTACTGATAGCTCTCTCTTCCTTTGATTGGCAAGAGACAAACGCAAGCACTGCAAATCCCATGATTGCCATTGCAAGTGCAGTTCTAACAAATTTCTTCATAATTGTTTTGGTATTAATAGGTTAATAATATGTGAAAGAAATAATCTATTCTAACTTGCAAACCTTGAATTAATTTCTACACATTACTTTATATAAGTAGGTAATCAAAATTATTTTAATAATGTTTTAGTAGGTGCTTTTCGTAATATCTGTACTCTCTTTG
>JAGHVC010000133.1 GCA_018064505.1 Candidatus Minthosoma caballi | reverse complement strand
TTATCCACAGCAGGAAGCTCGATTGGGAGGCACTCCTCTGGAATCATTGTTGGGATGCCGTTCTTGTAATATACAGGGAATGGCTCGCCCCAGTAGCGCTGGCGAGAGAAGATTGCATCACGGAGACGGTAGTTAACCTTCACGCGACCGATGTTGTGCTTCTTCACGAATGTCTTTGTCGCAGCGATAGCCTCCTTGATAGTCAATCCGTTGAGGATGAGTGCTTCGCCATCGTATGCAACCGCAGTCTTGCCTTCTGCTGGTGAGTTGCTCACGATGCCTTCCTTTGCATCATAGCTCTCCTCGCTCACATCTGCACCTTCAATGAGCGGGATGATAGGGAGGTTGAAGTGCTTAGCAAAAGCGTAGTCACGGCTATCATGAGCAGGTACAGCCATGATAGCGCCTGTACCATATCCTGCAAGCACATATTCAGAAATCCAAATTGGATTCTTCTCGCCTGTGAATGGGTTGATAGCGTATGAGCCTGAGAACACACCTGTAACCTTGTGGTCAATCATGCGCTCACGCTCTGTGCGTCCCTTCACATAAGCAATATATTCGTCAACAGCCTGCTTCTGCTCTGCTGTTGTAACTTTCTGCACGAGCTCGCTCTCTGGAGCAAGCACCATGAATGTAACACCGAACATGGTGTCTGCACGAGTGGTGAAAATAGTGAAAGACTCGTCGCTATCGGCAATCTGGAACTCTACCTCAGTACCCTCAGAGCGGCCAATCCAGTTCTTCTGGGTTTCCTTGATAGAGTCGCTCCACTGGATTGTCTGAAGCCCGTCGAGCAAACGCTGTGAATAAGCGCTTACACGCAAGCACCACTGGCGCATCTTCTTCTGTTCTACAGGGAAGCCGCCACGAACGGAAACACCATCAACAACCTCATCGTTAGCAAGCACTGTGCCAAGACCTGCACACCAGTTCACCATTGTCTCGCCCATGAAAGCGATACGATAGTTCATCAATGTGTCGCTCTTCTGCTTCTCATCCATTGCGTTCCACTCTGCTGCTGTGAACTCAAGGTGCTCTGTCTCTGCTACATTGAGGCCCTCAGTACCCTTCTCCTCGAAGTGCTTCACCAAAGTCTCGATAGGCTGTGCCTTCTGGCACTCGTTGCAGAAGAAAGAGTTGAACATCTTCTGGAATGCCCACTGTGTCCAGTGGTAGTAGCCTGGAGCGCAAGTGCGAACCTCACGATCCCAGTCGAAGCAGAAACCGATCTTGTCGAGCTGCTCGCGGTAGCGGTTGATGTTTGCATTAGTTGTCACTTCTGGGTGCTGTCCTGTCTGTATAGCGTACTGCTCTGCTGGGAGGCCGTAAGCATCATAACCCATTGGGTTGAGCACATTGAAGCCCTGAAGACGCTTGTATCTTGCGTAAATGTCGCTTGCAATATATCCGAGTGGGTGACCAACATGAAGGCCTGCACCAGATGGGTAAGGGAACATGTTGAGCACATAGAACTTTGGTTTGCTCTGATCTTCTGTGACCTTGTAAGTTTGGTTTTCAACCCAAGCTTTCTGCCACTTCTGTTCGATTTCTCTGAAATTGTATTCCATTATATTTAGTTGTTTTTGTTATTCGTTTATTTTTCCCTTTGGGAAAGGGGGACAAAAATCATGCAAAGTTACGCCTTTTTAGATTTATATACAAAAAAAGCCCCAACATTTTTATGTTGAGGCTATTATATCATTCATGTTTCATTTTATATCATTGCAGGAGAGGGAAATGAAGACTCTTTTTAAGAGAGCTTTCTTTTCAAATGGTATCGTGCTCCGCCAAGAGCAGTTACAACGCCTTTCATCTCAAGTTCGAACAGCACCATTGTTGCTTGCGAATAAGGCACTCCAGATTCAACAACAATCTGATTTATGTGTTTGTCATCCACATTCTTAAGAGTCTCTATCACAGCTTGTTCTTCGGTGCTTAGCTCAAGGAAAAGCTCTTGTTGCACGGCTTGCTTGTTCTTGCTTTTTGAGGGAGTTCCCCATCTCATTAATTCCACAAGGTCGTTGGCGCATGTTATGAGATTTGCCTCGTGATTTTTGATGAGATTATTGCATCCTGCACTGCTTTCGTCGTAAGTTCGTCCTGGGAAAGCAAAAACCTCTCTATTGTAGTTGAGGGCAAGATTGGCAGTGATAAGTGAGCCGCCTTTTGCCGCACTCTCAATCACTACGCAAGCATCGCATATTCCAGCCACGATCCTGTTGCGTCTCACGAAGTTATGTTTCTCGGGCGTGGTTCCTGAAATGTATTCAGTGATAAGTCCCCCTCCATTGTGAATCATCTCTGCAGCAGTTTGCCGATGCACGGAAGGATAGATTCTGTCAAGGCCATGAGCAAGCACTCCAACGGTGTCCATTCCGTTTTCTAGCGAAGCACGGTGAGCATGGATGTCTATTCCGTAAGCCAATCCGCTGACTATGAGTGTGTCAGGCACAAGCTCTTTCAACTCTGCAACGAAATTTCTGCAGCTTTCTCTGCCGTATTCTGTGCATTTTCTTGTGCCAATTATGTTTATGATGTGCTTGCGATTCAACTCCGCATTGCCGCAAGCGTAAAGCACAATGGGAGCGTCTTCACATTCAAGAAGCCTTTGCGGATAATCCTCATCACTGAGTGTTAGAGCCCTTATGTTCTTCTTTTTAATAAACTCCATCTCCTTCTCTGCTAATCTCATCGCATTGTCAACATTGTCAAACGCATGCACAAGTCGGTCGTTGGCATCAGGCACAATGCTTTTTATGTCTTTTCTGTGCGAAAAGATTTCAGCAGCAGAGCCAGCGGCTTCAATCAGCAACTTAGCATTAAGCAAGCTGAGTGTGTCGAGGTTTGCTAATGCAATTGAATAAGTCAGTTCTTGTTCGTTCATGTTGCTTTACTAAGGCGGACTCTTGCCCGTAGCCATGCGGTGTGATGAAAAGAAGTGAAAAGGATAGAATGCTGTATTCGTATGATTATTAGATGAAAGGAGCGAATTTCTCGTTCAGTTCCGGGCTCTCGCTAAGCTTGCCATCAACGAGGCAAACAGAGTCAACTTGAGCACGAACACAGAGTTTCATGTCGGGCAAACGGAAGATGTCTTGCATGAAAATGTATCTAACTCCATCTTTTTTCAGCCAAAGCTTTGTCACATATTCGTCGCGACTCTTAAGCGGAGTTTTGAATTGCATCGTGAGTCGGGCAACTACAGCATCAGTGCCTTTGTCATGAAGCTCTGCAAAACTGACATTGTGTGCCAGCAAGAACTCGTGACGGCAATGCTCGAGGTAGTGCTGGTAGTTTGCATTGTTCACAATTCCCTGAAGGTCACACTCGTAGTCGCGTACCTTATCTTTAAGTTCGTAGATGTAATTTGCCATTGTTTTTTATGATTTTTGCACAAAGATAAGGAAAAAATCCGTACCTTTGCATAAAAATAACAATTATTAGATTAAAATGGATAAACTTAGTTATGCGCTTGGACTTGGCATTGGCCAGCAGCTCAAGCAGATGGGATTGAAAGACAATCTCAAGATTGAAGATTTCGCAGCATCAATCGTTGATGTGTTGCAGGACAACGAACTCAAAGTAAGCAATCAGGAGGCACAGACAATCGTGAACACTTTCTTCCAGAAAATGGAGGCTGAACAGCGTGCAGCACAGGCTGAGGCAGGCAAGGCAGCAAAAGAAGAGGGTGAGAAGTTCCTTGCAGAAAATGCAAAGAAGGAAGGTATCATTGTCACAAAGAGCGGTCTCCAGTATGAGATTCTCACAGAGGGAACAGGCAAGAAGCCAAAGGCAACAGATACAGTGCGTTGCCACTATGAAGGACGCTTGCTCGACGGTACAGTGTTTGACAGCAGCTACAAGCGCAATGAGCCAGCAGACTTCGGATTGCAGCAGGTTATTGCTGGCTGGACAGAGGGCGTACAGCTCATGGCTGAGGGCTCAAAGTTCCGCTTCTACATTCCTTACATGCTCGCTTACGGCGAGGGTGGTGCAGGTGGCATGATTCCTCCATTTGCAGCACTCATTTTCGATGTTGAACTCATCAAGGTTCTGTAATTCAAAGAAATGACAGTAATCTATACATCTCCGATTTTCGGACCAATTCACAGCAGAAGACTTGGCGTGTCGCTTGGCATAAATCTATTGCCAGGCGACGGCAAGTGCTGCTCTTTTGACTGCATTTATTGTGAGTGCGGATTCAATTCAGACTTCGTGCCAAAGCAGAAATTGCCAACGAGAGAGCAAGTGAGAGAAGCACTTGAAGCTCAGCTAAAGAAGATGCAAGCAGAAGGACCAGCACCAGATGTTCTCACTTTTGCTGGCAATGGTGAGCCGACGCTCAATCCGCATTTCCCGGAGATTATTGATGATACAATTGCACTGCGCAACCAATACTTTCCCGACGCAAAGGTGAGTGTGCTGACAAATGCCACTCAGATTGTGCGTAAACCTGTGTTTGACGCGCTGTGCAAGGTGGATAATAATATCTGCAAACTTGACACAATATCAGCTGATTACATAAATGCTGTTGATCGTCCAAATGGTAAGTATGATGTGGATGCAATCATTGCAAAGCTGAAGGAATTTGGCAATAGATGCATCATACAAACTATGTTTATGAAGGGCGAATATGAAGGCAAGTCAACAAGCAATGTAAGTGAAAATTTCGTTGCTCCTTGGCTTGATGCCGTTAGGGAAATAAAACCTCGCGAGGTGATGATTTACACCATTGACCGTGAGACTCCGGCTCAAGGACTTGAGAAGGCTATTCACGAAGAGCTTGACGCAATTGGTGAGCGTGTTCGTGACTTGGGCATTGCTTGCAAAGTTGCATATTGATAAGCTTAAATATTTGATAATAACAATATTGTGAATCCATGAAAAAATTAGTATTTCTTACAGGGGCTGGAATGTCGGCAGAAAGCGGCATCAGTACATTTCGCGATAGTGGAGGACTTTGGGAACAGTATCCAGTAGAAGCGGTGGCAAGCATTGAGGGGTATTGGCGCGACCCTGCGCTTGTGCAGAAATTTTATAATGAGCGCCGTGCTCAGCTTGGTTCGGTTGTGCCGAACGAAGGGCATAAGCTTGTTGCAAGTCTTGAAGACAAATATGATGTGACAGTAATTACTCAAAATGTTGATAATCTGCACGAAAAGGCTGGCAGCAAGAATATCATCCACTTGCATGGAGAGCTTATGAAAGCTACTTCGTCTAAGAATCCAAATGATCCAAATTGCATTGTTGAACTTGACGAGAACAATCTCGAAATAAAGATGGGAGACAAAGCAAAGGATGGAAGTCAGCTGCGTCCTTTCATCGTGTGGTTTGGAGAAAGCGTGCCAATGATTGAACCAGCCATCTACGAAGTGCAGAAAGCGGACATTCTCGTTGTGATAGGAACTTCATTGAATGTGTATCCTGCTGCAGGGCTTATAAACTACACTGATTCAAAGTGTAAAATCTACCTTATAGACCCAAAAGATGTGGATGTGAATCCATCGCTTGGAGTGCATCACATAATGAAGGGGGCTAGTGAGGGAATGAAAGAACTCTGCGCACTTCTTTAATGCGCGTGAACATAATAAAAGAGGCTATTTTGCTGCTATTTGCATTCAAATTGATGAAATTGTAGTAAAATAGCCCTTTTTATACTATAAAAATCATTAAAATAGGCTTTATCTCTTCGTAGATGAGAAAATTGTTCGTAATTTTGCCGAATAATTGCATTTTGGCTTACTACGAACAAATGATAAAAACAGATACAAAGAAAATATTTTGGTGCCTGCTGGCATCTGTCTTCGCTTTTATTTCGTTGTCGCTCACATCGTGCATGGATGAGGAAGAAGTGGTCCAAAGTCCTGAATGTGCTATTGTGTCTTTTTCTGTAAATAGCATCAAAAGTTATGTGACTACCAAAAAGTATGACAAAGACGGAAATGCTTCAGACACTATTGTCTCTCGAACTATTTCTGGCGCAGATATCAAATTCAATATCGACCAAGTGAATAATCGAATTTTCAATGTCGATTCTTTGCCTATTTGGGTTGATTTGAAAAGAGTTGTGCCTAATTTTTCTTCACATGGAAATGTTTTTGCCCAGTTTGGCGAAGATTCACTGTTCTATGTCATCACTTCAGGCACAGATTCCCTTGATTTCACTAAGACAGTTCAGTTACTTAGCTTAGCATCTGATGGAGTGTCAACAAAGCTCTACAAGGTGGACATTTACAAGCACACTGCAAATATCGACACTTTGGAGTGGAATAAGATTGAGTCAAATCTTGATGTTGCTGACATGAAGAAAACATTGTATGCCGGAGGCAAGATGTTTGTATTTGCAAACGATGCTGACGATAAGCCAATCGTGACTTCTTCTGCAGATGGCAGCGAGTGGACAGCTCCTGCTGCTCTTTCGAACGCAAGCATTGACTGCGGTTCGGTTGTTCTGTTCAACGAGTCATTTTATGCCCTCAGCTCTGATGGCTATATTTACTCATCATCTGTGGCAAATCAAGGCAAGACTTGGACAAAGGCTTCAGATAAGAAAATGAAGAAACTGCTTTGTGCAGATAAATATTTCATTTATGCCTACGATGGCGAAGCAATTCTTGGCTCAAATGATTTGAAGGATTGGCAGGTGCAGGGCAGTGAGGATTTTGAAATGCTGCCAGAGTCGGATCTTTGCAGCTCAAGCTATGCATCAAATACTAATGCGGATTTGCAGATAGCTGTAATGACAGGCAAGAATAGTAAGTCTCTTTTTGGCGTGGCTTGGTTTAAGATGTCTTCTCTTGACAGCAATACTAACCAGGATTGGTCATACATTCAGATTACTTTAGACAACCCATACGCATTGCCTAAGTTTGAAACCCAAAGCACAACATATTGCAATGGAGCTCTCTACACAATGGGAGTGAGAAACGGAAAGTACAGCAAGCTTTATCGCTCAGATGATAATGGAGTGACTTGGCATTCGCTCTCAGATAGCTACCCTATGCCAAAAGAGCTTGATCCTGCAAATGGTGATGCTTCACTTGTTGCTGTAGGCTCAAAACTGTGGATAATTCAAGAAAACGGCTTGGTATGGCAAGGATCTATTCAGTAATAGCAGCCTTGCTCATAGCTATCGGGTGTCAGGCTCAAGAGCTTGAATACAAGATGGAGTTTGGTTTGATGGGCGGTGCCGGTTTTTACATGGGCGATGCCAATCTGAATGGATTCTATAAAAATGTCACCCCAGCAGGTGGCTTGATGGGTAGGTACAACATAAATCCACGAATGTCGCTTAAGTTCGATCTTGGCTACGGCTCGGTGAAAGGCGATGCGACGAAGGGAGACAATAAGTTCCCGGCAATCGAAGGACAGAAATGGAAATTTGACAATTCGGTAATTGATCTCGGTTGTCAGTATGAAATCAGTTTCTGGGGATATGGTACGGGCACAGGATACAAAGGCCACAAGCGCCTTACTCCTTATATCCAGCTTGGTCTTGGATTTACATACGGAGGTGATGCGTTGACAATGAATATTCCTGTGGGATTTGGCGTGAAATACAAGCTCAAAGAGCGTTGGAATGTAGGTGCAGACTGGACGATGAGATTCTCAATGAGCGATAAATTGGACGGTATCTCTGATCCGTATAAGATACAGAGCGGATTCTTGAAGAACAAGGATTCTTATTCGTGGACAATGGTTTATATTTCTTATGACCTCTGCCCGAAATACCGAAAATGTAACAATGACTAAGCGTGAGAATGATTCGCTTCGCAACGATGGCGATGACTTAAAAACTTGCGAACTTTTAAAAACAATAGAACTCAATAACTCAACCAATGTATAAGGAACAAGTAGATATGACAAGAGTGCCACGCCATGTGGCAATAATCATGGATGGCAACGGAAGATGGGCTAAGGCTTTGGGTAAAGAGCGTACCTATGGTCACGCAGAAGGTGCTCAGAGAGCTATCGAAGTGATGACTGCTGCTGTTGATCTTGGCATAGAATACTTGACTCTTTATACTTTCTCTACAGAGAACTGGAATAGGCCAGAAGCAGAGGTCTCAGCAATTATGTCGCTGCTTCTCAAGTATCTTGAAGAGGAGCTTTTCATTAAGCGTAATGCCCGTTTCCGAGTGATTGGAGAAATAGATAGATTGCCAAAGCCTGTTCAGGATGTGGTTCGCTATATGGAAGAGCGCACAAAAGACCATACTGCAACTTGCATGGTATTGGCTCTTAGCTATTCAAGCAAGTGGGAGATGACAAATGCGGTGAAGCAGATTGCAGCAAAAGTTAAGGATGGCGAAATGAGTATAGATGACATTACAGACAAGGATATTGATGCTAATCTTTCAACTTCTTTCATGCCGGATCCTGACTTGATGATTCGCACAGGCGGTGAACAGCGTTTGAGCAACTACTTGCTTTGGCAGTGTGCTTACTCTGAGTTTTACTTCACCGAGACTTATTGGCCAGACTTCCGTGAGGAGGATTTGTGCAAGGCAATTGTTGATTACCAGAATCGTCAGCGCCGTTTCGGCAAAACAGGCGAGCAAGTTGAGGACAAGAAATAATTAGACTACACATTATATATAATATATAGATAGCATGCCCGACACAATTCGCATGGCTATATAAATCAGATATTGAATAGATGAAGATAATTCGACTTTTAACACTTTTGGTTCTCTTCTCGTCTTTCGCAGAGTTTGTGAAAGCGCAGAATGTGCAGGAGAAGCCAACAATCGTATATGGTAAAAACCAGAAATACGAGATTGGTGGCATTGCAGTGGAAGGTGTGAAGAACTATGAGGATTATATACTCATTGGACTTTCTGGCTTGAATGTCGGTGAGGTGATTTCTTTGCCAGGTGAAGAAATTACTGAGGCTGTGAAGCGTTATTGGAAACATGGATTGTTCTCTTCTGTAAAAATTGAGGCAGATAGTATTGTTGATGAGAAGGTGTATTTGAAGATAAAGCTTGCTATGCGTCCTCGAGTTTCGCAGATTAACATCAATGGCGTGAGAAAGTCGGAGCGTGAAGATCTTGACGAGAAGATGGGTCTTATCAAGGGCAACCAGATTACTCCAAACATGGTTGACAAGGCTAAGATTGTGATAAAGAAGTACTTTGATGATAAGGGATTCAAGAACGCAGAAATTGATATTGTGCAGCGTGACGACTCTGCTCGTAATGACCAGATGATTGTTGATGTAAATATTGACAAGAAAGAAAAAGTTAAGGTAAACAAGATTTATATTACAGGAAACGAGCATATCCCTACAAAGAAGTTCCATGGCGGATTCTTTACTGGCGGTCTTTTGAAGAAGACTAACGAGAAAGGCTTTAAGTCATTTTTGAAGGCAAAGAAATTTGTAGAGGAGAAGTTTGCTGAGGATAAGGATCGCGTAATTGAAAAGTACAATGAGCTGGGCTATCGTGATGCTAACATATATGCAGATAGCGTTGTTGATCGTGGCGATAATACTGTGGATGTTTATCTTAGCATCGACGAAGGCGATAAGTATTATGTACGAAGCATCAACTGGGTTGGTAACACAATCTTCCCAACAGACGCCTTGAACAGAGTGCTTGGCATGAAGAAGGGCGATGTTTATAATATGAAGTTGCTCAATGAGAGATTGTCAAGTGATGATGATGCTATCAGTAGCCAGTATTATGACGAGGGTTATGTGTTCAATCAGGTGAACCCTTCAGAAGTTGGTGAAGAGGGTGACTCTATTGACCTTGTAATCAGAATTTACGAAGGTGTACAGGCTGCCATCAATAAGATTAAGATTTTTGGTAACACTCGTGTATATGAAGAGGTTATCCGTCGTGAGCTTAAGTTGAAGCCTGGCGATCTCTTCTCTATGAAGGCCTTCAAGCTCACTTATCAGGAAATTGGACAGATGGGACATTTCGACCCAGAGCAGATTGATTTTAAGCCTGTGCCTGATCCATCAAATGGAACAGTTGACTTAAACCTCGGTCTTACACCAAAAGCAAGTGACCAGATTGAGTTCTCGCTCGGCTGGGGACAGACGGGTATTATTGGTAAGGTTGGATTGAAGTTTACGAACTTCTCTATGCGTAACCTTTTTGGAAAGAATCGCAATCACCGAGGCATTATTCCTCAGGGTGATGGACAAGAGTTTGAAATCAGCGGCTCTACCAATGGTTCTTACTATCAGTCTTATAGCGTGTCATTCTATGATCCATGGTTTGGCCGCAAGCGCCCTAACTCTCTTTCTGTCAGCGCATTCTTCTCACGCCAGACAGACATCAGCAGCAGCTACTATAACAGCGCTTACTATAACAACTTCTACTCTTCGCTCTATGGTTACGGTGGCTACAACAGCAGTTACTACAACAACATGTCTAGCTACTATGACCCTGATAAATACATCGAGTTGTTTGGTCTTTCTGTAGGCTTTGGTAAGCGACTCAATTGGCCAGATAATAACTTCATGTTCCAGGCATCATTGGGTTATACTCGATACATGATGAAGGATTGGGAGTACTTTATTATTCAGAATGGCAATTGTAACAACATTAATCTTACATTGTCACTCGCCCGCAACTCTATCGACAATCCAGTGTTCCCACGCCGCGGTTCACAGATAACGGCATCTGTAAGCTTCACTCCTCCATACTCTCTTGTTGACGGAGTTGACTATAAGAATCTTGCTTCTGATTACTACAATGCCAATTATACAAGCGACATGGCTCGTAAGCATAAATGGATTGAGTATCACAAATGGAAGTTCAACAGCAAGTTCTACACTCCTTTGCACTATTCTCCGAACGGCAAGTGCTTTGTGCTTATGACTCGCTTTGACTTTGGTCTCCTAGGTCATTATAATAAGTATAAGAAGTCTCCATTCGAGACATTCTATATGGGTGGTGACGGTATGTCTGGATATTCTTCAACATACTATTCAGAGACAATTGGCCTTCGTGGTTATGATAATGGAGCCCTTACTCAGTATCCAGAATACGGCTACGCATATAATCGTATGACTCTCGAGCTTCGATATCCTCTCATGCTTAATGGCTCAACGAACATTTATGCTCTTGCATTTGCTGAAGGTGGTAATGCTTGGACAGAGGTCAAGAAGTTCAATCCTTTTGACATGAAGCGTTCTGCAGGTGTAGGCGTGCGTATCTTCCTCCCAATGGTTGGTATGATGGGTATTGACTGGGCTTACGGATTCGATAACATCAGAGGTACTAAGAGCTACAGCGGAAGCCAGTTCCACTTTGTTCTTGGACAGGAATTCTAAAAGTCTATCACACGGAGCGTGATAGCAGTTTAGGGAAAAGCCCATTGCAATTAGTAAAACTCCTTTTGTAGGGTGAAATCAATAACCTACCTTTGCGGCAGTTAAAACAATTAAATTATGAAAAAGATAATTCTCACACTTGTAGTGCTTGTAGCTTCAGTAGCTGCTAATGCACAAAAGTTCGCTCTTGTAGATATGGAATACATTCTGAAGAATGTGCCTGCTTACGAGCGTGCAAATGAACAGTTGAATCAGGTTTCGAAGAAATGGGAAGGCGAGGTTGAGGCTTTGCTCAATGAAGCAGAGACGCTTTACAAAAAGTACCAGTCAGAATCTGTTTTCCTTTCTGATGCTCAGAAAACAAAGGCAGAAGAGTCAATTATGGCAAAAGAGAAGGCCGCAAGCGACTTGAAGAAAAAGTATTTCGGCAGTGAGGGTGAGCTTTATAAGAAGCGTCAGAGCTTGCTTGCTCCTATTCAGGATGAAATTTACAATGCAGTAAAGGATATTTGTGACCAAAAGGGGTATCAGCTTGTTCTTGATCGTGCCAGCGGTGGCAGTATCATTTATGCTTCTCCAAAGATTGACATAAGTGATGATGTGCTCCAAAAGCTTGGATATGCTAACTAAGTTGCCCGCATAAATCACGATGGCTTTCTAAAAAGAATTATAAGATATAAGAGTAAAACAAAAAGAATCAATAACAATAAAAACAAAAAAGAATCAAATGAAAAAGATTATTATTGCGATCCTCTTGGCTTTGCCAATGACTATGTTTGCACAGAAGATTGGACATGTTAATACAGGAGCTGTTGTTCAGGGTATGAGCGAATATGCTGCTGCACAGACTGAACTTCAGACTTTGGCTAAGCAGTTTGAAGAGGAATTGACAAGAAAGCAGAGCGATTTCCAGGCAAAGAATGAAGCATACCAGAAAGAGGCTGCAAACCTTTCAGAGACACTGAAGCAGTATCGTGAACAGGAACTTCAGAAAGCATACGATGAACTTATGCAGTTCAATCAGACTTGTCAGCAGGAACTTCAGAAGCAGGAGCAGGCTAAGCTCAGTGAGATTCAGGAGAAGGTTATGAAGGCTGTTCAGGAAGTAGGTAACGCTGGCGGTTATGCTTATATTCTTGATGCTGCGAGCATTCCTTTCATTGGTACTTCTGCATCAGATATTACAGATCAGGTAAAGGCTAAGCTTGGCGTGAAGTAATATGAAACATATACTTACAATAGTAGCACTGTTTGCTTGTGTTGGCTTTGTGTCAGCACAGGAAACAGTGCTTCCTGTTTCTGCAGCAGAAGGACAGCAGGTTATAGTTAAGCCTCAACATTTTGGCTATCTTAGCTACAATGATGTGATGAAGGCGATGCCAGAATATAGCGAAGCAATGAAGAGTCTTGCAGATTTGAAGGCTACATATGATCAGGAGATGAAGCGTTCAGAGCAGGATTTCTCAAAGAAATTTGCTGAGTATGTGGAAGGCCAGAAGTCGTTCCCTGAGAACATTATGCTCAAGCGACAGAAAGAACTTCAGCAACTGATGGAGCAGAGCATGCAGTTTAAGAAAGAAGCAGAGCAGATGCTCACTAAGGCAGAAGCAGAACTTATGCAGCCTGTGAACGAGCGTTTGGCTGCTGCAATTCAATCTGTTGGTTATGAGAGCGGCTATGCTTATATTTTGAATACGGATGCCAATGCCTATCCTTACATCAGTGGTAATGGCGAGGCTGAAAACTGTACAGATAAAGTACTTATCAAGCTTGGAGTGAAATGAAAGGACCGATAGGCGTGTTCGATTCAGGGTATGGCGGATTGACAATTTTGGAAGGTATCCGTCAGCGTTTGCCACAGTATGATTATATATATCTTGGCGACAATGCGCGAGCACCGTATGGTACACGCTCTTTCGATGTTGTGTATGAATTCACTCTTCAAGCGGTTAAAAAGCTTTTCGATTATGGATGCCCTCTTGTCATTCTTGGCTGTAACACAGCTTCTGCAAAGGCGTTGAGATCCATTCAGCAGCAGTATTTACCTTTCAATGCTCCCGACAATAGAGTGCTCGGCGTCATTCGTCCTACAGCAGAGGTAGTTGGGGAGTTGTCTCATACTCACCATATCGGGGTGCTTGCCACAGAAGGCACTATACGCTCCGAATCTTATAAGTTAGAGATTGAGAAGCTTTACCCAGGTTCTACAATTGTTGGCGAGGCATGCCCAATGTGGGTCCCTCTTGTTGAAAACAATGAATTCGATAAGCCAGGAGCGGACTATTTTGTCAAAGACAGTCTCGCGAAATTGATGGCTAAAGACCCTCAGATAGACACAATAATCCTTGGATGTACTCACTATCCTCTTTTGATGGATAAGATAAAGAAGTATTGCCCTTCATCTATCACCCTCGTTCCTCAGGGCAAGTATATAGCAAAGAGTCTCGAGGATTATTTGCAAAGGCATCCTGAGATGCAATGTCGCATCACAGATGGGGGCAGTTGTAAATATTTCACGACAGAATCGCGCACTAAATTCCGTGAGTGCGCAGCTCTTTTCCTCAAAGAGGATGTTGTTGTGGAGAGAGTGAATATCTGAAAGTTTAAGATCGAAAGCATTTTCTTGCTCTTTTTAGCACTTAAAATGAAAGCTGTAAGTGGCAAATTGTAAAACTGCTTTTGCAATTGTCGTATGTTTTTCATGATTTGAGCTAATTTTTTAAGATAAAAATAAAAAAAGGTAGTGATTTTATTTTACGAAATTGAATAAAATCACTACCTTTGTCATTGATTAGGTGGGAGTTGCGCTTCCTGAGCGTGAGTCCAAACCTTTTAAGGTGTATTTTTAGGAAATTATTCACTTTTTTAATAATATTAAACTACTATGGCATTAGATTTGACACAGTACGGCATCACTGGTTCTACAGTGATTGCTCACAATCCTTCTTACGAAGTTCTCTTCGAGGAGGAGACAAAGGCAGGCCTCGAGGGTTATGAGGTAGGTCAGAACACAGAACTCAACGCAGTTAATGTAATGACTGGTATCTACACTGGTCGTTCACCTAAGGATAAGTACATCGTAATGGATGAGAACTCTAAGGACACTGTATGGTGGACTTCAGAGGAGTACAAGAATGACAACCACCCTATGTCAGAGGAGGTTTGGTCAACAGTTAAGGATCTCGCAGTTAAGGAGCTCTGCAACAAGAACCTCTATGTAGTAGACGCATTCTGCGGTGCTAACAAGGACACTCGTATGGCAGTTCGCTTCATCGTTGAGGTAGCATGGCAGGCACACTTCGTTACAAACATGTTCATCCAGCCTACAGCTGAGGAACTCGCTAACTTCGAGCCAAACTTCGTTATCTACAATGCATCTAAGGCTAAGGTTGAGAACTACAAGGAACTCAGTCTTAACTCAGAGAGATGTGTTGCATTCAACGTAACTTCACGTGAGCAGGTTATCATCAACACTCGGTACGGTGGTGAAATGAAGAAGGGTATGTTCTCTATGATGAACTACTACCTCCCACTCCAGGGCATCGCTTCAATGCACTGTTCAGCAAACTGTAACATGGACGGTAAGGAGACAGCAATCTTCTTCGGTCTCTCAGGTACAGGTAAGACTACTCTCTCTACTGACCCTAAGCGTCGCCTTATCGGTGATGACGAGCACGGTTGGGACGACAACGGTGTATTCAACTTCGAAGGTGGTTGCTACGCTAAGGTAATCGGCCTCTCAAAGGAGAACGAGCCAGACATCTACGGTGCTATCAAGCGCAACGCTCTCCTCGAGAACGTAACAGTTGCTGCTGACGGCAAGATCGACTTCAACGACAAGTCAGTTACTGAGAACACTCGTGTTTCTTACCCAATCAACCACATCAACAACATCCAGCCAGGTTCATCTGCTCCAGCTGCTAAGAATGTTATCTTCCTCTCAGCTGACGCATTCGGTGTGCTTCCTCCAGTATCTATCCTCACTCCAGAGCAGACTCAGTACTACTTCCTCTCTGGCTTCACAGCTAAGCTTGCTGGTACAGAGCGCGGCATCACAGAGCCAACTCCAACATTCTCTGCTTGCTTCGGTCAGGCATTCCTTGAGCTCCACCCAACTAAGTACGCTCAGGAGCTCGTTAAGAAGATGAACGCTAACGGTGCTAAGGCTTACCTCGTTAACACTGGTTGGAACGGCACTGGCAAGCGTATCTCTATCCCTGATACCCGTGGTATCATCGACGCTATTCTCGACGGCTCTATCCTCAACGCTCCTACCAAGACCATTCCTTACTTCAACTTCGAGGTTCCAACTCAGCTCAACGGCGTTGCTTGGGGTATTCTTGATCCACGCGATACCTACCAGGATCGTTCTAAGTGGGAGAAGAAGGCTAAGGACCTCGCTGCTCGCTTCATCAAGAACTTCGCTAAGTACACCACCAACGAGGCTGGTAAGGCTCTCGTTGCTGCTGGTCCACAGCTCTAATCGACACACTTGTTCCATGCGAGATTTCGTATGGCATAAATAACAAGGGCGGCAATCTCGTTTGAGGTTGCCGCCCTTATTGTTTTAAATGTTTTTAGTGAGACAGAATTAGAATGTCCTATTTTCAAGACATAAGTAGGTACCCAAACAAACAATTATGAGCACCTACTTATGAAATGAAATTGAAATCTTTTTACTGAATAGTCAAAGTTACGATAGAGTTCTTTGGCATCTTCACCTTCATAGTGCCCTTGTTGATTTTCACCTCCTTGAATGGAGCAGTAGTTACAACATTTGGATTATCAAATGTGTTCTTTGCATCAACGCTAGCAGTGAGGATTGTACCTGAAGCCTTTGTTGCCTTTATGCCATTGAGATTAATAGTCACTTCCTGTTCTTTATCTATGCTTACATTCGTGAGAGAAATATGGAGAGTGCCTTGTTTATCCTTTGATGCTGTGGCACTTACAAGAGGGAGCTTGCGTTCAGCAAAATGACGCATTGTTTTGCCAGTCTCAATCTCATCACACTGGATGTCAAGAGGAATGTATGTGGCATCCTGATGAACTGCATACATCTTGAATACATGATAAGTAGGGGTAAGAACCATCTTATCGTCCTTTGTAAGTATCATCGACTGAAGCACATTGACAATCTGAGCGATGTTCGCCATCTTGAGACGACGAGTGTATTTATGGAATATGTCAAGAGATGTAGAGGCAACTACAGCGTCGCGCATTGTGTTTTGCTGGAAGAGGTGTCCTTTGATAGTGCCAGGCTCCTCGTCCCACCAAGTACCCCATTCGTCAAGAAGGAGATCAACCTTGTTCTTTGGATCAAGCTCGTCCATAATAGCGATATGCTTTATGAGCACATCTTCAATCTCGCGGCACTTGCCAATCGTCCAATAATACTCATCCTTGTCAAACTTAGTTGCACTATGCTTTGAACCACTCCATCCCCACACTGTGTAGTAGTGAAGAGAAATGCCAGCCATTTGATCCTTTGCGCGTTCAAGAAGAGTGCGTGTCCAATAATACTCGTAGTCAGAAGCACCAGATGCTACCTTATATAGTTTATGGCCGTCATAATCGCGGCAATAAGTGCCGTAGCGACGGAACAAGTCAGCATAATACTCAGGACGCATATTGCCTCCGCATCCCCACGACTCGTTGCCCACTCCAAGATACTTCAGATTCCACGATTTCTCGCGACCGTTCTGGCGGCGAAGATTTGCCATTGGGCTATCTCCATCACTTGTGATGTACTCAACCCACTTTGCCAATTCCTCCACAGTGCCGCTACCCACATTGCCGCTCAAATATGGCTGAGCACCAATAAGTTCGCAGAGGTTGAAAAACTCGTGTGTGCCGAAAGAATTATCCTCTACAGTGCCGCCCCAGTTGTTGTTCACCATCTTTGGGCGATTCTCCTTAGGGCCAATGCCATCGCGCCAATGGTATTCATCTGCAAAACAGCCGCCTGGCCAGCGAAGCACAGGCACCTTGAGCTCTTTGAGGGCATTAAGCACATCTGTGCGATAGCCATTCTGGTTAGGAATAGAAGAATTTTCTCCTACCCAAAGTCCACCATAGATACATGTTCCAAGATGTTCAGCAAATTGTCCGTAGATTTCCTTCGGAATTACATCTCCTGGCTTGTCTGCATGCACAGTCACAGTTTGTGCTCCAGCAGGGATAGCCATTGCTGCCAGCAAAGCAGCGCTAAATAAATTTTTGATTTTCATTGTTAGTTAGTAGCCCCCTCTCGCTATCCGTCCTCAGCCAAGGTTTTCCTTTTGCCGCTTACCAAATCGTGATTGACATAAACTCACGATTCTTTACGGTCGCAGTCCTCTCTAAGGGGAGAAAGCCATCCGGGGTGTTTTTAGTTATTAAGTATTAAGTCGTATTTATCGTTTCAAGTCTCGTTTATCTCCACAATCTTTCCTTTTTCCATTGAAGCTGCAACATCTATTATACGCTGATTACTGCTGCCTCTGAATTTGAGAGAAATGTCGCGTTTGTCCAAAATAAAAGGACTATCTACCAACACATCAATGTACTGAAGCAGAGCATGATACTCCGGTTTGTGCACGATGCTTTCCCATTTGTAGCCAGTGTAGCACCAAATGTTCTTGCCTAATTCATTCTTTATGCGGCGAGCAAGACTTGTCACCTCATCAAGCTGGAACAATGGGTCGCCTCCAGACAGAGTGACAGGAAAATCATTGTATTTGATAATTTCCAACAGCTGCTCTTCCGACATCTCATCCCCTCCATCCGGATCCCACGATTGAGGGTTGTGGCAACCAAGGCACTGATGCGTGCATCCTGCAAAATAAATAGATGTACGCAACCCTGGGCCGTCCACAATTGTGCCTTCTGAAATATTCAATACTTTCATAATCAGATACGAATGTTTTTATGCTACAAAGATATGAAATTATAGCGAATAGTACTCCTCATCATTCTTCATTTTTCATCTTCCCGTCTTCATTTTTCCATCTACCCTCCTCATTTTTCATTAATAATCCCTACCTTTGCACATCAAAAGAGTTAATATTATGATTAGGTTAAACTTGAAAAACGAAGTACAAGATTATTTCTTTATCACATTTGGACTTCTTCTCTATGCTTTTGGATGGACAGCATTTCTGCTTCCATACGAAATTTCATCTGGTGGCTTGACAGGTGTGTCTGCGCTGATTTATTATGTAACAGGGTTAGAGATGCAGAACACCTACTTAGTTATGAACGCATTGCTGCTCGTTGCCGCGGTCAAGGTTCTTGGCATCAAGTTCTGTGTCAAGACCATCTACGCAGTGCTTGCCCTCACTTTTTTCCTTTGGGCAATGCAGCGCTTGCTCATCTCTGCGGCAGGCGATGGGGCTACAACTCTTCCACGATTCCTTGGTGAAGATCAAGACTTTATGGCTACAATCATCGGCTCCTCTCTTTGTGGTATGGGTCTTGCTCAGTGCTTTCTCCATCAAGGCTCAACAGGTGGTGTAGACATTATTGCCGCAATGGTGAATAAGTACAAAAACATCAGTCTTGGCCGCATGCTTTTGTATCTTGATATCATCATCGTAAGCTCTTGCTATTTCGTGTTCCACGATTGGCGCCGAGTTGTGTTTGGTTTTGTAGAAATGTTTGTTTGCAACATGGTGCTCGACTATGTGATGAACTATGTGCAACAGTCGGTGCAGTTCTTCATCATCACAAAGCATCCTGACGACATATCAAAAGGCATCATCGAAGAGATGGATCGTTCAGCCACCCTCCTTCCTGGCACAGGTTGCTACAGCGGGCAGCCCGTCAGCATCCTCATGGTGGTTGCAAAGAAAAATCAGTCAGTTGCTCTCTACCGTCTTGTCAAGACAATTGATCCTTCAGCTTTCATTTCTCAGACAAAGTGTCAAGGAGTGTATGGAGAGGGATTTGATAGATTGAAATAGATTTTTCATTTTTCATTCTTCATAATTCACTTATTATCACTACCTTTGCACCCAGAATAAACAAAGGAATAGTATTATTATGGAATTTAAGCGTAACATTGTCATCACAGGCGGTGCTGGTTTCATCGGCAGCCATGTTGTGCGTCTTTTTGTGAACAAGTATCCAGAGTACAACATCATTAATCTCGACAAGCTCACTTATGCAGGCAACCTTGCCAATCTCAAAGATGTAGAGGACAAGCCAAACTACAAGTTCGTCAAGATGGACATCTGCGACTTCGAAGCTTTTTACCAGCTCATGCAGGATGAGAAGATTGACGGCATCATCCACCTTGCCGCAGAGAGCCATGTTGACCGTTCAATCAAGGATCCATTCACATTCGCTCGCACCAATGTGATGGGCACACTCTCACTGCTACAGGCAGCAAAACTCTACTGGGAGTCACTTCCTGAGAAGTACGAAGGCAAGCGTTTCTACCATATTTCAACAGACGAGGTATATGGCGCACTCAAAATGACAAACCCAGAAGGCGTTGAGCCTCCATTCACAACAAAGGCTTCTTCAGGCAAGCATCACGAGGCTTACGGCACAGAGTTCTTCCTCGAGACAACAAAGTACAATCCGCATTCGCCATACTCAGCTTCAAAGGCATCAAGCGACCACTTTGTCCGCGCATTCCACGACACTTACGGCATGCCAACCATCGTGACAAACTGCTCAAACAACTATGGTCCTTACCAGTTCCCAGAGAAGCTCATCCCGCTTTTCATCAACAACATCCGTCACCGCAAGCCTCTCCCAGTCTATGGCAAAGGCGAGAATGTGCGCGACTGGCTATATGTGGTTGATCACGCTCGTGCCATTGACACAATCTTCCACAACGGAAAGGTTGCAGAGACATACAATATCGGCGGCTTCAACGAGTGGAAGAACATCGACATCATCAAGGTGGTCATCAACACCGTTGACCGACTTCTCGGTCGTCCAGAAGGAGCCGACCTCGCCCTCATCACTTATGTGACCGACCGTCTGGGCCACGATGCTCGCTACGCTATCGACTCACGCAAGCTGCAGGCTGAACTCGGCTGGGAGCCATCCCTCCAGTTCGAAGAAGGCATCGAAAAGACAGTGAAGTGGTATCTCGAAAACGAAGCTTGGATGGACAACATCACAAGCGGCGAGTACGAGAAGTACTATGAATCAATGTATAAGGACAGATAATTGCTGTTCTTTCAAAGAATAACTACAAGCAGACACAAGGGCAAACTATGCTCAGTGCCTGCTTTTTTTGTGAAAATTATACATTATTAATACATTAGTTGTAATAATCGTGTTATTTTTCCGTACTTTTGCAAAAAGAGAGATTCTGCTCTCTGTCAAAAAAGAGTACCTTTCCCTGCAAATGGAGCGGGGCAGGATCGTAAATGACGAGAACAGCTACGAATAAAATATAAATTATAAACAGATAAGATAATGAAAAAGGCACTTTTTGCACTTGTAATGCTATGCTGCTCAATGGCAGCAATGGCAGATGTTTTCAATCATTCTTGGAACGGTAAGCTTGGCAAGGATATTAGCTTCAAGCTTTCGTTTGCAGAGAGCACATTTGGCACTCTCATAGGCGAAACGACTTACTATCGCAAAAATGGTAAGACTGCAGTAATCAAATGCTTTGGCTATCGTGTGGACTATGAAAACGGCACTCACTCTTTCTTCCTCAACGAATATGATGGCACAAAGGTGTGTGGCACATTCTTCATCGAAGTGGATAACGACGACAACTTCCAAAGCGGCACATGGAGTCTTGTGGACAAAGAACTCCAGATGAATGAGATTGAGGAAAGCGAGGATGCTGACGAAGACAAAGGATTCTTCTCGCCAGTTAATAGCATCAACGAGGCAGTAGGTGAGTATGACTTCACATACGCCACAGGCAACCCATATAATCCTGAGAATGGAGGCAATTGCGAAATCAAGAAGAAGAGTCCAAACACCATTTCATGGTCAATGGCTCAGGTCACTCCTAATATTGCAGAAGCTAATGGTGAATCAATCTTTGATAATGCATACTTCAAAGGCGAATACGAAGGTTTTACTTTCGAGGCTTATGTGGACAAGAAATTCATCTATGTGAAGCAGACAAACACTGAACCTGTTGAAATGGAAGATTATTGGGGCATGGCAGCCACAATTGAGGGCATCTATGTTAGAAAATAATCTTTCTCCCTGTTTTTATCTTCCGATAATATCAGATGATAGCTCTCGATTAAACGGATAAATTGAAAATGACAAAGAACCTATTCTCATTATTTATATCAGTGTTCTTCTTCTCATTCTCGGCTTTTGCTCAGAATGACGAAAACCCCGGCTATTACTTTGACAACTACAATGTAGAGATGATCGTAAATGCTGATGGAACTTATAAAGTCACAGAACACATTGATGCAGTTTTCACAGAGGAAAGCCATGGCATATTTCGTGTGATTCCTAAATGGGTATGGGTGAAGCGTGATGTTTCAGAAGCGCAGGATGGAAGCGAAACGCGAATGATGCACTACAAGGTCGATATAGACGATGTCCATACTTCTGAAAACCAATACGAAGATGATGGAGGCGATTCTCTTCTCGTCCTTCGTATAGGTTCTGCACATAAGCTAATCACAGGTCCTCATTCATATAGCATAGAATACACCCTCAAGCCTTATGGCGACAGAGTGGAGCAAAGCGATTTGTTCTTCTATTCTGTGCTTGGCGTGGATTGGACTTGCTTTATAAAACACTTTGCATTCAAGATTCATTTTGCAAAACCGCTTCTCGATTCCGAACTTGAGCAGTTGGAAGTGTTTACTGGCAAATTGGGCAACAATACGAATTATGCCAAGGATATTGTCACTCATGCCACTACGACAGACATAGAAGGCGCGTGTAATAGCATTAATCCTCGCAGCGCGGTGACTGTCCGTGTTCCATTGCGTGAAGGTTATTTCGAAGGCATAGATAAGCCACAGAACTTCATATTACTGACTTGGATATGCATGGCAATAACAGCTGTGTTAGTGATTCTGGTTCTCTACAAGGAGTTATTCAATCGCTCTTCTGAAGTCACAAAGACCATAAGTTTCTATCCTCCAGAAGGTTGCTCAAGTGCAGATGTGGCTGTCATTCACGATTCCAACATAAGTGACAATGCCCTCATTTCTATGATTCCTTGGCTGGCAATGGAAGGATGCATCACCATCGACAACAAGGGCAAGCACCCAATTCTGCATTTGGCGCAATCAATAGATAGGAAAGCTCCTGATTATCTGAAATCATTCTTCTTAGGCATGTTTGCAAATGGAGCCAAACATTTCGACACGAGTAAGACAAGCACAGAATTTGGCAAAGGATGGCTGAAAAGCAAGAAGGAGCTACAGGCAAAGCACGAAAAAACATTCGATAAGAGAGACCCATTAGCTTTGAAATTTCTTTGTGCAGCCATTCTTACCCTGTCATTTGCCAACTGCTTTGTTTTAAATAGTGACAATGGATGGATTGTGGGAGGTTGCACCACTGTTGTGCTGGCAGCTGTAGTCTTGATGCAGTCTTACCTCTCCTCTGAAAAAATCGACAACCCCTATGCTTTTGCAGGTTTTGCGGTGATTGAAGGCTTTTCTGCCTTGTTCTTTTTCTGCATGGTATTCTATGGGGAACTTTGCAATGATGATCCTGCTTACATTCCGCTTCTTCCGTTGGGATTGCTCAACATAGCCGTGTTATTCGCGAGTTATTTAGTTTTGAATCTTGTAAAAATGACTGACTATCGCCGTCAGCATCTTGGCGTAGTGCTTGGATTGCGCGAATTCATCGAAACAGCAGAGAAGCAGCAGCTTGAGCATCTGCAAGCAGAAGATGAGGAATACTTCTATCGCATACTTCCTTATGCAGTAGCCCTTGGCTTGGCAGATAAATGGGCCAAGAGATTTGAAGGCATAGCTGTGCATCCTGTCGATTGGTATAAGGGAGATTCACCAATCTCTTGTGCCGCATCATTAGCATCTCTGACATCAAACATGCAATTCCGTTCCTGTGTCAGAAGTTCCGTTGCTTCAGCCACTCCTTCCTACTCATCTTCAGGTGGCAGTTACCATTCCAGCAGCAGCTACAGCTCGGGCGGTGGCGGCTATTCTGGCGGTGGCTTCGGCGGCGGTGGTGGCGGCAGATGGTAGAGGTTTTCGTTTGCTGAACAACTGAAAAGAATAGGAAAATATTTGTTTTGTGTGAAAAGGTTTGTATCTTTGTAGGAAGAAAAGGATTTGAAGATGACAAAGCTTTCGTTTGTGAACATAGAAGATCGTACGGATGATATCGTGGATGATGTCATGAGGCTTCCAGAAGTGCAGGGCGAAGATGCATTCAAATTGCGCCTTATAGTGGAGGAAGTGGTGTCAAACATCGTGTTCCATGCTTACCCTAAAGGTGAGGATGGAGGGATGACCATTTGTGCGGAAAGGGATGATGAGGGGGTGACCCTCGTCTTCACTGATTGTGGCATTTCCTTTAATCCGTTGGAGAAGCCGGATCCTGACATCAGTTTGTCGGCAGAGGAGCGTCCCATTGGTGGGCTTGGCATTTTTTTGTTGAAACAGATGGCAAGGGAAGTGGAGTATGTGCGCTCGGAGAACTCTAACATATTAACAGTCAAGGTGTGATGAAATTATTGGATAAGAATATTGTACTGAACCTTGCACTTGCGGTAATGGTTATTGGTGGCTTAGTCTTCACTTTGGGCTTTGGCATTTGCTTGTATCTTGCTCGCCAAGAGGTGACGAAAGAGGCAGATATGAAGATAGAGCGTGACATTGCTTTTGTGCAGAGCTATATGGATGGGCAGCTGCAGAGGGTTGAAGATGTGGCATACACTTTGCTGAGCACGAAATTTGGAGGAAGCAAAAGAAATGTTGATGGAGATGGATTTGTAGCTATCGACCCAAGAACATTTGAACTTCCATCAGAAGAAGAGGTGTTCAGGTTGCTGGAGCAGTTTCTCGATGCAAATCCTCAGATATGTGGTGCTGCTATAGGATTTGAGCCAGCAGTATATCCGAACACAAAAGGTGAGTATGGCTTTGCGGCTTATGTAACCAATGTGAGTGGAAAGATGGAGAGGCTTCGTTTGGGCGAGATGCATGATTACCGCAAGAAAGAGTGGTATCTGGAGGCTGCAAAGAGCAATAAGTCATATTGGAGTCGTCCATTTCGCGAAACAAGTATGAACAAAGTTGTCACCTGCTATAGTTTGCCTCTGCATGGATATGGCGACAGATTGGTTGGTGTATTAGCATGCGACATCAACACTGCTGATTTCCGCAAGAAATGTAACGAGATAGCTCCTTATCCTCATGCTGAAGTGACAGTGGTTGACAGAGAGTTCCGCTTTGTATGCCATTCCGATACATCTTTCTTGCTCAAGAAAGTGAATGAGGTGGGTGAGTATGGCTCGTACAAGACTGATGACAGCATGCGTGTGAAAATGGAAAACATGCAGGGTGGCAACTACCTTGTGAACGAGGGAACGCATTCGGAGGCATTCTTCCATTTTTGCCCGATAAAAAGAGCAGGCTGGACTGTGAGCATCGAATGCCCTTCATCGGAAGTGTACAGCGGTGTGGAGCGAATGAAGCGAGACACAACCTTGATAGCCATTGGCAGCATACTCATCATGCTTGTTTGTTTTATTTGGCAATTCCGCCATTTGCAGAAAATCACAATAAGCAAGGCTAGCATAGAGAACGAGCTGAAGGTGGCATCAAACATTCAGATGGGCATGGTGCCAAAGATTTATCCTGCATTCCCAGAATGCAATCAGCTTGATGTGTATGGATTCTTGAAGCCAGCCAAATCTGTGGGAGGCGACCTCTATGACTACTTCATCAGGGACAACAGGTTGTTTTTCTGTATAGGAGATGTGAGTGGAAAAGGCATACCAGCTTCGCTCTTCATGACGGTCATTATAGCTTTGCTGCGCAATGTTTCGCAAAGTTTAGATAATCCAGCTGATATTCTTAAATCAATCAATGACACCGTCAGCAAAGGCAACGAATACTGCATGTTCTGTACAATGTTTGTAGGAGTGCTCGACCTCAATACAGGTCGACTTGACTACTGCAATGGTGGTCACAACAATCCTTTCATTCGCAGAGTGGCAGCCGATGGCAGCGTGGATGTGGAGATGATGGACACGCATGCGAATATCAGTGTGGGAATGATGGAGGGCATGGATTTTATTGGCGAGGAAACATATTTGAAACAAGGCGAAGCCATATTCCTCTACACAGATGGCGTTACAGAAGCCGAGGACGAGAATCACAACCTTTTTGGTGATGAAAACACGCATAAGAGCTTAGCAGAAGCCCGAAAAGGAGGTGCTCGTTCAGTCAAAGAATTTATAGATAGTGTTTACCAGTCGGTAGCAAAGCATGCAGGCAATGCAGAGCAGAGCGATGACATTACCATGCTTATGGTAGAATATAAATAAAAATACGATAACTTAAAAACTTAAACATATGGAATTAATTATCAAACAAAGTGAAGATACTTACACTGGCATTCTGAAAGGAAGGCTTGACACTGCGTCATCCAACCAGTTCTCGCGCGACATGCAGCCGCTGATGGACAATGCGGACAAGCACATTCTGCTCGATTGCTCTGAGCTTGAGTTCATCTCATCTTCAGGCCTCCGACTTATGCTCATACTGCGCAAGCAGACTATAGCTAATGGTGGTGATGTGACCATTACTGGTGCATCCGACGAGGTGAAGAAAGTGTTCACCATCACAGGCTTCTACTCCCTGTTCAACATGGCGTGATCATTCTTCTCTCCACCTCATCTTTTCACATTTCAATCTCTTAATTTTTCTTCTATTATCCCTGTGGATTGTAGCGTAAAAGACATACAGCTTGCACTGGAAGAAATGAAACGCTGGGAATCTGAAGGAGTGGCTCCCTGCGACGACACAGCAGCTTATGTGCAGGACATTCAGCAGAGCATTGCCCAGGCGGCAGAGCAGCTGGGCATGAGTCGTGAGCAGCACGAGCTGGAGGAACTCTCGGTGAAATTAGGCTATCCCGAAGACTACAAGCGCCTGAAGCAGCTGCTCAGCGAGTCAGAAGCCTCATGCGAAATGGTGTTTCACACATTTGCTTTGCCCATTCGCGCTATGCTTGACGATTTAGGCATAGAGTATGAGTTCAAATACAGAATGAAATCGGTGTACAGCATCTGGCACAAGATGAAAAAGTATAACCAATACTTCGACGATGTTTATGACCTTTTCGCCACACGCATAGTGTATAAGCCAAAAGACGAGATAGATCCACTGCCGGGCATGCCTCCAAACGAGGTTGACACTCTTGATGAAGCTTCAGAGGTGAAAGAATGGCAACTGCAGCACATGGACAAAGAGCGCTTCTACTGCTGGCGCATCTACACTGTCATCTCCTCTCTCTATCGCATTCATCCAGAGCGCATCCGAAACTGGATATCCACCCCTCGTCCTTCAGGCTATCAGGCTCTTCAGCTCACCGTGATGGGGCCCGACTGCAACTGGATAGAAATACAGATTCGTTCTCAGCGCATGGATTACGAAGCAGAGCATGGCAGTGCATCCCATTGGAAGTATAAGCAGTCAATGTTTGCCATCTGAGCCTTTTTGTGATGTAAAGGCAAAGTGCCTTATTTCAAGACAACATTTATTGTATCAATAAGTCAAAGAACGCTTTCTTTTGCAATTTTCGCTGCAAAGGTAAGCGTTCTTTTTTTGTCAGAATGCGTTTCGATGCGATTCGATGCGTTTCGATGCGATAAAGTTAGGAAAGAATCTATTTCATTTCTCCGAATCTATTTCCCCCTCTCGTTTATAGCAAACCAAATAGTACCAATGCGAAAAGAAAGTGATGAGTATGCATGCAGCAGCAAAAGCCATGCTAATCATAGCAACATCGTTGGTGATTTGAGAAAAACTATACGGCACATTCCAGAATAGGCCGATGGCCACTATAGGCACCAAAGACACAAACAGTAGAATCGGACAATCACGCTTGAAGATGAAGCGCACGATAACGCCCACCACATTCAGCAAGAGCAACAAGCCTAGCATGCAATAGAATGTATATTCTTTAGTGTGCGTAATATTCTTGTGGCTTGTATCATTGATTAATAGTATAAACGAACCCAGAATAAACATAACATCTAGTACGCACACAACCACATGCACCATATTCCTTCTTGCAATCCATGCATTGCTCTTGCTCGCCCTCGCATTGTATTTCAGCCATTTTGGCACTCCAAACACATTCTTCACTATAGCCATCCAGATCAAGTACAGCAAAGGAGGAAGAATGATCATGGAAGGAAATAACTCAGAGAAAGAAATCACCATGCAATACAGCACATAAGCAATGATTAGCAGCCATTGTTTTTTGTTCACCAACTTAACTATCCCGATCATATGCCCTTTAGCCTCATTCCATTTGCTGCAATTGTCATACTCAGCCTTTCTCACCCCCATGCCGTTTTTTTGTTCCCCCATCTGTTTCTGTTCTATTTCCGTATCCATACTTATAATAATTTATGTGTCTATCTTCAAAATCAATGCAACCTTCTTATCATAATGATGTTTTTTATAATGCAAAGGTATTGCTTTTGAATTGAGTGACAAAACAATTGTCTTTCGCAAGGCTTGCGGAATTTCTTATATGTAAAACACAAGATGTTTAGAGGGAAAAGAATAGGCTAGAAGTACATGGCTATATGGCGCTGTATTATATTCGCCATTTCCCCATTAAAATATGTATGATGCCATTACTTATGTAGTTCCAGAAATTTATAACCGTTAAAATGAACGAGATGCTCGGGAGCATCTGCAATCCACACTTCTGTTTCCCATGCAATATCTTTTGCCTTCTGCCTGAACACATTTTTGTTCTCGAAAGCGGTAAAGAACACTACATTGGCAGTACAACCTGATTCTTCAAGCTTGCGCTTAACCTTTCTTACACGTACCTCGCTCCATTCACCTGTCGAATGGTAAGCTTCAATAAGATATAGAAGGTTCTTCTCTTCACTATAAGCCACAACATCTGGCAATTCCTCATGTTCAAGAACAAAAAAGTTGAGTTGTTCCAAGGCTTCTTGTTCAAGATGAAGGAACTTATCGGCCGTATCTCCTACATAGAGCACCACAGCGTTGAAACCATAAATTGGCAGGAAGGTCTCGATAATGGCTTTTTGTAAGTCGTTGTGTTCGCCATAACTGAGGTTAATCACCTTTCCTCCAGGCAGAGTAACGGGAACCTTCTGGAGTTTTCTTCTACGTTCCAATTCTTCCTTCAGAGATTGCACTTCTTGCACAAAAACAGCCAATGAGTTCGTCCAATTATCTGTGCCATAGTTGTGCAACAACTTGGTGAACGCAGGACTTAAAGCATAACCGCGTGATGGATTGTTTGTGGCTTGTTCCACCGTGGAAGAGGAGTTAACCACAATGCCTGCTTCAACGGGCAGTTTGAGGTCTTTACGTCTAACATCATCATAAGAAGAATCCGCTATCTGTTCCTTATAATGCTTGTTTTCAAAGGCTAATACTTCTCGACTCTTCAAAAACAAACCATCCTCAGAGGATAGTGCTTCTGAAAAGCTCGTTTTTATCTGACCAACAGCCATGCAAGCTTTTGCCATGCGTTCTAGGCTCCTCTCTGTGCCGTCAACTGGGATTCCAATGGCTTTGAAAATATCAAGCATGCTGAACACCATGCGTTTTATTGCTAATGGAGTTCCTTTCTTTATTTCGATTCTCATATTGCTGCAAATAAATCTTGTGGT
>JAGHVC010000152.1 GCA_018064505.1 Candidatus Minthosoma caballi | reverse complement strand
TAGAATGCCAGCTGGATAACTTTTCGACGCATCACGCGCATAAAGGTTAGATAGGTGAAAACCTTACAACTACTTTTAAATAACTAACTCTTTCTCTGTTTTTACGGGGTTCTGCTTGTCGATGACAAACAGTGATACCTAATGCAGTTTTTCTACTGCAAAGTTAGTCACTTTTTTGTTTACGGACTGACTAAAATGATACATTTAATAAAATAGATGATACATTTGCAACGAAATGTATCATCTATTTCTGTCAATTTTGAAACAAAAATGTTCAAAGCGTACGAAAAATAGCCATAATAAGCTTTGAGCTATTTTTCTATGGAAGCATGTCTGGTCGTGCTGTTGAGTAGTTGTCAATGTTCAATTTATACTTGAAAAGTGCGTCCGAATCGAACTCTATAGGCTGCATGTCGCATGGGAAATCCATCATTGAGAACTGCTGGAAATAGAGCAGGCATGCATCATGCCACCACTGTGCGTCACGAGCCTGACGATTGAATCTTTCCATCTGAGCTGACCAGCGATCCTCAGGAATATATGGCTTCATTGATTGCCAAGTTGCAGCAAACTGACGAGCTTGTAACAGGCCTTCGTCATATTTATAGCAAAGATTATCCCAGAGTGAAAGTCCATTGCTGAGTGTGTGTTTCCAAGATACATGATGGAACCACAAGAGCAGATTCTCTGGACAAGTGGAAAGATTGTTGTACATTGTACGAAGCGGCTCAGGATACTGATTCACATTGGCAGAACCTGTAACTGTGCGATTAAAACCTATTCCTTCTGCATCAGCCTTGTGATAGTAGCGTGGCAACCAGTCTTCGCGCCATCCCTTTGGAGCGCACCAAGGCTCTGGGCCGTAGTGGTGACCGCCAGCAAAGATGTGGTGCAAGCCAAGAGGCATCATATAGTTCACCACTGCTTCACGGCTCTTCATGAGAAGCTGAGTCACAGGCTCAACGAATGCTTCATCATGTGAATAGTTCTCGCAGAGATATGTGCGAGCTATGCCGTAAGCTGAAGCATCTGGGTGCGAAGCCAAATAGCCAAAAGCATACCAGTTTGCCATAGCAAGCTCATTTGCTGTCCACTCGGCATTCTTCCAGCCATTGTCCTTTGCATAAGGTGCCCAGCCAGCATCGCCAATGTTAGCAACTCCCGCCAAACCTACGAGATTCACTTTATGTTCCTTTATGACATCAAGAAACTCTCTCCACATCGGAGCGAGGAAGCATGTCTGTATGCTGCCGCCTGTGTATTCCTGAGTGATCTGGAACTCAGCCATCATCTTTGTTTTCTTCAAAGCGAAGAAAAGAGGTGAAACTGGCTCACGAGGCTGAAAATCAATAGGGCCGTTCTTGATCTGAATAATAACATTGTCACTAAACTGCCCGTCGAAACGGATAAACTCTTCATAAGCCTGGCTTGCACGGTCACCGCCTTGTGCAGAGTAAACGAATGAACGCCACATGACAATGCCGCCGTGTGGCTGAAGAGCTGCTGCAAGCATATTTGCACCATCCACATGAGTACGACCGTAGTCCATCGGACCTGGCTCACCCTCACTATTAGCTTTTACAAGGAAGCCGCCGAAGTCGGGAATGAGCTTATAAATCTCATTAGCTTTCTTCTTCCACCACTCTGCCACTTGGGCATCGAGCGGATCGGCTGTGCTGAGATCTCCAAGAGCTTTAGGCGAAGCAAAATTGACGGACAGATACACACGAATCCCGTAAGGGCGAAGAATGTCGGCAATCTTAGCTGTCTTCTTCAGCATATCAGATGACAGCATCATCGGTTTGGCATTCACATTGTTAAGCACAGTGCCATTAATACCGTAGCTCTGATTGATGCGTCCGTACTCATTATACTTGTCTGCCAGCACCTTTGGCATCTTTGCTTTTGGTGATGCAGGGATGTCGTCCCATTTCCAAATAGAATGGCCTGCATAGCCACGCTCTACTGTTCCATCGGGGTTGTCCCAATGATTAAGCAATCGCAACTGGAAACTATCCTGCGCCAGCAAAGGCAGGAATAGCATCCACAAGATTAAAGTCAGTAATTTTCTATACATATTATAATAAGGAGTTAAGTTTGTATTCGATTTTATATGTTTATTATGATTTTAGTTTTGATGTCGAGCATCTTTGATGCGAT
>JAGHVC010000202.1 GCA_018064505.1 Candidatus Minthosoma caballi | reverse complement strand
GTTCAATTATTATTAGATGTGGCTTATGCACTTGCTCGAGAGAGTAGCTGCATATATTCAACAAAGACATGTTGCGAGAGCAACGAATGTAATGATTGAATGATCACATTTTCTCACTTTATCAATTAGAAGGCGTGGATACTCTCGGTAATAAAGGAGAGTATCCACTTTTGTTTTACGAAGCGTGAATGTGATTTGTTCGCAGTTGATGGATACGATATGCCCAAGCACCTTCACAACTTACGCCTTGTACCTCTTGTACGATATCGGGCTTATCGCATATGCGATACAAGGCATAACGCATGTGCGATGCAAGGCATAAGCAATAAGAGGTATAAGGCGTAAATTTTCATACAAAAACGGCATAGGGTAGAACCTTATGCCGTAAGAGTTATTTTGGGTAGTTTAGGTGTATTCTATTTTATTTTAATTTTATCAATAGCAATCATGAATAGGCTGTAAATCAAGATGTCTGATATAACAATGTAAGTGATTCCTACGCCAAAGATGCTTAAGCCATAGTTTATACAACAGAATGCTACGAAGAGAAGAATTATGGTGATGAGAGTCGAATGCATACTTGCTCCTGCCTGCATGATTCTGTGGTGTATATGAGTTTTATCAGGCGTGAAGACTCCTTTCTTCTGGATTATTCTGCTTATAGCGACACGAATAACATCAAATGTTGGGATGATGAGAAGCGTGTATGACACAAGCAATGAGTTTTCTCGGTATGGGAAAACATCTCCGTTTGACATTTGATACTTAATGGCAAGATAAACAAGAACATATCCTATTAGCAAACTGCCAGAATCTCCCATGAAAACTTTGTTTCCACCAACTTTGCCGAACATGTTATAGCAGAAGAATGCAAGGATTGAGCCTGCCAAACTGAAAGAAAGAATGCTGAAATAAGGTGCATTCAAGTTGATGTACAAAACTCCAAATGTAAGGAGTATCAAAATGGAGAGTCCAGAAGCTAAACCATCTATGCCATCAATAAGATTAACAGAATTAACGACAAGAAGAATTGTGAAAACTGTAAGTGGGTAGCTTATAATGAAGGGTAGATGATGAATTCCTAAGAAGCCGTGCAAGTCATTGATAATTAGATTGCAAAGGGGGAAAATGAGTGCTGCTACTAGCTGTATGATGAATTTGTGTACAGCCTTCATCTCTCTAATGTCATCAAGCACGCCTATGAGATAGATGATTATGGCTCCGCAAGTCATTCCGAATGTGGAGATATTGATGTCGAGAGATTTGTTAATGCCACCAAGAAGAACAGCTAAGCCAACTGCAAATCCTGCCATCATCGAGGGAAGAAAGACAACACCTCCCAAACGGGGGATTGCAACTTTGTGCACCTTCCTTGCGTTTGGTAAATCATATAATCCTAATACCCTGCACATTTTAATAATCAGCGGGATGGCGAATAAAGAAATGATTAAACTTATTACACCTGCCGATAGCTCAGGAATGTATGAATCTTTCATTCTTGTCTCTTTTTCTCTTGTCTTTATTATTTAAACGAAAAAGCATTACTATTATTGTATGTGAAAAAAGAAAAAGCCCTTGTTCTTTCAAACAAGAGCTTTGTGATAGGTATGATAGTTAAAACTAAGCCTTTTTATTTGTAAACTTGTGTTATTTAGCAAATGCCACAGCACGAGTTTCGCGAATTACAGTAATCTTAACTTGTCCAGGGTAAGTCATTTCGTCTTGAATCTTCTTTGCAATGTCTGCGCTGAGTACATCGATTTCCTTGTCAGAAATCTTGTCAGCTCCTACAATCACACGAAGCTCACGACCTGCCTGAATAGCGTAAGTCTTTGTAACACCTGGGTAGCTTGCTGCGAGGTTTTCAAGATCGTTGAGGCGCTTAATGTATGCCTCAACAATTTCACGGCGAGCTCCAGGGCGAGCACCAGAGATAGCATCACAAACTTGAACGATAGGAGCGAGCAGGGTAGTCATTTCCATTTCGTCATGGTGAGCACCAATTGCATTGCAAATGTCTGCTTTCTCCTTGCACTTTTCTGCGATTTGTGCACCGTAGAGAGCATGAGGAATCTCAAGTTGTTCGTCAGGCACCTTGCCAATATCGTGGAGAAGTCCTGCACGACGAGCTTTCTTCGGATTCAATCCGAGCTCTGCTGCCATGACTGCACAGAGATTTGCTGTTTCGCGAGCATGCTGAAGGAGATTCTGGCCGTATGAAGAACGGTATTTCATCTTACCTACGATACGGATAAGGTCTGGATGTAATCCATGTACTCCCATGTCAATTGCAGTACGCTTACCAGTTTCAATGATTTCTTCTTCAACTTGCTTCTTGACTTTTGCAACAACCTCTTCAATACGAGCAGGATGAATGCGGCCGTCAGCAACAAGCTGGTGAAGAGCAAGGCGGCAAATTTCTCTTCTTACTGGGTCGAATGCGCTGATAACAATTGCTTCAGGTGTGTCATCTACAACAATTTCTGTGCCTGTAGCTGCCTCGAGAGCACGGATGTTTCTACCCTCACGACCGATAACGCGACCTTTAATTTCGTCTGACTCAATATGGAATACACTGACAGAGTTTTCAATAGCAGTTTCTGTCGCAACACGCTGGATTGACTGAATAACGATTTTCTTAGCTTCCTTGCTAGCTGTCATCTTTGCATCATCTACAATCTCATTGATGTACTGCTGAGCTTGTGTCTTAGCTTCATCCTTGAGACTTTCAATAAGTGACTCGCGTGCTTCTTCTGTTGAGAGACCACTTATAGCTTCAAGCTTTGAACGCTGCTCCGTGATGAGTGCATCAACCTCCTCTTTCTTTACATTCAGCTTTTCCTGCTGCTTAGTAAGGTTTTCCTTGAGATTGTCAGTTTCTTTGGTTTTCTTAGCAAGGTCTTCCTGGCGCTGATTAAGCGACAACTCGCGTTGCTTAAGCTTGTTCTCGTATGACTGCATTTTCTGATTGCGCTGATTTGCTTCTTTGTCAAGCTCGGCTTTTCTGTTCAGGAATTTCTCCTTTGCTTCAAGTTCTTTCTTGTTCTTAAGCGCTTCTGCCTCAATCTCAGCCTCTTTGATGATTTGGTTGTATTTCTGCTTTGTTACATAGCGGAAAAGAATAAATCCTAATGCTCCGCCTAGCAACAAACATCCAACCGCGATACTTATTTCTATTACCATATTTGTTATTTATGTTTTTAATTTGTTGTTTTTTTAGTTATGTTATTAATTTGGTTGTTTCTCTGTAAAATGTCCTGGTACTCTAACATTATTGCATACACTTTCTAATATTTTAATAATATTGTGTACTGCATATTATTACAGATAATGCATAGAGTTCTGTCTTTTTTCCTTTTTTGACATAAATAAAAGCACAATCCAATAATCCGTATAAATACGAATACTGAAATTGTGCTTACTATTATGTTCGCAAAAAGTATTATTTACAATGTTTCAAGCTCTTTCTCTATGTCAGCCATCATCTCAATGTATGGAGATGTATCTTGCCTGTTGCTTGCTTTTACCGATTCTACAGCAGTGTTAAGCAATGCCATTACATAGTAATACTTGTCACTTGGCAGGGATGGGTATGCATCACGCAGACGCTGCACTCGATGCTGAATCATAGAGGCGGCGTCTCGATATATCTTTTCTTCCTCAGGTGAAGAGACTTGAAGTGGAAGAGGTATATCTTCAATCGTTACATTTATATTTAGTTTACCTGCCATATATTGTTAATAAACTCAAACAATTATAGTATTAATCATTCAATTATTCTCTCCGCTTTCTACTCCGGATGAAAGAATGTTGATACATTTGTTTATTTCGCGAACCAATCGAGTGATTCTCTGTTTTGATTCTTTTAGGTCAGAATCGCTAACATCAATCATCTTGGCCAATTTCAGGTTATTGTAGTCGCGTGTACGCTGTTCTAAATCAGCTTTGAGTCTGGCAATCTCACTATCTTTTGATTCCAGTTCTGCGTATAGGTCAGAATTTTCTTTTTTGAGCACACGAAATTGAGCGATGACTTGTCTCACCTTCGCTTCAAATTTCTTCATTGACTGTCTTTCTTCGTTTGTCATTTTTTAGTGCTCTTCGCAATCTACAAATGGTAAATTTTTGCAAATTTATACAAATTGATTAATTTAACCAATCTTTTTTGCAAAAAAGTAAGTGTTATTTCTTCCTTTTGCTTGCTTTTGAGGACAAAAGTACACTATTTTTTCATTTTGTTCTCTGCTTTTGCTACATCTTCATCTGATGGATTTGGCTCTTTTTTAGCAAGAGTAATAAGATTGAAGACGAATTCTTGCATCCATGCTTCGCTGAATCCAAGCATCTGCTGGTAGCGTCTAACGGCATAAACGGTTTTTCTTACGCCGTTATCATCCCATGTGTCTTTAGTGAGAATGTCATGAACTGTACTGTCTGTGACTTTTCTGATCATGCCTTTCATAAAGCCAGGAATACGGAACTTCCATTTGAGCAAATTGCCCATAAGCATCATCAAGTCTTGTGTGAATCCTTGGAATGCATACAAATAGTTCTGGACTTGAGTTTGGTTCTTGCATCCTTTTTTTATACTTTGGTCAATTTCCTTGAAAAAGCCATCGCTAATTCCATAGATGTCTTTAAGCATCTTTGCACATGCTTTTTTCTCTCCTAGGCCTAGTCGGTTGTTGATGGTTGCTACATGCAAT
>JAGHVC010000090.1 GCA_018064505.1 Candidatus Minthosoma caballi | reverse complement strand
CAATATGGATCGGTTGTTTGTTTGTCTAAAGCTTTCAGCAGGCTGAATGGCGCATATACATCCTTGCCTCTTGGCGAGAAATGATAACCATCATAGTTCTTCTTTAGCAAAGCATATGCTTCATCCACAGTAACATTAAGGGCATCTGCATATTCCTCAATACATGGACGCAGAGTTGTATCTAATTCTTCTTGTGTAATACCGCATAATCCTGAGTATTTATCATCAAAGGAGATTTGATTCAGATTGTTCAACTCTGAGAAAATGCTGAGTTGTGAAAACTTAGTCACACCAGTGATGAAGACAAAACGGATGTATGCACCATCAAGTTTTACTGTCTGATAGAAACCGCGAAGTATGGTGCGGACACCATCAAGCATGTCTTCATTATACAAGTTGCGCATCATTGGAGTATCATATTCATCAATGATGACCACCACCTTACTGCCCAATGAGTCATGAATATGGCGAATCAGTTGATCAAAGCGCGAGCCGAATTCATTGATACGCTTTGTTGTGCCATATAGTGTCTCGTATTTTTCGAGCATTGCCGACAAGACTTCTCGCACACCCTCAATCGAGGTGCAGTTACGCATCTCGCTCATGTCAAAGTGCAGCACAGGGTACTTTGTCCACTGCTTTTCTAACTCCATCACCTTCAGTCCTTCAAACAATTCCTTCTGGCCCTTGAAATATGCCTTAAAGGTATTGCAAAGCAGAGACTTGCCAAATCTACGAGGACGAGCCAGAAAGACATAAGTATATCTGTCGGCAAGATCGTACATCATGTCTGTCTTGTCAACATACACCATTCCTTGTTCCCGTATCACCTGGAACTGATCATTGTCGATTGGGTATCTGAATTTGCTTATGTTCATACATCTGCAATGTGGCTTTTATCACTTGTAGCCGACATTTGACGGTAAAGATATTAATTTTTCTTCAATATTGGTCGTTTCGGATGCCTTTTGTGTGAACTTTTAAAAAGATTTGACACGAAAAATCCCTACAACGCCAATATTGTAACATAAAAATGACAAAATCTCAAACGCTTTACCAGCTGCCACCACCGCCGCCTCCGCCTCCGCCACCGGAATGACCACCGCCACCGCTGGAAGTGGCTGCATTGATGGCAAGGCTTATGCTGCTGGCAAGGAGGCCGCCACTGATGAGAGTGCCAAAATTGCTGCTCAGATTTACGCCTACTCTTGATGGCATGGCCGAATTGCTTGTGAGTGAGCTTGAACTGTCGGACACATACCAGTCTGGGTCGCTGATGCTGATGTTGGCAAAATGCTCATACCACTTGTCTGAGAGGCCAAACACCATGGCGAATGGCAGCACTTCATAGAAGTAGGACGGATTCTCATCTACCATAGCCTTGAGCATTGGCAGTTCGGCTGTCTTGATAAACTCGCGGAAGCCAAGCAAATGAGAGAGCTTCTCCAATCTGTAAGGTGTGTCTTTTCGTATGTGGCGGACGAGAAGCACCATTATCCAGCCTCCTGCAATGATGCCCGCATCACTCCCTCAAATTCAAGAAGAAATCTGCCTCAAAATAGAGCACATCTATTATAAAACTAATTTTGATCACCTACTTATAACTATTGTTTATTACTTTATTTTGACTGTTGTGAACGCCTTTGCATCACTGCTGTTGCCGATCATCAGCTCGTAAGTGCCAGGCAGGATGCGCATAGTGTTGGTTGAGTTGTCCCACCACTCAAAGCTTTCGCGTGGAAGAGGGATGGCTGCAGAGATTGTTTCGCCTGCTTTGAGGCTGAGACGCTTGTAGGCACGGAGAGTCTTCTTTGGTCCGTCGGTGTCGCCAATGCGGCGGATATATACCTGAACAACTTCGTCGCCATCACGGTCGCCAGTGTTAGTTACCGACACCTTCACTTCGCCCTTCTTGTAGCTTGCTTTGCCAATGCTGAAAGTGGTGTAGCTGAGACCTTCGCCAAACGCAAAGAGTGGCTTATCTTCGAAGAAGCGGTAGGTGCGTCCCTTCATTGTGTAGTCAAGGAAGTCAGGGAGCTGGTCGGTGTTGCGATAGAATGTCACAGGAAGTTTTCCTGAAGGATTGTAGTCGCCGAAAAGAACATCGGCAAGTGCTTCGCCGCCCTTTTCGCCACCATACCAAGCCTGAATAATAGCATCGCATGACTCCGTTTCTGGCTCAAGAGCAATAGCAGAGCCAGAGCAGTTCACATACACAATCTTCTTACCTCTGGCATGCAGCGCCTTGAGCATTTCGCGCTGAACCTTAGGAAGTTCGATGCTTGTGCGGTCGCCTCCCTTGAAGCCCTCTGCATCCACTCGCATCTCCTCACCTTCAAGGCGTGGAGAAATGCCGCCTACATACACGACGATGTCTGCCTGAGATGCTTTTGCAAGGATTTCTTCAGTAGAAGTGGTGGCTGAAGAAGTGACATCGAACTGAAGCATGGCAACATTGATTTGCTGCACATAGTCAACCTGAATGTTCAGCTCGTCGCCAGCCTTCACAGGAAGCTTCGCAGTTCTGTTGCGAGTGCCTGTCTCGTCAAAATCCCATCTGTTGATGAGCGTGTCGCCGTTGCAGATCACGCGAACAGCATCGTCAGCGCGCACGGTGAAGGTGATATCTTCGTCTTGCTTGCAAGTGAGCTTGCCCTCGTATCTTGCAGAGAAATGCTGCAGATTTACGCCAGGCGCAAATGCTGTTGCTCCGCCATTGTTCAGGCGAATAGGAGTGGTGTAGTACTGCACAGCAGCTGCCTCGCCCGACAAGTCTTCATTATTATAATATGTGGCTTTCAAGCCTTTAGTTCCCTCAGGAGAGACGATTGAGCCAAAGCGGCTTTCTCTCACTGTGTTGTCTGTGTGGCCGCATCCAGGGATGTAAGTCACATTGCTTGCCTTGCTCTTGATGCCGTCAAGAATTGTGACAGTGTGCTTAGGGAATCCGTTGTAGTTGCCCCAAAGCATTGTGGAGTCATTAGCGTTAGGGCCAAGCACAGCTATGCTTTGGCCGCTCTTGCTGAGAGGCAAAATGCTATTCTTGTTTTGCAAGAGAACAATGCTTTCCTGAGCCATCTTCAGTGCGAGGTTGCGGTGCTCGTCGCATGCGATGACTGATTCTGGAATCTTTGTCCATTCCACAATGCCATCAACATCAAAGTCACCGAGCTTGATGCGGGCAACAATGAGTCGCTTCAAGCTTTCGTTGATCTCCTCTTCAGTGATTTATCCTGAAGCAAATGCCTCAGGAAGATTCGTATATACAGAGCCGCACTCCACATCAGTGCCAGCTCGCAAGCTCATTGCAACAGCGCTTTCCTCGTCAGACACAACCTCATGAGCTCCTTTGTTGAAGAAGTCGTTGATTGCCCAGCAGTCGCTTGTCACCAAGCCTTTGAAGCCAAGGTCATTGCGAAGAATCTGTCGCAGATAGCGATTGTTGCCGCAGCATGGATCTCCGTCTATGCGCTGATATGCACACATCACTTCCTCCACATTAGCCTCCTGCACAAGTGCCTTGAAAGCTGGTATATAAGTCTCCCAGAGGTCACGCTCAGGAAGGTCCTCGACATTGAACGAATGGCGATTCCATTCTGGACCAGAATGCACAGCAAAGTGCTTTGCGCAAGCAAGAGTTTTTCTGTATTTAGCATCGTCAGGTCCTTGCAAGCCTTTCACGACAGCCACGCCCATGCGAGAGGTCAGGTAAGGATCCTCTCCGTAGGTTTCCTGCCCGCGTCCCCATCGAGGATCGCGGAAGATGTTGATGTTTGGAGTCCAGAACGAAAGTCCTTGATACTGTCTCACTCTTCCAGAATTCTTAGCTGCCTGAGCCTTAGCGCGTCCTTCGTCGCTGACAGCGTTAAACACATTGTAGAGCAGAGCCTCGTCCCATGAGGCAGCCATGCCCATTGTGATAGGGAACACCGTTGCCACTCCGTTGCGACCCACTCCATGAAGCGCCTCGTTCCACCACTGGAAAGCAGGAACGCCAAGTCGCTTGATTTCTTTTGACTGGTGCATCATCAGCGATGCTTTTTCTTCGATGGAGAGTCGGCGGATAAGGTCGTCAGCACGCTCATCTGCCGACAATGCTGGGTCTTGGAATGGCAAAAGCGCCTGCGCCGATGCTATGGCAGAGATAAAGAGTGCTGAAACTATCAAGATTGTTTTTTTCATAGGTAATGTTAAATATTATGGTATTAAGGAACATCGTGTGAAATCTTTTTTTTGCATTTCGTGCTGGAAGGAAAAACCTCGAAAAACCTTCTAAAAACCTTGAAAAACATTATGGTTTTTGGGGGTTGATATGGGGTTTTTATGGGTTTTTCTTTTTCGTGCAAAGCGCAATTTCACCAAGAGCCCTGTATAACCGATGTTATTATATCAGCTAGTATTTAATGTATTGTTATTTAATAAGTTATTTCGTATGCCTTATAAGGTGAAAAGTCTGTGCCTGTCACGCATCATTGCTTATGCCCGATAAACGACATGGCTTACAAGGCGTAAGCGATGATGCGTGCAAGGTGTAAACTTTTGAGCGTGAAAAGCACTCACGATTGTGCCTCTTTCAGGAAGTCATTATCACTGTTCTTGCGATGAAGAGGATGTAGATGGTAAGCAGCACAGCGCCCTCCCATCTTTCCAGCTTATGCTTTGTGGCGAGGAATGCCCAGAGCAGCAATCCAAGGCCTCCCATCAGGATGTAGTCAAACAAGAATCCCTTGTCGCTATTCACGATAGGGCATATTGTCGATGAAATGCCAATGACGCACAAGATATTGAATGTGACTGAGCCAATGATGTTGCCAATTGCCATGTCTGTCTCGCCTTTCCGTGCTGCAATGACAGAAGCGAACAATTCGGGCAAGCTTGTGCCGACAGCCACGATAGTAAGACCGATGATGCGTTCCATGGTGGATGGTTCGATGCCAAACTGAGTGCCAAGATCCATCGCAATGCCCGACGCGCCTTCTATCAGTTTGTTTGCACCCCACACCATTGCTCCAATAGACACAACAACCATCAGCAATGCCTTCCAGACAGGCATCGGCTTTTCCTGTTCCTCTGCTGAATCCTGTGCAGAAATCTCTTTGCGTGACTTCATTACTTGCCAAGTGACGAAACCTGCAATGCAAGCAACAAAGATTAGTCCTTGCCAGCGCTCTATTGTGCCAGTCATAGCAGCAGCGATAAACATAGCCATTGCAATAACCATGAAAGGCATGTCGATTCTGAGCGTTGCCCTTTTCGACGGGATAGGGCAAATCAGCGATGTCACGCCGAGAATCAAAGCAATGTTGGCAATGTTTGAGCCAACAACATTGCCAATAGCGATGCCAGAAGAGCCAGCCAGCGAGGCTTGTGCGCTCACCAGCAATTCAGGTGCCGAAGTGCCAAAACCAATAACGGTCAAACCAATAACCATAGGACTTAACTTAGCGCGGCGCGCAATGGCTACCGAGCCATCAACAAGGTAGTCGCCGCCTTTCACCAGCAGCACAAAGCCTATGATAATGAAAACAATGTTTAGTAACATACTAAAATATTTATAATCAACTTCTTATTTATAAAATCGGAGTTAGGGGCAATCATGTGAAATCTTTTTTTTGTATTTTTCACACTACTTAGCTATAACCTTGACAGCCTCTGCTCCTACACGCAGCACATAAGGCCTGCCGCGCTCAACATCAATCCTCAGTTCACCGCCATCAGCAGTAAAGCTATTGACAGGGATGCCGCTCATTGTATATAATGTGACAAGGGTTCCACTTGCTACATTGCTCAGAATGACGCAGTTGCTCAACTGGCGCATTTGCCATGCTCTCGTCTCAGCGATCTCATCCATTCCGTCCACATAGTCGGCAAACTGAGCCTGGATGGACATGCTGGTGCACTCTGGCATTGCGAATGTGTAAGTGCTGCCTTTTATCAGCTGTATTGAGGATGTCTTGCCATCGCTCACATAGACAGACCACCCAGTAACTTGCTTGCCGTCAACAGGACGACCTTCAAGCGTCAGCTTCCTTCCTGCAAAGAACTTGCCGTCGAACTTGCCCTTTGTGAGAGGCACGCCATTCATGAGAATCTCAACCTTGCCCAGATCGAGCACATTTGCCGACGAGTTGACGACAAGCGGAGTCGGAGTGCCCAATTTGTAGTAGCTTGCCAGCTGCTTGTAGAACGAGCCAGCTCGCATTCCGCACCAATTGCGCGCGTTGTAAAGCTCGTCAGAGTAGTTTGGCCACCACTTGTTCACCAGTTCTCTGTGGTGAGGATACTCAAACTTTATCTGCTCATACATCGGATCCCAAACCTCGCGAGTGCCTTTGTTGTTCATGAAGTCGCCCATGTATATTGCGCATCTGTCAATGAACTCACGGCTGAAATCCTCATCCTCCATCAGGCGGCGGAAAAGCCTTGTGTGCTCGTAGCCATTAGCCCATTTGCGGTCGGGGTCGTAGTCGTTGTAGTATATCCACTCAATTGATTTATAGTCGTATGAGGTGTTGTACAAGCCAAGACCAAAGTCAGTGTCCTTTGCCACAAATCGCCATCTTCCTCCTTCTTCTCTCGGGCGCCACATCACGATGTTGTTGCCAGGGAAATCCTGATTGTTATAGTAGAGATTCATCGCCATAAGGTTGATGAATTCTATGCAATCCATTTGTTCTTCATACTCCGCCATGGTGTGTCCATGCTCGTTGTAGAACTCTGTGAATGCCTTCCAGCCGTCCATTTCTCCAGCTTTCAGACTATTCCAGTTTTCAATCATGTCAATGTCTTCCAGACCATCATAATTAGCTTCGATATTGTCCTCGTTTGAGCGTTCGCGCACATTCAGCATGCCATTGTACACGCCATTGATGAACACAATCGCAGGACTCCATGCCTGCCAATCGAGGTCGCAGTTCTGAGCCATAGTGCGCTGAATCACAGCGTCTCGCATGTATAGATAGTCGAAGTCGTTTCCTGCATTGCGCAAGATAATCGACTTGAACTTGTTTATGCCCGGCTTCTGGTCGGCAAAGAACTCATGCTTGAAGTTCTTTTTCCCGAAACGCTTGTGAGCATACAGTGCCAGAGACTTCATCTTGCTGCCTCGTGAAGCACCGCCTTGAACGCGCGTCTCGCATAGCTGGTTTATGATGCTCTCCTCGTCAGCCGCGCCAAAATACTCAAAGTTTATTGGTCGTCGCCAATTGTACTCATAGTTCTTCTTGCTGCTTGAGTATGAGCCATCGACATAGATGCCGATCTTATTGTCGTTCAAGAACTTCCCATCAGTCACGATAGACACTACTGGCAAAGTGACATCTCTGTGCAGGAACAGATAGGACTGAGTGACCGACCTTGGCGACACATAGCCCTTGCAGAAGAGCTTAGCCCTGACGATGCGGTTGTTGCTGAATGTTATAGGGCCCGTGACGAGCGTGCTTGCAGAAGTTGGCTCGGTGCCGTCGTATGTGACTCTTATCTCTGTGCCTTTTGGCGCATCGTCTGGCAACGAGAGAGTTAGCGACATTGTGGCCGAGTATGCCCTGACACTTCCCGGCATAGAAAACACGGGGTCGCCAAGCACTCCTAACGCAATCTCTCCGCAGTTCTTCTGCCCTGGAGTCGGCGTAGTCATATAGCCCCATTCGTCTGCTCCGTCGTTTTTGCGTCCGTAAGCAATGTTCGGAGATGGCTGCTTAGGCAAATCTGTGAGCTTGTCAACTACTTCAGATCCTTTGAACAGGTAAACAGAGCATTCGTTGCCCGACTCCAGACGGAAATCAGTATGCATTCTCTTTGCCTCTTTGTCGCAGTAGATCAGCGCCTTCTGCTTTGTGCCTACAATCATGCTTGGCAATGCCCAGGCTGTGTTTGCATCCTCGGTAATGCCAATCTTATAGTCGCTAATGTTTACTGCATTTGCGCCCGCATTGTATATCTCAACCCACGAATCGGGGTATTCGTTTATGTCGTCCATCACACAATCAATGTTCGACTGCATGATTTCGTTTATCATCATCTGAGCTTTGATTGGCAACGCGTAAAATAGCATGACTGCCAGCCCAAATAGGTATGTTATTTGCTTCATAATGCTTTGCAAGTAGTTGTTTCCCGGAATTATTGGACAAAGATACTTCTTTTTGCCCGATAAATAAAGAAAAATGCATAAAATTTTGTTTGTACAGAAATTGATATTAACTTTGCACATAACTAACCTCAAACGGACTTACTTAAAATATAACTAATTTATGGAAACAGAAAAGAATAAGCAGGCAGAGCCTCAGGAGAAATCAGTGCGCACTTACCGATGCAACGATTGCGGCGGCGTGATTTATCGCCACGAGGTTTTCTGCTCAAACTGCGGGAAAAAGCTCGATAACTATGATTTTGAAGACGAGTAAATTACAAACTCTCAAATTCATTTTGGTTCTGCTCTTTGTTTCTCTGACGGCAAATGCAAAAGCGTCGGAGACGGTGTTGTTATATCCTAATCAACCTGCAGACAAAGCAGACAGAAGACCAAAAGTGGCTTTGGTGCTGGGCGGAGGCGGCGCAAAGGGTGCTGCTGAAGTTGGAGTGCTGAAGTACATTGAGAAGTCAGGAATTCCTATCGACATGGTGGTAGGCACCAGCATAGGCAGCATCGTGGGCGGATTGTACAGCATGGGGTATCGCTCAGAGCAACTCGACAGCTTGTTCCGCTCGCAAGAATGGCTGTCGCTGCTCACTGACCGCAGCCTGGAGCATAGCAGCAAATTGATAGAGAAGGAGAACGGCGTGACCTATGTGCTGGGCTATCCTGTGAACTTAAATTTCAAGAAGAAAAAGCGCGAAGACACAAATGATAATGCCCTCTCGCAAGAAGACCAGAAACAAAAGAAACGCTTTCAGCTTGGAGCTCTTAAAGGCGACAGCATTGTGAGCACGCTGCAAAGAATGATAGGCACGGCAGACTCGCTGGATTTCAACGAGATGCCTATCCCTTACCGATGCGTGGCTGTCGATTTGAATTCGTTTGAAGAGGTAGTGATAAGCAGCGGAAATCTTGCTGAGGCAATGAGAGCCAGCATGGCTATTCCTTTGGCATTTCGCCCGATGGTGATAGACGACCGCACACTTGTGGATGGAGGAGTGCTGAACAACCTGCCTGTGGATGTGGCGAAAGCTATGGGAGCAGACATTGTCATTGCTGTGGATCTGACTGTCAACAAGCACAAGGGAGAGAAGAATGGTGCTGACTTCGATGAGGAGTTTGACAACATGTTCGCGCCTCTCAAGAAATTAGGATTGCTGAACATGCTGAAATGGAGCCTTGTTCGTCCGGACATGAGTAAATATCAGTCAAATGTGAGAAACGCAGATATTTATATCAATCCCGATCTGAAAGGTTTCTCGGTCAGTGATTTTAGCCCTGTCAAGATTGATGAAATGATAAAACGAGGTGAGGAAGCAGGAAAAAAATCGCTTAAGACCATGAAGAAACTGAACAAGAAAATACGATAAAACGGCTTTAAGCATACAAATGTTTGTTTTTCTACGAAAAAACAAGTATATTTGCAAACAAAATGACATTACCGGTATGAAAAAGATATTCTCGTTTTGTGTTGGGTGCGTGATGAGCACCATAATGTTGGCGCAGAATGATGTGCTGAAAGTGAATCAGGTTGGATTCGAACCTGAGGCGGAGAAAACTGCAAGCATTGAAGTTGCTTCAGTTGATGCTAAGCCACAAACCGTCACTATTATAAATCCTGCCACTGGCAAAGCTGTTTGGAAGGGAAAGACAAGCAGAACTGCAAAATCTCCTTTCTCGGACAAGGTACGACAGATTGTTGACTTCTCAAGTCTCACTACAGAGGGAAGATACCAATTGGTCGTAGGTGAAAACAAGGCAGAGATATGCGTCAGCAAGCATTCGCTGACTCCGCTTTCCGTTGCTGCCATCAAAGCATTTTATTACCAGCGTGCCTCGATGCCTATTGAAGCTCAGTATGCTGGCAAATGGGCTCGTCCTGCTGCACACATGGACACAAATGTGCAAGTTCATCCAAGTGCGGCAACTGCTGAGCGCCCTGCAGGAACAGTGATTAGCAGCAGCTGGGGATGGTATGATGCTGGCGACTACAACAAGTATATCGTGAACTCTGGATACACCGTGGCGGTGATGATGAATGTGTATGAGCAGAACAAGGATTACTATAAGTCTCTCAATGTCAACATTCCAGAGAGCAAGAACAATGCTCCTGACTTGCTTGACGAGATTTATTACAACCTCAAGTGGATGCTCACCATGCAGGACACTGATGGCGGACTTTACCACAAGCTCACAACTCCAAACTTTGAGAGTTTCATTGCTCCATCGGAATGCAAGCAGCAGCGTTATGTTGTGAAGAAAACAACTGCAGCAACACTTGATTTTGCTGCCTGCATGGCTATGGCATCTCGCATATATAAGGAATACGAGAGTGAATTCCCTGGTTTTTCGGCTCAGGCATTGGCACAGGCAGAAAAAGCTTTTGCATGGGCAAAGGCTCACCCTAATGAGGAATATGATCAAAACAAGATGAATGCTTCTTTCGACCCTGATGTGGTGACAGGAGCATACGATGATAAGGTATTTGATGACGAGTTCTACTGGGCTGCAACTGAGCTCTACTTTGCAACAGGCAAGAACGACTATCGCGACGAAGCACTCAGTAAGAAGCCAAGTGCTTATTCTCCAGCTTCTTGGGGCAATGTGGCAGAGCTTGGCATGCTTTCGTGGATGAATCTCACTGACGAGAACTCGATAAGCGACAAGTCTATTGCTGATGGCTATAAAGAGTGGCTGATTGAGTATGTAAAGCCTTATGCAGAAGCTGCAGAAACTTCTTGCTTCCTATCTCCTGCAGGCAATAGCCCAAAAGATTTCTTCTGGGGATGCAATGCAGAGGGATGCTGCTGGAGAGGTGTGCAGATGCTGTATGCATTTAAGCTGACAGGGGATGCAAATTACAAGCTCAATGCTCAGAGATGCATGAACTATTTGCTTGGCCAGAATGCTACCGGCTATTGCTATGTGACAGGTTTTGGCACTAAGCCTTCATGCCATCCTCATCATCGTCTGTCTGAGAGCAATCCTAATGGCACTCTGCCTGGCTTCCTTGTTGGCGGTCCAAATCCAGGGCAGCAAGATAAGGATTATGTCGAGTATACAACCAGGATTCCTGATGAGTCATACATTGACAACAGCGGCAGCTATGCAAGCAATGAGATTGCCATCAACTGGAATGCAACATTAGTTGCTTTGGCTGGCTGGCTTGATGCATTGCAATAAGACAAGAATCCACAAATCCGACTTTATATATATCTTTATAATAGATAATGAATAATAGATTAAAGACATTAACTGCGCTTGTAGGCATAATCTGCTTGTCATTGCAAAATGCTTTGGCGCAGAATGTTGTCCAATTCACTTCTGACCAAGGTTTGTCAAACACATGCGTGCGTTTTCTGTACGAAGACTCAAGGCACAACATGTGGGTGTGCACTCGCAATGGCTTGAACCGCTATGATGGAGCAAAAATGAATCAGTATCATCATAGCGATGACCCTTCGTCTCTCAGCCATGATTTGACGACCTCGGTGCTTGAATTTGACGCCGACCATATTCTGATTGGCAGCGAAAATAGCCTGCAAAGTTTTAGCTATGCTACGAATTCGTTCACGCAAGTTCCTATCATTGCTGAAAGCGGCGACACAATAAAATCACACATTGTTGCGATAAACAAATTCCTCAATGGCGAGGTGCATGTGTGTGCCACTGGTGCGCATAGCTATGTGATTCGCAAAGATGAAGAAGGAAATCTGTATGCTGCGCTGACGAAAGATTTCACTCTCAATGATGTTCGTCCGTCATCATTCCTGAACACACAGGGTGACGAAGTCTGGGCAATCAATGCTGCTCGCAAAGTTGTTCTTTTCAATGGTAAGAAAGGCAAGGAAGTGCCAGGCGTGGAGGGAGCTAATAGAATATGTAAAGGTGTGAAGGGCACAATTTATGTCTCGACTGCTAACAATGGTCTTTATCGATACAGCAAGGAAAAGAAAGCGTTTGAAAGAATGCATCCAGAGGGATTGCCAGAAAACACCGTGATAAAATCTATGCGCAGCGATGGTAAAGGAAAGCTGTCAATCTGCACGGATGGCAATGGTCTCCTCGTGTATGAGGAAAGCAAAGGCACTGTGCACCAAAGCTCTGTCAGAGCGCTTGACTTTGACATGACAAAAGCGAATGTGGATGATGCTCTTGTGGATACAGATGGCAATTTGTGGGTTGCTGTTTACTGGAAAGGCATAGTAGTCTCTACTCGCTTGGCAAGTAATTTTGAATATATAGGCCATCGCTCGCTTAACAAGAACACTATTGGAACTAACTGTGTGACAAGCATTTGCCCAGCAAGCCAAGGCGGCATCTGGGTGGCTGCCGATCATCAAGGATTGTTCCTTGTGAACATAGATGGCACGACAAGCAAGCACTATGATCCTGCTGTGATGCCTACTGTGCCACAAACCATTTCTTCTATTCATGAGGACAAGAGTGGCAATGTGTGGCTTGGCTCATCTATTGGCGGATTGGTGTGCATGAACAAGGCAACGGGCTCGTTCAGCCCGTTCTCAGCAATTCATCCGGATGGAGCAAAGGTGCAGAACATATTTGACATTTGCGAGGATGATTCTCACTGTCTTTGGATTGCTTCGATGGGCAATGGCGTATTCAGATATGATCCAAGCACAAAGTCACTTATCAACTATCACGACAACCATTCCGACGAGAAGTTTGGCATTCTGCAGAATGGCTGGGTTTACTCTATTGCATCAAAAGGAAATAAGCTCTATGTGGGCTCTGCTGATGGCGTGAATGAATTTACGATAGAGAAAAATGGCTCGCTCAAGAACGGTAAGGTGCATTTGTCGGGATGCACTATAAGCAGCATTAGCTTTGCTCCTGATGGCTCTGTCTGGCTGGCAACTTCACATGGCGTATATTCTATATCGAAAGACGGCAAATACAAAAACTACACAGTGAATGACGGATTGTGTGACAATCACATTTGCTCTGTACAGATAGTTGAAAAGAATGGCAAGCAGACCGTATGGGCTAGTACCGATAACGGACTTTCTCACATTGACACGCAAACTGGCGAGATAAATAACTTCTACCTTGCAGACGGTTTGCAAGGCAATGAGTTCTGTGCTAATTCGTCGGCACAATTCAATGGCACTCTTTACTTCGGCGGCATTAATGGCCTCAATTATTTTGTGCCTGAGAACATTGAGCATAACAAGGAGACGCATGAATTGTCGTTCCGCATTGTTGACTTCTATCTTTTCGGCACTCCTGTGCATGTGGGGCAGAAATCTGGCGTGTATGATATTATCAGCGAGTGGATTTCTGAAGCAAAGGAAGTGCATCTTTGCAATACTGACAACACATTCAGTCTTGAGCTTTCCACTATGAGCTTTGCTTCGAGCCACACTGCTTATGAGTATAGCATCAATGATGGCGAATGGATAAGCGTTGGCGAAGGGCAGAATCGCATTTCCTTCAACAACATGAATCCGGGCAAATACCACATACATATTCGTGCGGTGGGTTATGGCAAGGCATCAGAAGAGAAAACCATCACAGTGATTATTCATCCTGCATGGTATGCTTCTCCTATAGCATATATTGTGTATTTGCTTCTCTTGCTGATAATCGGATATTTTGTGTATGTGCAGATAAAAGAGCGTATTGCTGCACGCAAGATTCTCATGACTCATCGCCAGGAGGAAGAACTCAATGAAGCTCGCATTCAGTTCTTTATGAATATCAGCCACGAGATTCGCACTCCTATGACCTTGATTCTTGCTCCGCTTGAGAAGCTGCGCAGCATGGACAAAGATGATGAGCATCAGCGCAACTATCGTTTGATACATCAGAATGCACATCGCATTCTCCGTCTTATCAATCAGCTGATGGATCTCCGTAAGATTGAGAAGGGACAGTTCCAATTGACATACCAGAATGTGGAACTGGTTGAGTTCCTTGACAATCTTGCTGAGGTGTTTGAGACAACTGCTCAAAACCGAGGCATAGACTTCAAATTTGAGCATGAGGGCATTCCTGCTCTCAATGCTATGGTGGATTCAAGTTCTCTGGACAAGATTGTGATGAACCTCCTCAGCAATGCGTTTAAGTTCACTCCTGACGGCGGCGCAATCACTATGCAGCTTAAACAGAACATTGATGGATGCTTCACTATTGTTGTCAATGACACAGGCGTGGGAATCCCTGGCGCTGACAAGCAGAAGGTGTTCAAGAGATTCTATTCGGCTAAGCATCAGAATGGATATATTGGCACTGGTATTGGATTGAATCTGACAGCTCTTCTTGTTGATCTTCACAAGGGTGATATTAAAGCGACAGACAATCCTGCTGGTCAAGGCTCAAGCTTCGTAGTGAACATGCCGCTTGCTGCTTCGGCTGACATACAAGTTATTGCGGAAACATCTACGGAAGCAAGTGCTGAGAAGAAGATGGAGGATAATGCTTCTGATGCAATTAATGTTTCTCAGTCAGAAACCGAAGATACTACCCATGCAGATGTGGAGACGACGGCATTGCCTATTGAGGCTAACAGCACAAAACATCGCAATCTGCTTGTGGTAGAGGATGATAGTGCTATCCGACAGTATATCCACAGCGAGCTGAGCGGTGATTTCACTATACATGAATGCGGCAATGGTAAAGAAGGCTGGGATTATGTGCAAAAGAATCCGGAAAAGGTTGACCTTATCATCAGTGACATCATGATGCCTGTGATGGAGGGAACTACGCTCTGCCAGAATGTGAAGACAAACTTCAACACAAACCACATTCCTGTCATTCTCATGTCGGCAAAGACTACGGAAGCAGACAGAATAGCTGGCATGAGTATCGGAGCTGATGCTTACATCACAAAGCCATTTAATGTTGAGCTGCTCCGCACAACTGCACTCAGCATCGTGAAGCAGCGTCAGTTGCTAAAGGGCAAGTTTGTCACTTCTATGCAGAAAGAAGGCACAATCGAGCAGGTCAAGCTTACTTCGCCTGATGAGCATCTTATGGAGCGTGTGCTTCGTGTCATCAATGAGAATCTTGACAATCCAGAGCTTAATGTTGAATTTATCTCAGACAAAGTGGGTGTGAGCCGTGTGCATTTCCATCGCAAGATAAAGGAGCTGACTGGTCAAACGCCTCGTGATTTCATCAAGTCAATTAGATTAAAGGAAGCTGCACGACTACTGAGCGAAAAGCATCTTGACATCACGGATGTAAGTATTGCAACTGGTTTCCGCTCACTCAGCACTTTCTCCACTTCGTTCAAAGACACTTATGGAAAGACGCCATCAGAGTATATGAAAGAGAAGATTGCTAAGTAATTTGCGAGATAATAAAACAAAAAAAGCCGTCAGTTAGCGCTACTAACTGACGGCTTTTTCTTATAAAATAAATCTCGATGTAAGAGTAAAAAATTCTTTTATTCTTTGATTTTGCAATGATATATTATCTCATTTCCTTGCGTACAGCTCCATTGCTAAGCTTTACAATATTGAGTCCTTTGCATGGCATGTTAACAAGCTGACCTGCAGCATTGTAGCGAGCAATCTCGACTGCGTCTTCATCTGATGTTGCAATTTCTGGCGACATCTTGATGTCCTTAATTCCTGTGGCTACATAGCTACGAACGGCACTCTGAACAGAGTAGTATGCTGGCTTCTCCTTCGTATTTGTGTCGAATAGCAAAGGATTGCGGTCAGAAATCCAAGAATATTTGTCATTGATGCCCCAGACAATCATGTGTGGGCAATTGTCGTTGTTTAGGAACACTTCCGTGATTGCCTTGAATGCATCAGCCTGCTTCTTCTGCTCGGAAGCAGTATTGCTGTAGATTGCAAGATCAATTTCGGTGAAGATACAGTTGAGACCTATTTTTGCATACTTCTTCACAGTGGCATCGAGCTTGGCCTTGTCAAAGTCGGCAGCACTCAAGTGGCATTGCAAGCCTACACCAGCAATAGGGATGCCGCTGTCCTTCAGGCGCTTAGCCAGATTGTATAATGCTGCGGTCTTTGCTCCGCCGCTGTACTCACAGCCGTAGTCGTTCAAATACAGCTTGATGTTTGGATTAGCTCTGTGGGCATATACAAATGCTGAGTCGATGAAATCTTCGCCAATCACTTTCACCCAGACAGACTCTTTGCGAAGCTGATAGCCTGTAGGCTTTGTTCTCACAATGCTTTGGTCGTCGTCAAGAGTTTCATTCACCACATCCCACTCGCAAATCCAATCCTTGAAGCGAGGCACAATATTCATGATGTGATTCTCAAGAATCTTGAGCAACTGAGCGCGTGTCCATCCCTTGTCATTGTTTTTACCATCTTTCGAAATCCACTGAGGCACCTGCGAATGCCAGCAAAGAGTATGACCACGCACATCCATCTTTTTAGCACGGGCAAACTGTATGAGGTTCAGTGCTTCTGTGTAGTTGAAAGAGTTCTGGCTTGGCTCAAGGGCGTCCATCTTCATCTCGTTCTCTGCAACACATAAGTTGAAGTTGTTAGAGATAGCCTTTGATACATTTGATACAGGATTGGCTGGAACATTAAATGTCCATGTAGAAGGTACAGCCACGCCTATTCGTTTGTCTGAATCGAGCATTTCTAGGTATTGACGCAAGTAGAGTCCTTGCGGTATGTCTGCAGCCTCGCCTCCTGAAGTATTGTCGTCATCTGTGTCATCTTCATCGTTGCCCGAATCACTGCCATCATCACCGCCCGAGTTATTGTCGTCATCGTCGAGTGACACACATGTTAGGGACAAAGTATATGAACCATCATCCTCATTCTTCTCGCTCACCTCCCATGTGAGTTTGTTTGGCACTACTACCTTAAGGAACCAGACACCAGCATTTTCACGGCCCTTAGCAGCTCTGACAAGAGTGAAAGAATCGCCAACCTTCACTGCATGATTTTCACTGAGCGTAACTACCACCTGTGACAGGTCGTTGCTTTCTCCAAAGTCTTCAGTCATGCTGCTGCGAATAATCTGGCCACTGATGTCAAGAGAACTATAAACAGCAGCATCTGTTATGTTGCAATTAATCACAGAGGCAGGATGAACAGTCACATTGCATGCCTTTGATGTTGCGTAGTTAGCAATGTGCAGCTGTCCTGATCCATTCACGCCCGGAGCAATTGTGCCATACAAATCCACATTGCCGCCAATGTTGCCTGTTCCGCCAAGCGTAGCTCCTTTGAAGACATAAGCAATTGGCAATGAAGTGTCTGCCATAGCTCCTGTTCCGCCGCTAAGCTTCTTAGCCTTTGCTTGAGCAGCATCGTTGTTAATCAGAAGAGTTCCATCATTCACACGGATTGAACCCGAAATCTGATTGTCATTTCCTGTGATAGAGTAGGTACCTTTGCCTTCTTTAATAATGCCTACTGCCTGTGTTGCATCTGGGGCTCCATTCTTTTCCGTTGAAGCAATGCGTCCTGCCAGAATTGCATCAGTGTTGAGCGAGCCAAGCAGATAATAGGCAGACGAAGTAGCGCTTTGTGACTTGTAGTAGCCATACAAGCGACTGCCTGCTTCTGTGTTGAGCTCTCCTATTCGCACTCCTGCTGCAGACTTCTCTGTTGCCAACGCTGCTCCTTGATGCAATGTCACATGATTGTTAGCAAGCATTCCGTTGATTTTATTGCCTGGATTTGCGTCTTCAGGAGAGAAAGACTTTCCATTGGTGTTCATGATTGCTCCATAGAAACCAGCATTAGATTCTACCGCCTTATATGGATAGACATCAACATTTCCTGTAAATCTTGTCCAATCAGGATATGACTTGTCGCTATGATTTCCCAAATAGCTGCGCTCGCCGCCGCAATACAGTTCGAGGCTTCCTTTTCCTGAAAGAACAGGGTAGAAATCTGTGTAGCGCGAAGTGCGCACAGTGAGGGTGCTTCCCTCTGCAATAGTGGTTGAGGTATTGTAAACCTTGTAAGATTTGTCTGTATTCTTTTCGCAAATATCAATCAGTTTGTTGTTATCTGACTGAGCAAGAACATTGCCACTAACGCATGCGAGAGTGAAAAGTAAAAGCAAGGATTTCTTCATGATTGATTTTTTTAATTTGTGCAAAGGTAATATATAATAATGTATATATAAGCTTTTCTGATAAGAATTGAGCGTCAAATGTTTCATTTTTCTAAATCTTTGTTTCAAATCCTTTAGCTATAAAACAAAAATGGAGCTAAATTTGCAAGACAAAAAAGGTAGCAGACCCATAAATTAAAAACCTATTATATAATTATGTTTAGAAAGACTATTTTCGCGTTTGTTGCTATGTTTGCAATTGCTTTGTCTAGCATTGCGCAACAGCCCGACCCAGAGTTAGAGTATGTTTTGGAATTAAAAGTAAAGCTTGGCGGTGCGTTCGGCGTGGGCAAGACTGCTCACGGCAACCGTTTCGTCATTCCAATTACAGGTGGCACATTCGAAGGCCCAAACATAAAGGGCGAAGTGTTGAACGGAGGAGCTGATTATCAAATGCAAAGCGTAGAAACCGGCCGCACAGATCTTGAAGCTATCTACTGCATTCGCACTGACGATGGAGTGAGCATCCATGTTCGCAACCGTGGCATCATTGCCGATGGATATTTCTATTGCTCGCCTACATTTGAAGCTCCACTTGACAGCAAATATGCATGGCTCAACAATGCCATTTATGTATGTCGTCCAAGCGGGTTCATGGATGGAGGCATTGCTCTGAAAGTGTGGAAAGTGCGCGATGCTTTCAACTTCGAAAGCACCATTCAAGACATCAAGCCAATCCCAGACGCTATTCGCCAGCCAGCCGCAAAACAAGGCAAAATAGAGGAGTTCAAGTACACTGCTCATCGCAATGGCAAGACTCTTCAGAAGCATGCACGCGTCTATCTTCCATACGGTTATAAAGCAAAAGATAAGAAGACAAAGTACAATGTTCTGTACTTAATGCATGGTGGTGGTGACAACACAACTTCATTCCTCACACCTCCTAAGGACTGGCTGCCTCTTCGAAATGTCCTCGACCATCTCATTGCCGATGGCAAGATGGATCCTATCATTGTTGTTGCACCAACATTCTATGACGACGACGAGAACATTGGAGCAAATAAGATGGACGATGCTATCGCCCTTACTCGCAACTTCCACACCGAATTGCAGAACGATCTCATTCCGTCGGTAGAAAACGCATACAACACATATCTTGTTGGAAAAGACAGCCTTGCAGTTACAGCATCTCGCGACCATCGTGCATTTGGAGGTTTCTCAATGGGAGCCCTCACCACATGGTTCCAGCTGGCTCATGGCGTAAATGCAGTAAAACACTACCTCCCACTTAGCGGCGACCTTTGGGTGTATAACGATAAAGGCGAGAAACAAGAGCCTGCAGTAGCAGCAAAATGGATTAACACCCAGCTTGCAGCCACTCCATTTGCAAATGATTTCGAGGTGTACGGCTACACAGGAACAGAAGACATCGCAGGCAATCCTCAGAAAAACCTTGTCGAGGCACTCAATGCAAATGCCCCTCTCTTCCGCTATGATGCCACTGCTGCCTCAGGTCGTCCACGCCCAGATGCAAACCTGCGATTCTCTATGCGCAAGGGAGGTCAGCACTACTATGGCGACATTAACCAGTATCTCTACTTTGCCCTTCCTTTGATCTGGAAAAAGTAAAGAATCATATTTCTACTGCTTTAAGAATGCTTGATTATTCTCCCACAGCTAATATCAAGCATTCTTTTTTATGCGATTATCTAATATTTATTACTTTTTTTTGTATTTTTTTACTTCTTTTGTGCCATTTAATAAACCAAGAATACTTACCTTTGCCGCGAAATAAGTTCTAACACAAAGCTTATAAAAACAACTAAACTCAAAAAAATGAAAAAACTAAGACAAGTTGTAGTATTGGCAGCATTGTTTGTTGCAGTGTTCGCTTCGGCACAGACAAAGACAATTACAGTGAAAACTGCTGACGAGTTCATGAAGGCGATTGGTCCAAATCGCACTATTGTGATCGACTCAAAAAATCCAATTGTCATCACTGATGCGTTGGTTGAATGGATTGATGCTGGTAAAATCATGAAAGGACCTGCTTACTATGATTCTGAAGATAAGGATGAAAGTCGCTTTGATGATGGCAGCTATGTGACTTACACCAACAATACTGATGGCGTGGGACTTCAGGTGAAAGCTTGTCCAAACCTTACTATTCGTTCAAAGAAAGGTATGGCAACTCTCCTTGCCACTCCTCGTTATGTGAATGTGATGGAGTTCAGAGGATGTGACGGTCTTACTCTTCAGAACATAATCATGGGCCATACAGATGGCGGCTACTGTGACAAGGGAGTGCTTGAAATTGACAACTGCACAAATGTTCACATCAACGATTGCGACTTCTTTGGTTGCGGCACAGAAGGTTTCCGTTTCGAGGACAGCAACAATGTTTATGTGAATCGAAGCAATGTGCACGACTGCACATACTACACAATGCATGTTGTCAACTGCAATGTTGTTCGTTTCAACGATTGTAAGTTCTACAACAACAAGGAGTATGAGCAAATCAATATTTTAGGAGGCGATGTAATTAATTTCACATCTTGCGTGTTCGACAACCTTAAGGGTCCTCTCTTCGACATGACAGATTATCAGTACTTTAACAAGTGCGTTTTCCGCAACTGTCAGATTGAGCCTATTCAAGATGAACACTATCCTAACGGCTATGCAATCCTTCGCCGTTGCTCGACAATCTACGGTGATACGCCTATTCCTACCCTCAACACTACAAAGCCTAAGTTCAAGATGGGTAAGTGGAGCGATGGCTTGAACACTTATTCTGCTCGTTATGAAGACGACTACAGAGTAGTATTCCGTCAGATTGATGGAGAAGGTGAAGATGCTTTTGCTGTGATGTGCATCTCTGCTGATGACAATGATTATGAGACAGCTCCCGTTTTCGGCGTAGATAATAATATGGGCCTTCTGGGTGCAAAGTTTGTTGACATGGATGGCAAGTCATACCTCCGCATTCTCGACGATGGTGGCGAGTTGATAAAGTCTTTCTTCTATATTGACAAAAAGCAGAAATAATTATAATCACCTACTTAAGCAAGAGGGCAAACGGTCATATTAATGCTGAGTAAGCAAATTATTACTTAGTACAAAACACATACAATAATCCCCAGAATTCTTCTATCATGAGTTCTGGGGATTTTCTGTTTACTTATCGTTATCGTGCCAATTCAAATATCTCGCGGCTCATATTGCAATCGAGCGGAACATACTTGCCGACGAGCTCACCTTTGTTCTCATGCAACTTCTTGACAAGCAGGTCAATGTCGGGATTGTCTATGCCAAGCTCTGTCATGTTTACAGGAAGTCCAAGTGAGTGCCAGAACTCTTTCAGTCGTTCAATTCCAAGAGCAGCAACCTTCTTGTATTTTGCCCCAGGAGCAGCACCTTGCACATCGCTCGGGGTGACGCCCATCACTCGGCGAGCAAACTGTTCCACCTTGTCTATGTTGTGATCCAGCATCCAAGTCATCCATGCAGGCACAATGGCAGAAAGACCAGCGCCGTGAGCTACATTGTATATCGCACTCACCTCATGCTCAAGGAAATGGCTTGCCCAATCCTCCTCACGACCTACGCCGCATTGACCGTTGTGCGCCACTGTGCCACACCACATTATATTGGCTCTTGCATCATAGTCATCAGGATTTGCCATTACCTTAGGCGCTTCGCAAATAATGCTCAGAAGAGTTGCTTCACATAGACGGTCGGTGAGTTCGCAATTCTTTGTGTTTGAGAAATATCTCTCCATCACATGAACCATCATGTCAGCGATGCCGCATGCTGTCTGGAATGGCGGCAAAGTGAAAGTGAGTTCAGGATTCATGATTGCAAACTTAGGACGCAGCTCGTTGTGAGTGCGAAGTGAAAGCTTTTTCAGACCGTCAATCTTAGTGATGACACTGTTGCCCGACGCCTCGCTGCCGGCAGCAGGAATTGTCAGCACCACTCCCAATGGCAGAGCTTCTTTCACCACTGCCTTGCCGCAGAAGAAATCCCAGAAATCGCCGTCATATTTCACGCCGGCTGCAATAGCTTTTGCCGTGTCAATAGTAGAGCCGCCACCAACAGGAAGCACGAAATCCACGCCTTCTTCCTTTGCCAGCTTTATGCCCTCATACACTTTGTCATCAGTAGGGTTTGGGCGTACGCCGCCTAACTCAGCATACTCAACGCCAGCCTCTTTGAGCGAAGCCTCCACTCTGTCGAGCAAGCCGCTTCTTTTCGCACTGCCGCCACCATACACAATCAATGCTTTCTTTGCTCCATACAGAGCAGCCATAGCACCTGTCTTTTCCTCCGTCTGTTTGCCAAACACAAACTCTGTAGGACTGTGAAACAAGAAGTTATTCATAAGTAGGCAATCAAAATTATTACCACAGTTTATTATCTTCCTTCCCATTGCCCAATCACGCATTCAGGCATGCCGAAAGCGTATGGTCCGATTTCATACATTTGGTAGATGACCATGATACCTTCTTTGGTGAGGTAGGGTGGTGTGACAGGGAGAGGGAAGTGGTTCTTGAACTCATCCTTGCTCATCATGCCTCCTTCCTTGCTGAAAAGTTCTTCGCAAAGAGCATCTTCACTTTCAGCGTTGCAGTATTGCATCAATTCCTTTTTCAGGTTGCGATCGAGCGTTTCGTCATCAATCTTTGCTGTGAGATCCCAGCCTGCCTGGCATCCGATTCTGTCACCAGTCTTGTAGAAGGTAGCTGTGTTTTGGTATGGGAATCCATGTGCGCCGCCCATGTCTCTGAAGGTGAAGCAGCGGATTGTGACGAAGCAAGTGTCTTCATACACCACCTTAATCCTTTTCTCTAAGCAATAGTGAAGCCAGTTGATTTCTTCCTCGCTCTCATTCTCTTTCAGGATGGCAGCAACTTCAGCGCTATCTGTGCCGAAAGTCAAAGCACCATAATTTTTCACAAGACCTTTGACATCGTCTTTCATCACAAGTGCTGTGTCTTCAAGCTGGCAGCATATCCAGGCGTTGATGCTATCTGTCAGCGTCTTGTTTCCAGAGATTGGGTATGCAACATTGAGGTCAACAGTCACCTCTACGCCTTCGCCAAAGCCGACAGAGTCATTAAACACTACGGAATCAAACATCAATTCTCCATTCAATTCTGCCATCAGATTACTGATTCTGTCATTCTTGCACGACGACATGCACACACATGTAAGCACCATTGCAATGGCAGCAAATCCTGTAAAATACTTCTTCATATTTATAAATAAGATTGTTATTCGTTGCAAAGTTAGCACTTTTTTGTGAATTTACCATTTGAAACACACCAATTTATTTATTATCCAAAAAAATAACATTATCCCGATTATGTTAAATCGTGGCAATTCGATTTGTCGATTGTCCGATTTTTCGAAGAATCGATTAGGCGAGGAGTTGTTTAACCGATGAATCGTTTAGTCGAATAATCGATTAGCCGTTTAATCGATTAATCGCTTAATACGAATCCCACTCAAATGTTTCTGCCTTTCACGCCCTATCGCATATACGGGGGAAGCGATATGGCTTACAAGGCAGAAGCGATAAAGCGAGACGAGCAGTCGCTTTTGAGCATGAAAATTGCGTGTTATCACGCTTAGAAACATAACAGCTTTAAATGCGCAACTCCGAAAATGATTCATTTGTATAATATTGAATATCTATAGATTAAAATGCATAGGAAACATAACCGACCCAATCGGAAACATGAACGGAATATTACAAATGTATCAAATTGATGAAGAAATGTATCATTCTGCAAAAAAAGTCGATTTTAGGCTTTGCCACAATATATAAAATACATAACTTTGCAGTCGGAAATTTAACTCAACACAAGGCGAAAACGAAATTTAGTGTTTTTAGTATTCCCTTTCCTTCCGAAATTTGAACGACGAATTATAACAACAATAAGGTAAAAAAAACAATCATGAGACGCAATTTGAAACTCTCATCACTTTTCTGCGGTGCAGTTGCCGCATTATCTTTGCTTGCTTCATGCCAGGATTATGAAGCAATGGACACAAATGAAATCATGGAATTCCAGACATTGGAGAAGTATTCTAATAATTTTGTTGCCCACTATGGACAGCCAGACCCAAATCATAGTTGGGGAATGGGAGTAATGCCCTTGAATGTAGTTTCTGGACAATCGCAAAGCCTAACATCCCGTTCAACAATTGACAACAGAAACCAGTGGGATCCACTTAATGAAAATGAAAATGTCTATCATTTGCAAGTTCCAGGATGGCCTGACACTTATTTGAACCAATATCAAACTCAAGACGGAGGCTATAAAACAAGTGGAGACTTGTTAACAAGTGATATTCCTGGAGGCGATGTAACATACGAAGAGATTCAATATGTATCATGGTGGTTTAGAACACACCAGTATCCATCAAATGATGCGCTTCACTGGACAGACTTTTTCGTACAGGAAGTGTCGTCTGATTATGACAGAGATAGTGAAGGAAATGCAATAAAAGAGGCTTCAATATTTGAAAGAAGTGCTGCTGATGCTGCATTCAATAAAACTGGCTCAACTACTGTCACTTATGGAATGGACTATCTGAAAGCATATACTATTGAACCAATAATTGGTGACGATGGCAATATCTATAAAGATCCTGTTACAGGAGAAGATGTGCATTGGGATCATCTTAATAACTTTAACAGCGGGAAATCAAATAATCTTCATACTGCAGTAACAGTTCCTATGGGAAGTGATCCTTATGTTGACATGTATAACTCAAGTAACCAGAAATTAGAATTAAGCAGTAGATTGATTGACTTCTTCCAATCATCTGGTACAGAGGATTTCTTATGCAAATATTCCGATGATAATACTGATAGAACAACTGTAAAAGACAAGGATGGCAATGAGCACAGAAGTTGGGTTTTGAAGCATTTGGAATTCACTGGTGCGTCGGGGCGTCATTATGATGGATACTATCTTGCGTTCGATTATGAGCACTATTCTCAGGAAGATTGGGAATATACATGGGATGAAGAAACTAAAACTAACATACCACAATATAAGAAAAAGTATGCTCGAATAGATGCAGATGGATATTACAGCAACTGGATTGTAAAGTTGTCGCCAGGTACACCTATAGAAGAACCTGAATACACAGGACAAACTCGACGCGTGATGTGTGAAGACTTAGGTAACACTTACGACTTTGACTTTAATGATGTTGTATTTGATGCAACATACAACATGACCAAAGCAGATTATGCAGCTTATGCAAAAGGTGAAAAAACACAATCTCCTATTGATGTGACAATTCGTTTGCAGGCTGCTGGTGGTACAATGCCAATCTATGTTGGTAAAATGCCAGATGATGCTAATGGTGCATTTGAAGCACATCATTTGCTAAATAATAATAGTACTAAAACACCAGTTAATGTTAGTAGTGTAAAGAGCCCTATTGCAACATATCATATAAAAATTGAAGTTGATTCTTCTAATCCTTCTGATGCGCTCAATCTTAATAGTATTCCTATTTATGTAGTAACATCTGGCAATGCAGAAGGCGTTAGAAATGGGCACTACATTGTAAATGGAAGTCCTGAAACTCATTATACACCACAAAACCCAGGAGTTTCTAATACACCACAAAAATTTGCAGTGCCTACAAATGTCCGTTGGATGAGAGAATGCAAATTTATAGAAACTGCATACCCTAAGTTTGTTGATTGGGTTCGTGAAGAATGGGGTGAATACAGAGTAAGAGAAGATTATCACCCAACTTATCCAGACAATGCTCCTACATGGAAAAAAGCGTGGTGTGATGATGACAATATTGATCCGAATTTTAATGGCAATTTATATTAATCTATATTTTTCGGAAAAGGACGGTATTGACGCCGTCCTTTTCTTATAATAAAATAATATGATGAGGATGCACATCCTCTTGATTTCATCAACATTCTCTCTTTACCAACATCTTTCATCCTAATCACTTCCTCCTCCCCCCCATTTTAATAAAATCTGCAATTCATATTTGGTGGATTGTCTGAAATAGCTTACTTTTGTGGCATAAATAAAAATGACTCTAACATGACGCGCGAAGAAGCTATTGCTGCTGGAATGGAGGTGAATGAAGTACAGCACTCGATGAAGAGGCGCACTTCATGGCATGACTATAGCCGTAAGGGAACATACATGCTGACGCTTGTGGTGAGGGATAGAATGCCTCTGCTTGGCTTGTTGAAAGGAGACTTGGAAGGAACAGAAGCGCCCCATGTGGAAAAATCGCTTTTAGGGGCAATAATCTATGAAGAAGAACTAAAGAAGATTCATCTCTATTATCCTCAACTTGATGTGTGGAAGCTTTGTATAATGCCTGATCACATACATATAATTGTGAGAGTCAATGAGGACATGGGAAAGGGAAAGCATTTGGGATATGTTGTCCGTGGTTTTAAGGCTGGATGCACAAAGGCATGGTGGAGATTGACTGGCGTAGAAACGCCAGGAGCGGTAACTGCGACTGAGGCTACTGTTCAAGAGGTTTCTACCTCAGCAGAGAGGCTATCCCTCTTTGAAGAAGGCTATAACGATAAAATACTATTGCAAGAAGGCCAGTTAGAAAACTGGAAGCATTACCTGGACGATAACCCTCGCCGTTTGATGATAAAACGACGAAATCCTCAGCTCTTCACTGTGCTTACAGGAATGGAAGTTGTAGGCGAGCATTGCCAGGTAGTGGGCAATCATTTTCTTTTGGATAATCCAGACAAGATGGCAGTCATTGTACATCGTCGTTATACTGATGAGGAGAATGCCCGACTGAGGGAGGAATGGCTTGCATGCGGCGAAAGAGGCGGTGTGCTTGTGAGCGCAGCAATTGCACAAAAAGAGAAGGAGGTGATGAGAGAGGCCATGAACAGAGGGTACAAGATTATATTGCTAAGAGAAAACGGATTCCCGAAGTTGTATAAGCCGTCAGGAGAATCATTTGATGCATGTGCTGCAGGACTTTTGTTGCAGATAAGCCCATGGGAGTATCACACGGAGAAGAAGGTGATTACAAGGGAACAATGCTTGTATTTGAATGCTATGGCGGGAAAGATTGCGGGGGAGGTTTGATTTTTTTCAACTTTATCGCATCGAAACGCATCGAATCGCACCGAATCGCATTTTCGAGTCAGCCATAATGCTTACCTTTGCAAACGAAAAGCGAAGGTGGGCATTTTTCTTTTTGGAAAATGCTGAAAGCCTTTGTCTGTGGGGGCTTCAGCATGCTAATGTTCGTTTTCTTATAGAAAATGTTTCAAAGAAATCATTTTTACAACATTGTGTTACATTATAGATAACATGCGTGCGTGAAAGATAGTAAATTTGCAATTGAATAACTAATGGGCAATCTAAACACTTTACCTATATATGAAAAAACAGATGAAAAAGGCGATTTCCGTGGCTATGATGACACTGCCAGCATTGGTGATGTCGGCACAGGTGGCGGAAACTCCAACCATGGGATGGAGCTCATGGAACACATACGGTTTCAATATCAACGAAAACATTATCAAGGCACAGGCCAGAGCTATGGTCAACCAGGGCCTTGACAAGGTAGGATATAGCTATGTCAATATTGATGACGGCTACTTTGGAGGCCGCGATGCTAACGGCAAGTTGAAGATTCACCCTACCCGATTCCCTAACGGAATGAAGCCTGTGGTGGATTACATTCATAAGCTGGGGCTGAAAGCTGGCATATACTCTGATGGCGGTCACAACACTTGCGCTTCGTATCATGGAGGAGATAAGATTGGCGAGGGCGTGGGACTGTATGAGCACGATCAGGAGGATTGCGACCTTTTCTTCAAGGAACTCGACTTTGACTTTATCAAGGTGGACTTCTGCGGCGGCGTGGATTACCACAACAATGAAGGACTGAACCTCGACGAGAAAAAGAGATACACAGAGATTCACAATGCAATGGTGAAAGCAGGCAAGGAAGGCGTGAGGCTGAATGTGTGCCGCTGGGCTTATCCTGGCACTTGGGTGAACGACCTTGCCACATCATGGCGCACGACGGGCGACATCTATTGCAGCTGGGAGTCGGTGAGAGGCATCTTGGCAGAGAATCTCTACATGTCGGCTTATTGTCGCGATGGCCACTACAACGACATGGACATGCTTGAAGTAGGACGAGGCATGACTGCTGAGGAAGATCGCACGCATTTCGCTATGTGGTGCATCATGTCGTCTCCTCTCCTCATTGGCTGCGACATGAGCAACATCGGCACTACCCCACTCGCGCTGCTCAAGAACAAGGAGCTGATTGCTTTGAATCAGGATCCGCTTGGCTTGCAAGCATACATTGCTGAATATGTGGATGGCTGCTACATCATGGTGAAGGATCTTGAGACTTTGAACGGCAATGTGCGTGCAGTGGCTGTGTATAACCCTACTGACGCTAAGAAGACAATCAAGCTGAATTTCTCGACTGTTGAACTTGCAGGCAAGGTGCAGGTGCGCAATCTTCTCAACAAGCGAGACGAGGGCGAGAAGGAGGAGTCGATGGAAGTGATTGTGCCTGCTCATGGCGCCCGCTTGTTTAAGCTGACTGCTGAAGAACGCCTGGAGCGCACTTTGTATGAAGCAGAGACAGGATACATCCCTGCATACCAAGAAATAAAATGGCCGAAGACAGGCGAGTATGTGGAGGATGCGAAGATGAGCGGAGGCTATCGTGCTGAATGGCTCGGCAACGGTAAGGATTGCGGTTTGAAATGGCTGGATGTGTATAGCAAGACGGGCGGTGAATATACCATGACTATTGCCTACCTGAGCGGCGAGAGCAGAAACATCACTGTTGATGTGAATGGCTCGGATGTCACTACCCTGCGCGGGCTGAATTCTGGCGGCTGGGGCACTGTGGCAAAGAAAACCGTGAAGATCAACCTTGAGAAGGGGCACAACACCATCTATCTCTACAACAAGTCGGCTTACATGCCAAACATTGACTACATGACTTTGAAGTGCACAGCGCCTGCTCCTGATGCTATCGAGACTGTGACTGCACAGAAAAAGAATGGCGCAAAAGGTGCGTACAATCTTCAGGGAGTGAAAGTGAACAAAAAACAGAGTGGAATAATTATTAAGGACAACAAAAAAATACTTATAAAATGAAAAAACTATTGAGTTCTATCCTGAGCTTGCTCTTGTGCGTTGCGGTGAATGCACAAAGCGAAGGACAGCTAAAGGAGTTTAAGAATGTGTGGAGTGCGGATAATGGTGATGGCACTTTCACTAATCCAATCATCAACGCCGATGCGCCAGACATTGATGTGATACGAGTGGGTGACACATACTATATGGTCACTACAACTATGTTTGTGTTTCCTGGAGCGACAATCTTCAAGTCTTACGACCTCGTGAACTGGGAGTATTGCTGCAATCCGCTGAAAAGCATCGACAACAATGATGCCTACAACCTCGCCAATGGCTTCAACCACTATTCGCAGGGGCAGTGGGCTTCAAGCCTCAAGTACCACGACGGCAAATTCTATCTCTACTTCATTGCTTACGGAGGCAAAGGCAGCAATGACCCTGGACGCAATGTGTTGCTGACTGCAACAGATCCTGAGGGCACATGGACAATGAAGTACATGGATGAGCACTACTACGATGCTGGCTGGATGTTTGACGATGGAGAGAACGGCGATGGCTACCTGTATGTGGCTTGCGGCATCGGTGACATTTGGGTGAACAAGCTCAATGCAAAGACTCTGAAGAAGATTTCTTCGACCAAGGTGTTCAGCAAGGAAAGCCATGAGGGCAGCCACATGTATCACATTGGCGAATGGTACTACATCTACCTCACCAACGGAGGCTACTGGAGAGGTCAGACAATCCTGCGAAGCAAATCGCCTATGGGACCTTACGACGAATGTCCGAACGGCAACCAGCAGGCAGGTAGCGTATTCAGCGGTCAGGGCATTCATCAGGGCGGTCTTGTGGAGACTCAGACTGGTGAATGGTGGACTATCATGTTTAAGGATGCAGGTTCTATTGGCCGTATTCCTTACCTTGAGCCTGTGGTGTGGAAAGACGGATGGCCAATCATTGGCAAGAACGGGGCGGATGTAAGCAAGAACGGCGGCAAATATCCAAAGCCTAATGTGGGCAAGGAATATCCTAAGACTTACTTGCCTACTAATGATCCATTCTCACAGACAACACTTGGGCCACAGTGGGGATGGAACCACAATCCTCTCGCAAGGTGCTGGTCGCTGACACAGCGTCCAGGATGGCTCCGACTCATCACTTCTTATAAGGCTGCCAACCTGACTCAGGCTCGCAACACTCTCACTCAGCGCGTGCTGGGATTCAGTCCTGAAGGAACGGCCAGTTCTAATGTGAAATCATCATACGGCACAGCAAAGTTTGATGTAAGCGGAATGAAAGATGGCGACATTTGCGGTTTGTGCGTGTTCCAGGAAAACTATGGATACATCGGCGTGAAAATGAAAGACGGCAAGAAGTATCTGGTGCAGTATATCAACAATTTCGACGGCACTATATTGAAAGAGAAGGAAGGCCCTGAGCTCACAACAGACATCGTGTATCTGAGAGCTCAATGCCGCTTTGGACAGAACCAAGCATATTTCTTCTACAGCCTTGACAATGAGAAATTCATTCGCCTTGGCAATATCCTGGATATGACCTATACGCTTCGTGTGTTCACCGGCAACAAATTCGGGCTTTTCAACTATTGCACTAAGAAGGCAGGCGGGTATGTGGACATTGACTGGTTCACTACTGAGACTGGCACATTCGTTGAGGAAGATTACTACACAGAAGAGTATCTGTATCCAAACGGAAAGCCAGATGCTATCGTTGCCCCTAAGGCTGTGGGTAATGGCAAAACTGAGTATTATTCGATATCTGGAGTGAAGCTTCAATCTCCGCAGAAAGGACTTAACATAGTGAAGCATGCTGATGGAAAGGTCGGAAAGATATATTACTAATAAATAGGAAATCAATTACTAAAAAACTGGAGTTAAGAACAAAAAAACATTTTCCCCTATGACTACTAAAAGAATATTATCATTGATGCTGATTATGCTATTGTGTGTTGTCAGCACATGGGCTCAGGTGAGAGCAGGACAGACAAAAGACATAAACATCACTGTAGGCGGAGCAAACCGCTTTATGAAAGTGCATTTCCCTCCTAATCTCAAAGACAATGCGCCACTCGTAATCAGCATGCATGGCGTGAATCAAAGCGCTGAGTATCAGATGAACAACACAAACTGGAATAATCTTGCAGACCAGAATGGCTTCATTGTCGTGTTCCCTCAGGGAGAAGGTTTGTGGTGGGATGTCTCGGGCGATAAGGATGTGAATTTCGTGAAGTACATCATCAACTACATGAGCAAGAACTACAAGATCAACAAAAATAGGGTATATGCTACTGGTTTCTCTTTGGGCGCAATGATGACTTACCACCTTATCACTAAGACTGCTGGCACTTTTGCTGCATACGGTCCAGTGAGCGGTGTGTGCTTTGACAATCGTAAGATTACTGCAAGTCGTCATGTGCCGCTCATCCACCATCACGGCAGCGCTGACGATGTGTTTAAGTTTGGCGGTGATCCTGGTCACATGGCTGGTGGATACCCTTCCATCACTGAGTATGTGACAAAGTGGGCTGCCTGGAACGGATGCGACACAAGCAAGCCTGTGGTGAAGAAGATTGGTGGCGACACAAAAACAATCTGGACTAACAGGGAAGAAGGCATTCAGACTGTATATAATGTCATAAACGGTGCAGGTCACTGGCACAGCGACAGCCAATGGGGCGGTATTAATACTACTAACGAATTGTGGGCATTCTTTAAGAGATATTCTCTCGACAATGACATTTCGTTTGCTATGTCTCGCATTGTTCCTACAAGTGGCTCTACACTTTCTGAGGATCAGACTTTTACTGTGGCATTCTCAGAGTACATATATTCAAAAGGAGTGTCTGCAAAGCTTGTAGGCAATGGCCAGACTATAGAACTTGCAAACACAACAAATTCGGATAAGAGCCGTTCCCTGAAATTGTCAATGCCAGAAGGAGCAAGCCTTTCTACTGGAGAATACAAGCTGAACATAGAAAATGTTGAATTGGTGGAAGATGGACGAAAAGGTGCTATTACGATAGATTACACTGCAGAAGTGGTTGATGCTATATCTGCACCAAAAGCTGCTAATGAGAAAGTAAGCACTTACTCTTTGTCAGGCGTAAAGGATTCATCAGCAAAAGGCATTGTGATTGTTAAAGGCAATAACGGCCCTGCCAAGAAAATTATTAAATAAACTAACTCAATGAAAAAGATTGCATTATCGCTGGTTGCGTGTTCGTTCCTGAACCTTTCTTCTGCATTTGCTCAGGAGATAAAGGTGGCAGGTCATACTATCATGTCACCAAGCGACTTCGGAGTGACAACAAACAAGCGTTCGTGGAATGCAGCCAATTGCACTGTCACTGCTACTAAACCCACAAAGATAAAGGAAAGCTACAAAATGCTTACTGGCAAGCGTAGCCTCTGCCAAAATCAAGGCACACAAAGAATCTATGTGATTAGCAACGGCTCGGACAGGCTCACGCTCACATTGCGACAATACAAGGATGGGTATGCTTTCCGCTACACTATCCAGAATATGGCGCAGGACGAAAAGGTGACTTCTATCGGTACTCGTTTCCACATCCCTGCATCTGCTAATCGCTGGATGCAGCAGTATGATGGCCCTGGCTATGAGCATTTCTTCCCTCTTTGCCCAGGTGGTGTGTCGCCTGAGGGAGAGAAGGTTGTGCAGTGGGGCTATCCTGCTTTGTTTGAACTGAATAAAGGAGACTTTATGCTCATCAGCGATTCATACAACCCAGCAAATGGCAACAATGGCACTTTGCTGCTCAACACTCCAGAAGACCGCAATACATACGCTCTCAAGATGTTTGGTGAGGATGAGGCTGTAAATGGCGTGTGGCAGTCTGCTTGGAATGTTGTCATAACAGGTTCATTGTCAGATGTTGTGGAATCTACTCTCGTCACTGATGTGGCAGATCCTTGTCAATATGAGGATGTGTCGTGGATAAAGCCAGGCGTTTCTTCATGGATATATTGGGCATATAATCATGGCTCACAGGAGTATAGCATACTGAAAGAGTATGTTGATCTTGCTGTTGACATGAAGTGGCCATATACTCTTGTGGATGCAGAGTGGGATGTAATGCGTGGAGGAAATATAGAACAACTTTGCAAATACGCTGTAGATAAAGGTGTTATGCCTATGATTTGGTATAACTCCACAACTAACTGGACAGGCCAGTGGGCTCCAACTCCGCAAGGCTTGCTTAACGACCCTGCGGACTGCGACAAAGAATTTGCAAAGATTTCTTCTTGGGGAGTAAAAGGTGTAAAGATTGACTTCTTCAGCAACGACACAAAGGAGACTACGGACTACTACTACCGTCTTCTTTCGTCTGCTGCAAAGAATCACATGCTTGTCAATTTCCACGGAGGCACACTGCCTCACGGCTGGCAGCGCACATATCCAAATGTGGTAACTTGCGAGGCTGTGCATGGTGCAGAGTGGTACAACAACAATGGCCGTTTTACAAACAAAGCTGCTTGCCACAATGCCACATTGCCTTTCACTCGCAATGTGATTGGCCCAATGGATTATACTCCAGGCACTTTCACCGACTCTCAGCATCCACATATCACTACAAATGCTCATGAGTTGGCATTGCCTATACTCTTTGAGTCAGGCTGTCAGCACATGCCTGACAGACCTGATACTTACCGCAATCTTCCAAAGAAAATCAAGCAGCTGCTTAGTGAATTGCCATCAACATGGGATGACACAAAGCTATTGGCTGGTGATGTTGGCAAGTATGTGGTGCTTGCTCGCCGTAAAGGAAACAATTGGTACATTGCAGGCATAAATGGCACAGACGAGAATCAGGTTATCAGATTCAACTGCAAGGCTTTGAAGACAAAAGCCAAGCTCGCTCTCGTGATAGAGGATACAGACAACATGCCTGCCGGCGAGAAATTTGCTTTCAAGGTTGCAGAGGAACCTTTCCTCAGCAAAGAGGATATTCAGTTTGCATGCAAGCCAAGAGGAGGATTCGTGATTAAACTTTAAGGCTTTAATTCGGTCTAAATACTAAATAACATCTATAATATATACTTTAATTATAACCTAACTAGCTTAACTAACCGTGAGAAAGTTTTTTGCAATTAGCGCGCTGTTGAGTATGAGCATGTTGATGCCTTTCACAGCTAATGCACAAGAAAAGTATTTCACGCAACCTACAAAGGAAGCGATGAAACTTGACAGCGAAGGATTTATCCGCCGCTGGACAGTGCTTGAACCTATCAGCAAGCCAAATCGTTCAAATACAGTGTTCACTGACTCTTACCTTCGTGAGGTATTTGCTGCTGAGTATTTCCCAAAGCAGATGACCATCATCCCTAAGGATGGAGAGAAGGTGAAGGCAAAGTTCGAAAAGCAGGATATGCCAAAAGATTTCCGTCGTATGGATCCTTCTGTTCAGATTAAAACTATAACTGGCACAGAGACACTTAAATGGCATAAGCTTGACAGTAAAACATACAACCTCAAGTTGTTACGCTTTGGCGAACATGAGATTCAGAGATTGTATGGCGTTATCTATTGGGTGGTAACAGTCATCAATTGCGAGGAAGACATGAATGATGTACGCCTTTCTGTTGGCTCTAACTCAGCATCTATGTGGTGGGTGAATGGAGAAGAGGCACTTATCCTTTCTGGCGACCGCAGAATGGTTGCTGATGACGGAATGTCAAACCGCATCAGTCTTAAGAAAGGCGAGAATGTGCTTCGCGGTGCTATCATCAATGGCCCAGGCATGAGTGACTTCTGTGTGCGCTTTGTGAAAGAAAACGGTGAGCCTATCACCACAGGTATAACCATTAAATAATAGAAGACCCTCCCCCTTACCCATCCCTTTTATGGAGGGGAGTAAATACCAAAGGGGGAAAGACGAATCTATTATAATAACAAAAAATGAATCAATATGTTAGGCATATCTCAAAATATAAAGTCATTGGTTAATTCTTTGACAAACCAAACTACTCCTCTCCATGTTAAGGGAGGGGTATGGGGGGTGGTCTTTTTCCTCTCCCTATCTGCTTCTGCACAGGTTGGCGCACCTTTCATTCACGACCCTGCTACTCTCGCTGAATGCGATGGTAAATGGTACACATTCGGTACTGGCGGTGGCGGTCTCATCTCTGATGATGGCGGCTACACATGGCACAGCGGTGCGGAGCGTCCTGGTGGCGGAGCTGCTCCTGATGTGCTGAAAATCGGCGACAGATATCTTGTTGCTTATAGTGGCACAGGTGGCGGTCTCGGTGGCACTCACCGCGGTCAGGTTCTTACAATGTGGAATAAAACTCTCGACCCTAAATCCCCAAACTTCAAATACACAGAAGCTGTTGTTGTTGCTGAATCTGAAGATGGAGATGACTGTGATGCTATCGACCCAGGTCTTCTTCTCGATCCTACAACAGGTCGCTTGTGGTGCAGCTACGGAACTTACTTTGGCAACATTCGCCTTGTAGAGCTCGACCCAAAGACTGGAAAGCGCCTTGAAGGAAACGAGGCCATTGATATAGGCATTGACTGCGAGGCAACAGACCTCATCTACCGCGATGGATGGTACTATCTGCTTGGTACTCATGGCACTTGCTGCGATGGCGTGAACTCAACATACAATATTGTGTGCGGTCGCTCACGCTCAGTTACAGGCCCTTATATCGATAATGTTGGACGCGAAATGCTTAAGGGTGGCGGTAAGATGGTAATTGCTGCACATGACAAAGTTGTTGGTCCTGGTCATTTCGGCCGCACTATTGTTGAGAATGGCGTAGAGAAGATGTCTTGCCACTTCGAGGCAGACTTCAATCAGGGAGGTTACAGCGTACTTGGCATTCGTCCATTGCTCTGGAAGAATGGCTGGCCTGTAGCTGGTGAAGTATTCAAAGAAGGAACTTACGAGATTGAATCTCAGCGTCATGGCTATGCGCTTGAACTTGCTGTTGACTTCAAGCGTCTTGATACAGGCATGCGTCGTTGGCGTCGTGCTGAGAACGAAGAAGTGAAGCCTATAGAAATGCAGAAGCTTCAGGATGTAATCGGCGATTGGCCTGCAGGCGAGATTTCTGTCCGTAATGGTGATTATATGGTGCGCCCTCATCAGCAGTGGACAATCACTGCAGTTGAAGGCAAGGGAGGTTTCCTTGGTCAGCCATTCTATAAGATCACTATTGCCGGAACAAACCGTGCACTCGCAGCTACTAAGAAGTGTGAAGTAACTACAGTGCCTGAATTCACTGGAGCAGACGAACAGCTTTGGCAGATTGACCAGCTCACAGATGGCACTTATCGCATCATGCCTAAGTCAATCCCTGGCACTAAGAAGAAGCTTTGCCTCATGTCTATTGCTGACAGTACTCCAACTCTCGGTGTCTTCGACTTCAACAGCGACAATTCGAAATGGGACTTTAAATAGTAATTTCCGGTCTTTTCGGTTAAACCTATATATTAATATATAGTCTAAGAATCGAACGGAGCAAAACTATATGAAAAAAACTACCTTAACATTACTAGCTATGGGATTCTGTGCTTCGACATTTGCACAGAATCCCATTATTCGTGACCAATTCACAGCCGACCCTACTGCAAGGGTCTTCAATGGCAAAGTGTATTTATTCCCATCGCATGACATCCCTGCACCTGACGACTATGCACGCAAGGACTGGTTCTGCATGGCAGACTATCATGTTTTCTCATCTGAGAATCTCACCGATTGGACAGACCACGGCATGATTATTCACCAGAAAGATGTACCTTGGGGCAACCCTACGGCTTACTCTATGTGGGCGCCAGATTGTGTCGAGAAAGATGGCAAATATTATTTCTTCTTCCCAAATGCGCCAAAACCTGTTGAAGGACAGCGTGGTGGCGGTTTTGGTGTAGGCGTAGCTATCGCAGACAAGCCAGAAGGACCATACAAGTTGCTTGAGAGTAATATTGCTGGCATCAGTGGCATTGACCCTTGCGTGCTTCAGGCAAGCGACGGAAATGCTTATATCTTCTGGGGAGGTGGCGGCCTTCGTGGCGCAAAGCTGAAGAGCAACCTTACAGAACTCTCTGAAGACGGTCCTGTTGAGATTCGCAAGTTTGGCGATCGCGAAATGAAAATGTTTGGTAAGGCTGTTGATGCAGGCTTGCCACAGGGATTCAAGGAAGGTCCATTCGCTTTTGAGAGAAATGGCAAGTTCTACCTCACTTATCCTTGGGTTGAGGACAAGACTGAGACCCTTGCATATGCTATGAGTGACAATCCACTTGGCCCTTATGAGTTCAAAGGAAAAATCATGGAGCAGTCTCCTACTGGCTGCTGGACTAACCATCACAGCATTATTGAGTACAAAGGCCAGTGGTACCTGTTCTATCATCACAACGACTATTCTCCTAACTTTGATAAACTTAGAGCAGCACGCGCTGATTCTCTTTTCTTCAATGAAGATGGTACAATTCAGCCAGTCAAGCCTACATACCGCGGCATAGGTGCAACTGATGCTCGTTCACTTATCCAGATTGACCGTTACAGCACAATTTCCTCATCAGGCGTGAACATGGCATTTGCAAATCCTGCAGCTATGAGCACAGACACTCTCACTCGTTTTGAGGGGTGGCAGCTCACTTACAGCACTGCTGATGCTTTCTCTACATATAATAAAGTAGATTTCGGCACTAAGGAAGTGACTACTATCACAGTGCGCGCAAAGGCACCAAAGGGAGCTACTCTCGTGATAACAGACCTTTCAAGCAAGCTGCCTACACGCTGGGGCAATCGCCCTATCCCACAAGAGATGCTTGAGAACATGGCAAAGTCTTGGGGCACTATTGCTTCTGTTGATGTTCCTGCATCAAGCGAATACAAGCTTATCACATTGCCAATCAACAAGTCACCTCGTGGTGTAATCGACATCAAGCTTCAGAGCAAAGATGGCAGAGAACTCACTGTTGACTGGATCTCATTCGATCTCAAGCCTGAGCTTCACCCTGCCCTTCTCTCTCGCACCTCTTTGCAGCCTTGGCAGAAAGGCGGCATGGAAACAGGAAAGTATCGCAACCTTTTCGCAGAGCTTGGATACTCCCAGGAGCAAATTGATGCAAAGCTCAAAGAATTGTTTGATGCACTCTTCTATGGACCTGACCGCATCTATTTTGAGGTAGGAGATGATATGGGCTACATCAGTGATGTGAAGAACCATGACGCTCGCACAGAAGGCATGTCTTACGGAATGATGATTGCAGTTCAGCTTGACAAAAAGGATATCTTCGACAGAATCTTCCGTTGGGCAAAGAAGTATATGCAAATGACTGACGGCAACCAAAAAGGTTATTTTGCATGGAGCGTGAAGCCTGACGGCTCAAGTCCTGCTCGTGGTGCAGCAGCCGACGGCGAGCTCTACTTCATCACTTCACTCATCTTTGCTTCAAACCGTTGGGGCAACAATACAGGCATCAACTATCTTAAAGAGGCTCAGTATATTATCGACACTTGCCTCGGCAAAGAAGGACAGCCACGCCTCTTTGATGAGAAGACAAAGCTCATCGCATTCACTCCAGGCTCTACTTACACAGACCCTTCATACCACCTTCCTGCTTTCTATGAAGTATGGGCAAAGTGGGCACAGGATGGTCGCAGTGATTACTGGCTTGAGTGCGCAAAGGCAAGCCGTGAGTACCTTCACAAGTCAATACATCCTGTTACTGGCTTGAATCCAGATTATAACAATTTCGATGGCTCGCTCATGAACACAGGCCGCACACTCGGCGATTCATTCCGCTATGATTCTTGGCGAGTTCCTATGAACATTGCCCTTGACTATTCATGGTCAAATGCTGACCGCGAGTGGCAGCAGTCATACGGACATAAACTTCAGAACTTCCTTTACAGCGAAGGCATAGATACTTTCTTAGATCAGTACAAGGTTGATGGTACAACAGTGACTGACACACTCTCAGCAGGTGGATATAAGGAGCTTCGCCACACACCAGGCTTCATTGCCACAAGCGCAGCACTCTCACTTGTATGCTCACACAACAAGAGCCGTGAGTTTGTTGACCGCTTCTGGAATAGCAAGCACGAGCCATTCCCAAGCGGATATTTTGACGCTTATTATGAGAGTATTCTTCGTCTTTTCGCATTCATGCACTTAAGTGGAAACTATCGAGTAATCGAGCCTAAGAAGAAATAAAGCATTATATTATTAAAAAGAAACAGAGTAAAATAATAAGAATATGAAACGCATTGTTTTATCACTTTTAGCATCAGGAATGATGCTTGCGGCCAGCGCTCAGAACTTTGGGTTTGGTGGCCAGCAAATCAAGGCTGAGGACATGCATTGTTCTCAATCCTTCAAAGACATAAATTATGCTGATGATGGTCAGGCCTACCACACTATGGATATTTATCTGCCAGAAACAAAGGCAGATAAGTACCCAGTAGTTGTGCATATCTATGGCTCTGCATGGTTCAGCAACAGTAGCAAAGGAGCAGCCGACCTTGGCACAATCTGCTCTGCCCTTCTCAAAGCAGGCTATGCAGTTGTTTGTCCAAACCATCGCTCAAGCGCAGATGCTCAGTGGCCTGCACAGAGCCATGACATCAAAGCTGTGATTCGTTGGATTCGCGGCAATGCTGCAAAGTATAAGTTTGACACAGAGCACATTGCCACTTCTGGATTCTCTTCAGGCGGTCATCTCTCTGGATTCATGGCAGCAACTTCTGGCACTAAGAAAGCTAAAGTTGGCAATGGTGAGATTGACATCGAAGGCAACTTGGGCAAATACACAAAGATGAGCAGCTCGGTTTATGCAGCTGTTACTTGGTCTGGTCCAATTATCTTCCCTCTCACAGGCGATGGCATGGGCTCGCCAGAGGATGCACTTCTAAAGATCAAGGACAATCCTGCGCCTCTATTTGGCAGCAAGGAGAGTGCTTTCGCATCGCTCTCTCCTGTCACATACCTTGATCCTAAAGACCCTCCAGTCATCGTATTCCACGGCACAGCAGACAATGTTGTTCCTTACTCAAATGGTGAGAAGTGGGCAAAAGCATTGAAGGAAAAGGGATTGACTACAGAGTTCTACACCGTTGACGGTGGTGGCCATGGCTTCAACATGTATTCAGAGGAGAATCTCACTCGCATGGTTAACTTCCTCAACAAGGCTCGTGGCGCAGCTCCTGTTGAAGTTTCTAAGACTTTCACTTTCAACGGCAACCCTCTCATTCGCGACAAGTTCACAGCTGACCCTGCTCCAATGGTTTGGGGCGACCGCCTTTATGTATATGTAGGTCACGACGAGTGGTACGATGGTCAGGATCAGGCTTCTGGCGGTAAGGAGTTCAACATCACAGAGTGGCTTTGCTACTCTACTACTGACATGAAGAATTGGACAGATCATGGTTCTGTTCTTCGTCCAGGCAACTTCGCTTGGGGCGACACAATCACTCCAAAGGTAGGCACAGCTTGGGCATCTCAGGTAGTTCCTCGCAATGGCAAGTTCTACTACTACACTACCCTTCAAGGCTCCGGAGCAAATTCAGGCTATGCTATTGGCGTTGCCGTAGCTGATTCCCCTACAGGCCCATTCGTTGATGCAATCGGCAAGCCTCTTGTAAATGACAAGATGACTGATAATGGCACTCGTGGCTGGTGGAATGATATTGACCCAACAGTTCTTATCGACGATGATGGTCAGGCTTACCTTTGCTGGGGCAATGGCACTTGCTTCATGGCAAAGCTCAAGGACAACATGACTGAGATTGATGGTGAGATTTGGACAGTTGATGTTCCTCGCTACACAGAAGGTCCTTGGCTTCACAAGCATAATGGCAACTATTACCTCACTTACGCATCTTCAGGCTTTGATCATAAGGAAGCTATTGACTATGCAATGGCAAAGTCAATCAAGGGTCCATGGGAGCATAAAGGTCAGGTTACAGGAGGTGCTGAGAACAGCTTCACCATTCATCCGGGAGTTATTCAGTTCAAGGGTCAGTGGTATCTCTTCTATCACAATGCAACAGTGACTATTGATGGCCATGCAGGCGCTATTGGCCGCCGCTCTGTTTGCTTCGACAAGCTCACCTACAATCCTGATGGCACTATGCAGTATGTTGCTCAAAGCAATGTTCAGGCTGAGCCTGCTGTAACAAACATTCCTATGTCACAGTTCCCTAAGATTACTGCCGACAAGCGTGGAATGTTCCAGGTAAAAGCACCAGGAGCAAAGAATGTTATTGTTGACATTTGCAATAAGAAGTACACAATGCAAGATGACGGCAAAGGCAACTGGACAGCTACAACTGATCCGCTTGTTGTAGGCCCTCACTACTACTTCATTGAGGTTGACGGCGCACGCGTCAGCGACCCTTCTTCACGCACAGTATATGGTTGTGGCGTTTATGCAAGCGAAATCGAAGTGCCAGAAGATCCAGAAGTAAGTGCTTACTCAGCATTCAACAAGGACATTCCTCACGGTCAAGTTCGTCTCTGTCAGTATTGGAGCAACACCGAAAACAAAATGCGTCAGTGCTATGTTTACACTCCAGCCGAATATGAGACCAACCCTAAGAAGCGCTTCCCTGTTCTTTACCTCCAGCACGGCATGGCAGAAAATCAGACTGGCTGGCACACTCAAGGCAGAATGGCAAACATCCTTGACAACAACATTGCAGCAGGCAAAGCTACTCCAATGATTGTAGTGATGGACAATGGTAACTGCGACTACGGCTTCGGTGCAAATCCAAATGAAGACCGCGCAGGCTTCGGAGCAAGCTTCTTCAAGGTGATTGTCAATGACATCATACCATATATCGACACTACATTCCGCACAAAAGCAGACCGTGAGAATCGTGCAATGGCAGGTCTCTCATGGGGTGGCTATCAGTCATTTGAGATCGCAATGAATAATGTTGACAAGTTCTCACACCTCGGCTCATTCTCAGGCGCCCTCTTCATGGTAGGCCAGGGTGGCTACGACAAAGCCTACAATGGTGTTTGGGCAGATGCAGCTAAGTTCAACAAGCAGTTCCACACCGTATTCCTCGGCACAGGCACAGAAGAAAACCTCGGAACAAAGGGCGTGAACGAAAATCTCAACAAGCAAGGCATCAAAACCGTATATTACGAGTCAGAGGGCACAGCTCACGAATGGCTCACTTGGCGTCGTTGCCTCAATGAGTTCGTACCGCTCATCTTCAAATAATTCTGATTCTGTACCAAACATAATTTAATTTGTGTTGGCATCCAAAGATGAAGAAGAACGCTTCGCTAAAGAAGAGGAAGGAACACCGCATGGTCTTCTTTCCTCTTCTTTGTTTTTGGATGTTATTATGGTCACAGGAACAGGGACCGTTGATCCTGAACTTGGGTCAAGTCGTCCTGTCCTTGTGACTCCAATCCAAGTTAGGGGCGATAAAGTTGAAAAATATTGCTCAGTTTATTTGCTTGTGTCATTTCTTTGTTCTATTTTTGCAATGTCATTCGGCTG
>JAGHVC010000176.1 GCA_018064505.1 Candidatus Minthosoma caballi | reverse complement strand
GTGAGCGATTATGAGATGCTTGATACGGAGGAGTAAAAAGAAGACTCTCCCCCGACCCCTCTCTTTCAAAGAGGGGAGTAGATACTCTTGACTATGAGTTGGGGAGCATCCAAAGATGAAGAAGAGGGAAGAAGAAAAATCTGACTATCTTCTTGAGCGTAGCGTTCTTCTTTCTTTTTGGATGTTTTCCGAACACAGAGGACTCAGAGGGCTCGGAGTTATCTCTTGATCCGAATGGGGAATAAAAACTCTGAGAACTCTGTGTTTAATATTTCTAACCCGCTACTTATCTCAATCTCAAATCTCAAATCTCAATTATAGTGCATAAATTTGGAGCATCCAAAGATGAAGACGAGGCAAGAAGAATTTTTTAGCCTAAAGAAAGAAATATAAAATAGAATTTGTGGTACTAAAAATCCCATTCTCCCAACTTCTGCATCGCATATTTACGGCATCCACAATAATATTTTCGCCAAAATAGGCATAATATAAAAAATAAACGCTACTTTTGTGATTGAAAAACTTTGATTACTAATAAAATTCAAACAAACCGTCATCTCTGCAATGCTTCTATTGCTGAGCAGAAATTTGACCATACGAAACAGAAAATTACAGAAACATTAAAATATTAACATATAACGCGCATTGACTATTATTTGCGTTCGTCTGAATTCGTCTGGAAAACTAATTTGAGATAAGAACACAATAAATAGTGGTTAGGCAACTTCTTTGGAAGAAGTGTGCCTTATTACCAATTATAAGAAGTCAATGTTCATGCTTTGGCATGGACATTTCTTATTTGGTAATGAGGTCTCATTTTCCAGACGAAGCCTCGACGAACGCATAAGAAGGTTCATGCCTTTTTTGTGCGCTCACGCGAGTGGTAGATCGATGCACCAGTTTTTTGCAACGATTTATCACGAAGATGGCGAAAAAAAAATTCAAATATGATATTCCCGAAGAGGAGGCTCAACTCGTAGCTGAATCTCAAAGCCGTTACGGACGGTTGCATACCTATGTCAGTTTGTTCAGTAGTGCTGGCGTGGGGTGCTTTGGTTTTGAGCAGGAGGGATTCCATTGCGTGGCAACGGTGGAACTGCTTGAAAGAAGACTTAAAATCCAAAAGTATAATCGCAAATGTAGCATGGAGAGCGGTTACATTTGTGGTGACATGACTAAACAGGAAACGAAAGACAAAGTGTTTGGTCAGATAGAATTCTGGCATGACTTTTTCCATGTTGACGATATTGATGTAGTGATTGCCACTCCTCCTTGCCAGGGTATGTCGGTAGCAAACCACAAGAAGAAAGACGAGATGAAACGCAACTCTCTTGTTGTGGAATCCATCCGTATGGTGAATGAAATCAAGCCTCGCTATTTTGTGTTTGAGAATGTGAGAGCTTTCTTGAAAACGCTTTGTACCGATGTAGATGGACAAGACAAATCGATACATGAGGCAATAAACAACAATCTTTCTGGCAACTACAACATTCTCTTCAATGTGGTGAATTTCAAGGATTATGGTAATCCGTCAAGTCGCACTCGAACTCTTGTAATTGGTGTACGAAAAGACTTGAAGGAGATAACTCCTTACGACCTGTTCCCTGCTAAACAACAAGAAAGAACACTTAGACAGATCATAGGTCATCTGCCACCATTGCACACAATGGGCGAGATTTGGAGCGAGGATATTTACCACAACTTTCGGAATTATGATCCAAGGATGGTAGCATGGATAGAGAACATCAAAGAAGGACAATCTGCATTTGACAACACAGAACCAAATCGCTTGCCTCACACTATCAAGGACGGAGTGCAGATATTCAACGCTCAGAAGAATGGTGACAAATATACACGCCAATATTGGGATAAAGTTCCTCCTTGCATCCATACACGAAACGACATTATGGCGAGTCAAAACACCGTTCATCCAGTGGATAATCGTGTGTTCAGCATTCGTGAGGTTATGCTTATGATGTCAGTTCCCAATGAGTTTCAATGGTCAGAAATTCCGTTTGAGCAACTGAATGCTCTGCCATTGGCTGACAAGAAAGCATTCTTGAAGAAAGAGGAAATGAACATCCGACAGAATCTTGGTGAAGCCGTTCCTACCGTTATATTCAAGCAAGTGGCTCATAATGTTCGTAAGATTGCTACTCGCAGAAGTTTGACGGAATCAGATATTGAGGACCTTATCAACAAGAAAGACCTAACAAACCAAGAGAACCTCCTTCGGTTTATCAAAAATGCTACTTCGTATAACTTTGCCGAGTTAAGCAAAGTTGCAGAACTTGCTAATGCTCAACGCGAGAATAATGCAGCGTATTACACTCGTCAAGACATTTGTTACACCATAATCAAGAATCTACCTGAGTTAAAAGAACTTGGGCAAAATGTTCGCATACTAGAACCGTCTGTTGGTGTCGGCAACTTCCTTCCAACGCTTATCAGAAAGTATGAGAATGCAAAGAGTGTAACGATTGATGTTGTGGACATTAATGCCAACAGCATTGAAACTCTCAAAGCGCTTCTTGACAAACTTGCCATCCCCGAAAACATTCACATAAACTTTATCAATGACGATTTTATATTGCACGATTTTGCTGATTGTAGGTATGATGTTGTGATAGGCAATCCTCCTTACATGAAGATAGCAGGCAACAAGGATTTGCTGGCAAAGTATAAGAAAGGGATGGCGAACAAAGAAACGAACAACATCTTCTCGTTCTTCATAGAAAAGTGCATTCGTCTTGGACGATTCGTTTCGCTGATAGTACCGAAGAGCCTTATCAATGCCCCAGAATTCAACCTTACTCGTGCTTTGATGGAATGTTACAGGATGGAACGCATCATTGACTTTGGCGAGAAGGGCTTTAAAGGGGTCAAAATTGAAACTATCAATTTCCTGTTGCGAACCGACAAGAAGCCAGCTGACACTATCGTTGAGTCATACATTTCCGAGTCGATCTCTATAAGTGCACAATCGTACATCACGGACAGAGCTTACCCGTATTGGTTGATTTATAGAAATGAAGCATTCGATATTGTAGCAGAAAAGATGCAGTTTGGCATCTTCAAGGCTTATCGTGACAGAGCTATTACAAAAGCTGTCACGAAAGATGCTGGTAGTATTCGTGTATTGAAGTCAAGAAACATAGGAAGCAACAGCATTGAGAACATCGAAGGTTACGATTGCTTTATGGATGATGCCTCGTTTTTTGATGTTGGCAAATTCTTGAATCAACCAAATTGTGTACTTCTTCCTAATCTCACTTACAATCCTCGTGCTTGTTTTCTGCCCAAGAATTGTATCGCTGATGGCTCTGTGGCAATTCTTACACTCATTGATGAGAATGAGAGTGTTACTGAAGCAGATCTTGCTTACTATGCAACAGATGAGTATAGGCAGTTTTATACAATTGCCCGCAACAAGGCAACACGCTCTATGAACATCGACAATAATTCAGTTTTTTTCTTTGGCAAACTTAAACAGAAATAAGATATTATGGCAAGAATAGATATTAATTACATTCAAAAATTCATCAATAGACAGAATTTTGATATTCGTGTTTCAAGAAATGGTAGGTTTACTGACCAAAAATGTATTCCAGATGTTCTATGTGCTGTTGCTGAAAGTGTTCTTGCATATATTGATGGAGACAATACGAAAGTATTTACGAAAAATGATATTTGGCATTCAGATTATTCAAATGCCCTCATTACTGAATCTTTCTCAAAACCAAATGTGGAAACTGATAGCGCAACTTCTGAGTATGACAAGTTCTTTGCTCAGCCATTGAAACTATTTGCCTCAGCCAATATTTTAATTGAGACAAAACAAGGAGGGGTAAACTTTTATACTATTAAAGAACAAGAAATTCTTGAATTTATTGCACAAAGAGAAAAGAATGCATTGGATTTCTTGTATGTGTATCTGAACAAAGTGATGACGGACACTGGTTGTATGTATCTTTTTGATGAGTTCTTCACATTGCAAGAAAAAGATTCATTCAATAGATTGTGTGAAGGTCTTGATTATTTGTATCATACCTATACACCAGTAACAGGACAATACGAGCCATCTCGTATCTATAACAAGATAATAAACATCTTTGCATTCAAAAAAAGAAAACTCGGTTCTGTCAGAGGTAGAATTTCTAAATATCCTATCACTATTGATGAACTCCGTTATAATCGAATAAATTGGAGAGATGTTGACAAGAGCAAGGGAATGTCTCGTCAAGAATTTGCAGAACAAAACGAGAATACCATTTCAAACAACAAAGGTTACTATGAGCGTGCCGTTACTAAAGCCAAAGAATTTGTTCACTCTATTGAGAAATATAGCGAAGTGCATCCATATCCTGCGTATGTAGCAACCGAAGCTCATCATATATTTATGAAAAGCGAATTTCCCTTAATTGCGGATTGTGCAGAAAACATTATTGCCCTAACAGGAACTGAGCACTATTCCTATGCACACCCTAATCGAAATACTCAGCGTACTGACCCCAATTATCAAATGGTATGTTTATTGAGCAAGTTGGATTCCATTGAGAGAAATTTCCAAAATGGTGGTAACGATTATTCGCTGGCTGATTTTGTCATGGTGCTAAATATTGGGCTAAAAACCGATCAGTTTAACGAACAAATGGGATTTGTGGGCATAAAAGCTAACCTTTTACAGTATCTACGGCCAAACAAATCATCATTTTAGTTCATTTATACTAATGTATTTGAAGAATTTCGAGTTATGACTAAAACTGTGATTGATTCGACAAAACTAAAAATTTTTCCTCCAAGGGGTCTGTAAAACGCATACCCTTGTTTCTTTTCCAATATCTGTTTTCTGTTATCTGTGATTGGAATTTGTAGGGGTGTCGTTAGTAGCTACCCATACAACATGCCCGGATTGCTAATTTTACAATGTGATTGACGGTGAACGAATCGTTCATGGTATGGAAACAATGACAAGATTATAAAATGAATCGCCACACTCTTATATACATTTCTCAACATTTTCAATCAGAAGGTAGGGATTTGCTTATCCTCAAACTACGCGATAAAAGGAAATCTGTAAGCAGAGTTACCTCGTTTTTATTATGTTTATTCGTTTATTTTATTAAAACAGCCACTAAAAGTTTGCTTATATGGAAACATTTGCCTAATTTTGTACCGAAATAACCTTCCAAAGTGATTATGGATGCAAAACCGAAGTTTAGCGTAATATACTCTGAAGAAGTAATTACCTTTCTTAATACATTGCCAGAAAAAGCGCGGTCAAAGGTGATATTCAATGTCAGCAAGGCTCGTTACAACCAAGATCCCAAGTTGTTCAAGAAACTTGTGGGAACCGACATTTGGGAGTTTCGTACTTTATACAATGGGATTCAATATCGCTTACTTTCATTCTGGGATTCCGACACAAATACATACATCATAACAACCCATGGGTTTATAAAGAAAACTCAGAAAACGCCCCAAAAAGAGATTGACAGAGCAGAAGCGATAAAAGCAGAATATTACAAAAGCAAGAACAAAAAATTAAAATGAACGATATGAAATTCTATTCAGAAGAAGAAGCTATAGACAAGGTCATAGGAGAAAAGGGCACTCAGAACCGTGTGGAGTTTGACGCTCAAATGAATGAGTTCCTGATTGGCGAAGCCATTCGTCAGGCGCGCCAGTCACGCAATCTTACTCAGGAGCAGCTTGGTAAACTGGTGGGTGTTAAAAAAGCACAGATCAGCAAGATTGAAAATGGCAGCAATGTTACTTTCTCCACCATAGCCAGGCTTTTTAACGCAATGAACATTAGAGCAATGCTTGACCTTGGCAGCATGGGTAAGGTCGCATTGTTTTAAGCCTATCACCATTTCTTGTCGCTGCCAAAATACTTTCCTGGTTCGGGTGGCTGATTGTAGCCTACATTTTCTGTGGCAACGCTTATGCGGTATGGGATGTCGGTCATGAACGAGAGGAAACGGTGATTAGTGGGAAGGGTAGTGGAGTAAACTCGCAATTCTGTGCTCTCATTATTGCGAACTATCACCTCCTCGCGCCAATCGCCAATGATGTCGGCAGAAAGACATGGATTCTGTTTCGTGCCATTGTTGAATGAGCATCCTTCGGCTCTGAAATCCTTGATTGTGTCCACCTTGCCTGTTGTCCAGTTCCATTTGCTCACCGCATTGCGGTCAAGCAGTTCGCGCAGCAAGTCGCCATCCCACCACACAGCTGAGTTCATCGGAATCCAAGCTTCGGGATAATGTTGCTGACCTTCCACATCGTAGTATCCACGCTGAGATGCCGACCACATTTCCAAGCCATAATTTGTTGGGTCAATGTCGGCTGCCATGCCTCTGCCCACATCGTCGCCAGAAGGAATCTGGAAAAGAATTTTGCCTGTCTTTGCGTCGCGGAAATCGGAGCCATCTCGCTTATTCTCATGCACATCCCATATTTGCAGATCTTCGCTATCAGGGAAAAATGCATATTGGTGGATAGCATCGCCATGCCCCATGCGAGTGGTGTATAGCCCCTTGCCGTCGTGGTCAACAGCCATCGAGCCGTATGTGATTTCGTCGCATCCATCGCCATCTACATCGCCGATGCGCAGGTTGTGATTGCCTTGTCCAGAATATCCGCGTTCGTTCTGAGAATCGAAAAGCCAGCGCAGAGAGAGCTTCGTGCCGTCCCAATCGTAGGCAGCGATAAAAGATTTTGTGTAGTATCCTCTGCACATCAGCAAGCTTGGGTGCTGTCCGTCAAGATAAGCAACGCCAGCAAGGAAGCGGTCGCATCTGTTGCCGTAGCTATCGCCCCACTCAGACACATTGCCGCGTGCAGGTGTGTAAGGTACCGTTGCAAGAGCCTTGCCCGTAGCTCCTTCAAACATGGTCAGAAACTCTGGCCCTTGCAGAATTCTTCCTGCTATCGCAGTTGGCTTGCTCGGCATCTTGCCGTTTATTGATTTGTCTATCACGCCTGCCATCACATGATTGGCCGTTGAGTCGCCAATCACTACGCCAGCTCCGTCGCGAGTGCCATCTGCCGTTTTCATCGCCACCTCTGCTTTGCCGTCGCCATCGAAGTCGTAAACCATGAATTGAGTGTAGTGGGCTCCAGCACGAATGTTTTTCCCTAAATTTATGCGCCAAAGAAACTCTCCAGAGAGCTTATAGCAGTCGATGAGCACAGGTCCTGTAAAGCCCTCGTGGCTATTATCATGACTGTTGGAAGGATCCCATTTCAATACAATTTCGTATTCGCCATCGCCATCCACATCGCCCACGCTGGCATCGTTGGCAGAATAGCGGTATCCTCTTCCGTCAGGAGTGACGCCACCCTCAGGAGTCTTCAAAGGAATGCAAATGAAGTCTTTAGCATCAGCTTTCAAAGCGAAAGAAGCCGTCTCTTTTTCCTTACCTTTATTTATAGTGCGCACCTCATAAGTGGCCTCAGCTTTTTGAGAGAGAAACTTATAAAAAGTGGCATCTTTGATAGGCTTGGCATTCAGTTTCTTGCCATTCTCATACACATTGAAAGCTGTGTTGTCGCTATCGCTCTCAAGCAGTCGCCATGAAATAGCCACGCTGTCGCCATCTCTCACGCACACAATGCCTCTGCCCAGCTTTTCTTTCTGAATGTCAGCAGAATACTTTGGCTGAGCAACGGTAGCCACGCTTGCTTGAAGCAATAAAACAAGAAGCATTGCTATTGAATTAGTTTTCATTTCCCTGGTATTTATTTTTCATATTTGCAAAGGCTAATGATAATGCCTTTAGCCTTAAAACTTTAGCCATTAGCCATTTATCTTTAGCCCTTACATTCCGCAAGGCATCCCTCCCCTTCAGGGGAGGCTAGGAGGGGTCTCCTTAACCTTTAATAAATAGTATCTCTGAAAGTCCAGATCTTCTGGCCGCTCAAGCCCGAGATGACTGAAGTGTTCAGATACAAAGTCTTCAGATTAAGGTCAGCTCCGCAATGGATATCCTTTGCAGTGAGCTTAGTGCTGTACTTCTTATACACATTGTCAGCAATGTCAGCCACTTTCAGCTTTTTAGTCTTAGCCTCCCAAGTGTGTCCAGCCTGCTCGTGGCATGTCAAGACAGCAATGTCGCTATTGCTAGTATTGCTCTTCGCGCTCTCCGAAAACATTGTCATTGTGTATCCCATGTCAGCAAGTGCTGCAACGATGCAAGTGTCATACTCCTTGTTGGCAGGGTCAGAGTAGTTGATGCTGTCGCACACGCCAATGTAATTTACTGTAGCATCAGCATTTACATCATCAAGACATGAAGACATGCCCAAAACCGTTGTTGCCAAAATTGCAACGAAATAAAAAAGTTTCTTCATATAGTTGTTTTTTTGTAAATTCTATAATATCATTCTCCATTCACATACGAAATACCTCTCTGTATGACATCGGTCAAATCATGATCAGGCATGATATTCACCATCTTGCCGTATCGGTAATCGAGAGGGCTCACTCCAGTCAAGTTCTTAAACCATTTGCCAAAATAGCTCTGGTTAGGGAAGCACAGCAAGTCAGACACCTCCTTGA
>JAGHVC010000028.1 GCA_018064505.1 Candidatus Minthosoma caballi | reverse complement strand
ATTAATAACATAATCATAAATAATCAGAATCTTGGATTTTGATGATGAATAGGAAGCGTTTTGATGCGTTGGTAATTCAAATTATTCATTTTTCATTATTCATTATTCATAAAAGAAATAACAATGGGACGCGCATTTGAATTCCGCAAAGCAAGAAAACTTAAGAGATGGGGTAACATGGCAAAGACTTTCACACGCCTTGGCAAGCAGATTGCCATTGCTGTGGCTGAAGCTGGTCCAGACCCAGATAACAACGCACACCTTCGTGCTGTGATTGCAACTTGTCGTCATGAGAACATGCCAAAGGACAATATCGACCGTGCTATCAAGAACGCTATCGGTAAGGATAAGTCAGCATGGAAATCAGTGACATACGAAGGATATGGACCTCACGGTGTGGCTGTGTTTGTCGATACTCTTACAGACAATACAACTCGTACAGTTGCCGACGTTCGCTCTATCTTCAACAAGTTCAATGGCAACATGGGCACTACAGGTTCTCTCTCATTCCTCTTCGACCACTTCAGCATGTTCACATTCAAGAAGCCTGCTGACCTCGACATGGACGAGTTCATTCTTGAGGCTATCGAGTTTGGTGTCAACGATGAGTTTGACGAGGAGTACGACGAAGAGAAGGATGAGACAACAATCACTATCTACGGTGATCCTAAGTCGTTCTCAACAATCCAGAAGTTCCTTGAGGACAACAACTACGAAATCACTAACGCTGAGTTCACATACGTGCCAAACGACCTCAAGGAGGTGACTGACGAACAGCGTGAGACTTTGGACAAGATGGTTGAGCGTCTTGAGGAGTTTGATGATGTACAGAATGTTTACACTAACATGAAGTAATTGTCGTGAAGAAGATATACGAAACACAGGGCACTTGTGCTAAGGCTATCGCACTTGATGTGGATGAGACAACTGGTATCATCAATGAGATTCAGTTTCTTGGTGGATGCCAGGGCAACACTACTGGAGTTGCAGCTTTGGTACGCGGACAGAAGGCTGAAGATGTAATTAATCGTCTTGAGGGCATTCGCTGTGGCATCAAGAATACTTCATGTCCAGATCAACTTGCTCGCGCTCTTCGTGAGGTGATGGGCATGTAAATTAGTGCTAATGATTAATAAAGTATGTGCGCGCGCATTATTAATAATGTGCGGTACATACTTTGTTGTTATAATATGAAGAAGATTATACTTGGTTTGATGGTGGTGGGCATGCTGTGCTCTTGTCAGGAAAAGAAGAGCGAACGCTTTGAACGAGAGGCAAGAGAGTTTACGGAGAAGAATTGTCCTCAGCATTTGGATCCTATCACCACATTGGACAGCCTGGTATTTGAACCTGCAGGAGTTGGCACTCTGAAGCAGTATTACACGCTCGATCTTGACGATGAGTCGCGTGAGGCTTTCATGAATAAGCTTGGTGAGATTGGAGATACTAATCTTAAGATTGTAAAGAATTCTGTTCTCTTCATAAAGCATAAGGATGCAGGAGTGACTTTCTCTTACATCTATTTTGATGCTGCTACGGGCGATAAACTCGTTCAGTATGACTTCATGGAAGAACAATATAAGTAGTGTGTGGGCACACAGAATATGATGTGTGCGTGCACAGCAAAGATAACGAAATTGAGTGTAGAACTACCACTTTTCTTCCAATTTGATAGTATATTGTTAGTTTTTTCTTATATTTTTTGTTTGATAAGTGAATTATTCGTAACTTTGCAGTGCAATTCAGAAAAGGTTTTTAGGAATTTCTGATAAGTAAGAGAATAAGTTAAACTAATAATTAAGGTAAAATTATGTTACAGGCAAAAGCAGGAAACATCGCTGGCACAATTTACTGCGCTCTCGAGGCAGCAGAGTCAGCTCAGACATTCAAGCAGATTAAGAAGGCTACAAAGTTGGCAGAGAAGGATTTTAACCTCGGTCTTGGTTGGTTGCTCCGTGAGGATAAGGTTGCAGCTGTTGAGACTGGTGACGAGAAGGATCCATTCGCATACTCTCTCAAGTAATTATATTGCAAACGGTATAAAAATGCGTCGCTCATTTTGAGTGGCGCATTTTTTTTTGTAACTTTGCCACAAATTGTACACAAATATGAAGAATATTAGAAACTTTTGTATTATTGCGCATATTGACCACGGAAAATCTACTCTTGCAGACCGCTTGCTGGAGAAGACTGACACCATAAAGATTACGCAGGGCCAGATGCTCGATGACATGGATTTGGAGCAGGAGAGAGGAATCACCATCAAGAGCCATGCTATTCAGATGGAGTATGCTTACGACGGAGAGAAAGAGGAGTATAAGAATCAGAAATACACTCTAAACCTTATTGATACTCCAGGACATGTGGACTTCTCGTATGAGGTGAGCCGAAGCATTGCTGCATGTGAAGGTGCATTGCTTGTGGTGGATGCAACTCAAGGAGTGCAGGCGCAGACTATCTCAAACCTTTACATGGCTATCGACCATGACCTTGAGATTATCCCTGTAATCAATAAGATTGATATGCCTAATGCGATGCCAGAAGAGGTGGCTGACGAAATCATAGACCTCATTGGCTGCGATCTTGAAGACATCATCTATGCTTCGGGAAAGACAGGAGAGGGAGTTGATGATATTCTTCGTGCTGTGGTTGAGCGCGTTCCTCATCCAGTGGGTGTGGAGGATGCTCCGCTGCAAGCTCTTATCTTTGACTCGGTATTCAATTCATATCGTGGCATCATTGCTTACTTCAAGATTGTGAATGGTGTGATGCGACCAGGAGAGAAGGTACGATTTATCAACACTAAGAAGGAGTATTTAGCTGAGGAGATTGGTGTGCTGAAGATGGATATGATTCCAAGAAAGGAACTGCGCACTGGTGATGTGGGATATATTGTAACTGGCATCAAGAATGCAACGGAAGTAAAAGTGGGTGATACCATCACAAGTCTTGTGAATCCAACAAACCAGGCTATCGAGGGATTCCAAGAGGTGAAGCCAATGGTCTTCGCTGGTATTTATCCTATCGAGTCGGAGGATTATGAGAACCTTCGTACTTCGTTAGAGAAGCTGCAACTGAATGATGCTTCGCTTACATTCATGCATGAAAGCTCGGCTGCTCTCGGATTCGGTTTCCGTTGCGGCTTCCTCGGATTGCTCCACATGGAGATTGTACAGGAGCGACTTGACCGTGAGTTCAACATGGATGTAATCACGACCGTGCCAAATGTTAGCTACATGATATATGACAAGCATGGCGAAGTGCAAGAGGTGCATAATCCTTCAGGAATGCCAGATCCTACGCTCATCGATCATGTGGAGGAGCCATACATTCGTGCAACGGTAATTACTACGGCAACATACATTGGCCCTATTATGACTCTCTGCCTTGGCAAGCGAGGTGAGCTTGTGAAGCAGGATTTCATTGCTGGCAATCGCGTTGAGATTGAATTCCTCATGCCGCTTGGCGAGATTGTGATTGACTTCTACGATAAACTGAAGTCTATTTCTCGTGGCTATGCTTCGTTCGACTACCATCCTGCAGGGTTCAGAGAGAGCAAGCTCGTAAAACTTGATATTCTTCTGAACGGAGAATCGGTGGACGCGCTTTCAACACTTACTCATGTGGATAACGCTGTTACTCTTGGTCGCAGAATGTGTGAGAGACTGAAGGATTTGCTTCCACGCCAGCAGTTTGATATTGCTATCCAAGCAGCTATTGGTGGTAAGATTGTTGCTCGAGAGACAGTGAAGCAAGTGCGCAAAGATGTGCTTGCAAAGTGCTACGGCGGTGATGTGAGCCGTAAGAGAAAGTTGCTTGAGAAGCAGAAGCGAGGAAAGAAGCGCATGAAGCAGATTGGTAATGTGAGCGTTCCTCAGAAAGCATTCCTTGCTGTGCTGAAGCTTGATGATGATTGATGAAAAGAGAATAAGGAAAAGGGGTGGGGAATGCTTCACTCCTTTTTGCTATATATAGAAAAATAGAGTAACTAACCAAAGGTTAATACAAAATGAGGAAATTGCTAACTTGTACATTGGCAGCACTCTCTGCTGTGGCTGCTATTGCTAACCCTATTGACGAAAACAAAGCTAAGGCTATTGCACCGCAGTATATGTTGCCGGGACATGTGATGAACTTGGTGAACACTGCGAAAAGAGCTCCATCAAAAGCTCGTAAACTGCCAGCATCGGTTGCTTCCAGTGCTCCATACTATGTGTATAGCAGAGGAGAGGGCATGGGATATGTTGTGGTGAGTGGTGATGACTGCTTGCCAGAGGTGCTTGGTTACGCTGAACAAGGTGACTTTGATGAAAGCAATCTGCCACCAGCATTGAAAGACATGCTGAATGGCTATGCTGCTGCCATCGAGGATGCTCAGGTGAATGGCACAAATATAACAGCTAATAAAGCTAAGAGAAGAGCAGCTTCTGATAGACAGAATATAGCTCCTTTCGTAAAATCTCATTGGCATCAGGATGCTCCATATAACAATATTTGCCCACTTCGCTCGGATAATGGCGCTCGCTCGATGACAGGTTGTGTGGCAACTGCTGCAAGTCAGATACTTTATTACTGGCGCAAGGATCTTCCTGCTACATTGCAATCGACGACACCAACATATTCAGAAGATGGATACTCTCACGCCTCAGTGACTGTAAGTATTCCGAAAGGCACTCCATTGTATTTGGATCTTCTGCAAGACAGCTATAACGGAGCTCCTGCAGAATATAATGAAGCTGTGGCTACATTCTGCTATGCAGTAGGTACAGCTTCTCGATTAGAGTATTCAATAGAAGGCGGTACTGCTACTTCTGGCCACATAGAGGATATTCCTAATGCTTTCAAGAACTACTTCGGAATGAACGGAGGATGGGTGGCTTATCGCACTGCATATTCGCAGGATGCGTGGACCAAGCTTATTTACGATGAGTTACAGAATGGACGCCCTGTGATGTACACAGGTGTGCATCCTTCTAATGGAGGTCACGCAGTATTCATTCACGGATATCAAGCAAGCACGGATAAGTTCTACTTCAATTTTGGCTGGGGAGGGCAAGGTGACGGCTACTGGACAACTACTCTCGAAGATGGAATGAATGGATTCAATGAATATCAGTCGGCTCTCATTGGTGCATTCCCTAAGAAATGGAATTTGAATACGAGCATCTCAGCTCCAAGTCATGTGTATGCTAATATTGACAATCAGTTCCGTGTGACAATTGAGAATAATTCTACTCTTGACTTCTCTGGACTCTATGTCTTTTCTGCATCAAATACAAACAAACCAACAGACATCACAAAAGCAAAGTCTTCTAATGATGATGTTATTCCTGTTGGAGAGAAGAAGTCTGTAATGCTTAATGCAAAGCCAACTTCTGTGAGAACTTGGTATATAACAGTAACAGATGTATCTCTAAATGTTTTAGCGCAGATTCCTGTGGAGGTGGAGAAAGCTGAGCCAAAATTGAAGGTGGTCTCTGTGGATGTGAATGGAACGAATGAAATAGTTGAAGCAGAAGGACGCAAGTTTACGAAGATATACAATACGAAAGCAACTGTGAGCGTGAATGTGGAGAACTCTTCGGATGTAGCTTTCGGAGGAACAGCAAAGCTTGATCTGTATTCTTCCTCTGATAATGGCAAGACATTCGAATTGGTGAAGAGTATCTCAAAAGCAAATAGCGTTGTGGAACCGAATGGCATGAGCAGTGTAGTGTTCAATAATGTATCTGGTTTGGAGAATGGCAAGCTGTATTATGTGAAAGTGAGTGAAGCATGGGGATCGTCTTCTGATGAAACACCTATTGATGGAAGCTCTGCGGTTAATGAACTTGGATTCACAGTTGGTGGGGCATGTGAACTTGCTGCAGAGAGCTTTGAAAACGGTTTGCTTACACTGACTGGACATTGGGATTTCTCTCAGTTTGCAACATTGGTTGCTCGTACAAGCTACAAGACAGCAATGTCATACGACCTCACGAAGGTGGAGGGAATGACTGATGCGATTAGTGTAGATGTTGCGTTCCCAAATCCAAATGCTCTTGTGTATGTGAACAAGAAGGTGATGGCTCCTAATTTCGTATGTGGAAATGAGGTGTGCAGTGATTTGAATCTTACTGCTGGATATGAGTTCACACCAAAGAGTGATCTCGTTGTAAAGGGTAATCTTTCGTTTGATATGGATATTGTGCCAAATAGCTGGACCATGCTGACTGTACCATTTGATGTTAATGTTCCATATGGGGTTGTTGCTCGTCAGATTGACTCCCACAGAACAACTTCAAGCGGTATTAGCAACTCGACTACTGATGTGAAGAAGATGGAAGGTGGAAAGAGCTATATGGTTATTACTTCTTCTATGGAAAGCCAAAAGCTAACACATGCTTGTAAGGAAGGTGAAACAGTGAAAGTGCTTTCTTCTCCTTTGACTAATGTAGACCCTGCATTTATTGGCACATTCACAACCGCACTTACTCCGGAGGGGGCAAAGATTGTGAAGGATTTTGAGGAAGATAAGCAATATTTCATGAATACATTGGAAGGAACAACAGTTGAACCTTTCCGCGGATATTTCTTTGATGAAGCCATGATAAAGTCAACAACAAACTTCCGTGCATATTCAAATATCACTCTTGATCCTGCTTACCTTACATTAGGAAAGGCGATTCAGCATCTTTATGATGCTAAGCAAGAATATGCGGATGTCGTGACTCCAGAGGCAAATAGGATTATGAATGATTCTATTGCAAGTGCTGAAGATTTGTTTTCTTCTCAGTCTCTGGATGCATCGACAGCAATTAAGAAAGCTGCTAATGCTTATGAAGCATGGATAGATGATTACAAGTCAATGATTGGTAATGCCGGTAACATTGAGATAGACTTCACTTCTTCTATTGTGAATCCATCATTTGAGCTGACAAGCACAATCGCCAAGGGATGGACTGCTGAGACAAGTGCTGATGTGAAGATTCGCTCTAATTCGTCCCTTGTATATATGACAGTGCATGGTGATGGAAACAATTTTGTTTCTAATGCTACTGGTTCCAAACTGTCACAAGAAATAGAAGGACTTGCAGAGGGTTATTATCGCCTTAAAGCAAAAGTAGGTGCACCATTGGAAAACGCAGATATTAATGTGTTCGCTGGTGATAAGGAGGTCAAGGTTACTTCTCATCCATTCGGAAAACATTACCTTAACGAGGCTGTTGTGGATAGTGTGCTCGTGAAAGAAGGCGAAAAGCTTGTGATTGGCGTAAAGTCTTCTGATGCATATAATGTGGATGACTTCACATTGACATTCATTGGCAATTATTTCGATCCGTTGGAAATAGAGGACATTGCCGTAGATTGTGAAAAATGTACAGAAGACAAGAATGGAATATATACAATTCAGGGTGTGAAAATTGACGGAATTACAGCTCCTGGCGTGTATGTTGTCAATGGGAAGAAAGTGTCGCGAATGAAGTGAAATCAAGAGTTCTTCATGCAATAGTAAGCTGAGAATCACTCGAAAATGTGTTAAATAACATATTTTGTTTGGTTATTTCGGAAATAATGCTTATCTTTGTAGCGTTTTTAGGTCAAGGAGCATGTGATATGCTCACGCAATTGACAAGTATTAACTAAAGTAAGATTGCATGAAGAAATTAATTGTATTAGTGTTGATGGCTGTTAGTATAGCTACATCAGCTGCCACTCCTCAAGTGGATTTGACTAAGAAATGGGGCCCAGTAATTGAAGCTATCGGTATGGTAGAAAGTCAGGGTAATCCAAGTGTTGTGTCAAAGAACGGCTTGTATGTAGGTTATCTGCAGATTTCAAAGATTCTTGTTCGTCAGTGTAATATTATTGCTGGTTATCAGAAGTACACTTACAATGACAGACTCGACAAGCAGAAGAGCATCAACATGTTTATCGATTTCCAAGAGCATTTCAACCCAGAAGGTAACATGGAGAAAGCTATTAGGCTCTGGAATTCTGGAGACCTCAAGTGCATGACTCGCAAGGGACGCACAGAAGGTTATTACAGACGAGTAATGTCTAAATTCAATCAAATGGCAGCTCGCTAATTTGCAGAAACGAGAGTTTTTCAATCAAATAAGCATCCAAGACAGAAACTTTAGCGTTCTTTCTTGGATGTTTTTTTTATGTTTGCTAACTTTGCAAAAATTATTCGGAATACTTACTTAAGAATAAAAGTTACAATTCAACATGAAAGATTCTTGGATACAAAAGGGCTATATTGATGAGCCAATTCCTGAAGGCATTGACCTCGGAGCTGAGATTCGCAAGATGTGTAAGGAGAAGAACGCTGTGATTCTTGCTCATTATTATACAGATGGAGCAGTGCAAGACATTGCTGACTTTGTTGGCGATTCGCTTGCATTGGCTCAGTGGTCGGCTAAGACAGATGCTGACATCATTGTGATGTGCGGCGTGCATTTTATGGGAGAGACAAATAAGATACTTTGTCCTAACAAGAAGGTGCTTGTGCTTGACCTTAATGCTGGTTGTTCATTGGCTGACAGTTGCAATGCTGCTGACCTCAAGAAATTCGTGGATGAGCACCCAGGCTACAAGGTGGTGAGCTATGTGAACACTACAGCTGCAGTGAAGGCTCTCACAGATGTTGTTGTTACTTCAAGCAATGCAAAGCTTGTTATTGATTCGTTCCCTCAGGATGAGAAACTTATCTTTGGTCCAGACAAGAATCTTGGCAACTATATTAATTCGGTAACTGGAAGAAATATGCTTCTTTGGAATGGAGGCTGTCATGTGCATGGACAGTTCTCTCTTGAGAAGATTCTGGCAATCAAAGCAGAACATCCAAATGCAAAGATTCTTGTTCACCCAGAGTGTCCAGCTCCTATCCAGAAGGTAGCTGATGTTATTGGCTCTACAGCAGGACTTCTCAACTTTGCTATTAAGGATGAGGCAACAGAATTCATTGTAGCAACAGAGAGCGGTATTCTTCATGAGATGACAAAAGCTTGTCCTGAGAAAACATTTATACCTGCTCCTCCTGAAGCAAGTGAGACTGTTGGATGTTCATGCAACGAGTGCTCTTTTATGAAGCTTAATACTCTTGCTAAGCTTTATAACACTCTTAAGTATGAATGGCCTACAATAGAAGTTGATCCAGAAATTGCAGAGAAAGCAGTAAAGCCAATTGACAAGATGCTTGAGATTAGCAAGAATCTGAAGTCTGCAATGGCAAACAAGTAAAAGGGAAAGATGGGGAAAAGTGTTGCTGCTTTAGTCAGTGGTGGTGTGGATAGTGCTGTGTCTGTTCATCTTCTTAAGGAGCAAGGAATAGATCCGCATCTCTTCTACATCAAGATAGGACCAGATAAGGACACGGAATGGAACTGCACCTCGGAAGAGGATGTGGAGATTTGTCAGTGGCTTGCAAGAAAATATGGTCTGAAACTTGATGTGATAGATCTACATAAGGAATATTGGGAGCAAGTGGTTGGCTATACCATGGATAAAGCACGACAAGGCTTAACTCCAAACCCCGATGTGATGTGCAACAAGCTTATTAAGTTTGGTTGTTTTGAGCAAGTTGCAGGAAAGGATTTTGACTACACAGCTACAGGGCACTATGCAACAACAACTGTTATTGATGGAAAGACCTGGCTAAGCACATCTCCAGACCCGGTAAAAGACCAAACAGATTTCCTTTGTCAAATAAACTCATTGCAAGTGAGTAAGCTAATGTTTCCTACTGGCCATCTGTGGAAGCATGAGGTGAGAGAAATCGCAGAGAAAGCTCACCTTCTCAATGCGGAAAGAAAGGACAGCCAAGGTATTTGTTTCCTTGGCAACATTGATTTCCGTGATTATATCAAAGCGCATCTGGGAGAGAATCCTGGTGATGTGAGAGAGATTGAGACAGGACGCAAGATAGGGGAGCATAAAGGGTTGTGGTTTTACACTATCGGACAACGCAAAGGACTTGGATTCGGAGGTGGTCCTTGGTTTGTTGTAAAAAAGAATCTCAAGCGCAACATCCTTTTTGTTTCTCATGGATACGATCCTGAGAAGGTGTATAAGGAGCATTTCTCAATGAATGATTTCCATTTTATTACTGATAGTGTTAATCCAATCTCAAAAGAGGACCTAACTAAAGGTGAACATAAAGTGACATTCAAAATCCGTCATACCCCAGAGTTTCATCAAGGAGTTCTGCTTCGAGACGACAAAGGCGAATGGCGCATGAAGGCATCAGAGAAGATTCACGGAGTTGCTCCTGGACAGTTCTGTGTTGTGTATGATGAGAATCATCATCTATGTTATGGAAGTGGAGAGATAAACTAAAGATAGTTGAGATCAAAAAAAACTCAATCAAAGAAAAAATGCCAACTCGCAGCAATCTGAGAGTTGGCATTTTATTATTTTTTCTTTGTCAAGTTATATTACTTGTTCTTGAGAAGATCACGAATCTCTGTGAGGAGAACTTCTTCCTTTGTTGGCTCTGGTTCTGGTTCAGGTTCTGCAGAAGCTTCTTCCTTTTTCTTCTTTAATGAAGAAAGCTTAGTGATACCCTTAATCATGAGGAAGATGACAATTGCAACAATGAGGAAATCGATGATGTTCTGAATGAAAGCACCATAGTTCCAAGTGATAGCAGGAACAGCGGCTGTAACTACTTCGCCGGCTTCGTTGAGAACCTCTGCTACTTCTGGTTTGAGAACAATCTTGAGATCAGAGAACTGGCCCTCGCCAATCATCCATGCGATTGGTGGCATGATGATGTCACTTACTACTGATGTTACAATCTTACCGAAAGCACCGCCAATGATTACGCCGACAGCCATGTCAACTACATTGCCTTTGAGTGCAAATTCTTTGAAATCTTCAATAAACTTTGGCATTTTTGTATAAGTATTTTAATGTTAAACAATTTGTCTCTCGTAGTTTGTGGTCATTTTCTTGCAATCACTTTGCAAAGTTAAAAAAATAAATTCGTAACTTTGGCATCAAATTTGAAGAATTATGAAAAATAAAGTAAGTTTTATCATCCTGATGGGCATTTTAGCAATGCTTGCTGCAGGATGTTCTACGGCGCATTATTGCAACTGTGGATAGAAAAAGTAAACCGCTCCATCACCGAAGTGATAGAGCGGTTATTTATTTGATTAGTTTCTTAATCAAGTGTTCCGAGATTACTTAACCTCTGAGAAGTACTTGATTGTACGAACCATCTGAGAAGTGTATGAGTTCTCGTTGTCGTACCAAGAAACAACCTGTACCTGGTATGTATCCTCGTCGATCTTAGAAACCATAGTCTGAGTAGCGTCGAAGAGTGAACCGAACTTCATACCGATGATGTCTGAAGAAACGATTTCGTCCTCAGTGTAGCCGAATGACTCAGTCTGAGCAGCCTTCATAGCAGCGTTGATACCTTCCTTAGTGATGTCCTTACCCTTAACAACAGCAACGAGGATAGTAGTAGAACCTGTTGGAGTTGGGATACGCTGTGCAGAACCGATGAGTTTACCGTTGAGCTCAGGGATAACGAGGCCGATAGCCTTAGCAGCACCAGTTGAGTTAGGAACGATGTTCTGAGCACCTGCGCGTGAACGACGGAGGTCACCCTTACGCTGTGGGCCGTCAAGGATCATCTGGTCACCAGTGTAAGCGTGGATTGTAGACATGATACCAGAAGCGATAGGAGCATAGTTGTTCAAAGCTGCTGCCATTGGAGCAAGACAGTTTGTAGTACAAGAAGCTGCAGAGATAACCTTATCGTCAGCTGTCAAAGTCTTGTGGTTTACATTGTAAACGATAGTTGGGAGGTCCTTACCAGCAGGAGCAGAGATAACAACCTTCTTAGCACCAGCTGCGAGGTGAGCTGAAGCCTTTTCCTTTGAAGTATAGAAACCTGTGCACTCGAGAACAACGTCAACGTCGTTAGCAGCCCATGGGCAGTTAGCAGCGTCCTTCTCAGCAGAGATCTTGATCTCCTTACCGTCAACGATGATAGAGTTCTCAGTTGACTCTACAGTGTGCTTGCCCTCACCGAACTTGCCAGCGAAACCACCCTGAGCGGTATCGTACTTGAGGAGGTGAGCGAGCATTGCAGGAGAAGTAAGGTCGTTGATTGCAACTACCTCATAACCCTCTGCCTCAAACATCTGACGGAATGCGAGACGGCCGATACGACCGAAACCGTTAATAGCTACTTTAGTCATCTTAGTAAATGATTTTTAGTGTTTGTATAAATAAATGGGTAAAAATAAACTCAGGTTTGTCTTTTTTCGACAGCGCAAAGATAGTATAAAATACGTAAATTCGCGCCAAAAGGAAGCAATTTGTTGCAAAAAAAGTCTATTTGACTGGTGGTTTGCCAAATAGACTTTACTTTTTTTAAAGATAATCAGTTATTTTCACTTTCTGAAAAGGATGCTCGAATCGCCATAGCTCAGGAATCTGAAGTCATGGCCGAGGGCATACTGATAGATGCGATGCCAGTTCTCTCCCACCAGGCTTTCCCCATCGGTCAAAGCGCTCACGAGCAAGAGTAACGTACTCTGAGGCATGTGGAAATTGGTGATGATGCCATCAATGAGTCGATACTGGAAACCAGGCGCGATGAGGATCTGCGTAGCAGTAACCAATGTATCCTGATGCGTGGCATCGAGGTAGGCAAGGATCTGTGCCAGCGAAGCTTCGAGCGACAGGGTATGCTCCACGTCATAAGGTTCCCACTGATGTACGATCAGATCCTCAGCATGCACGCTTTCTGCCCAGCCCTCTCCTGCCGATGCCTGGATAGCTTTCAGTTTCTCTCCTATATAATATAGGCTCTCAAGGGTGCGGACGCTGGTGGTACCAGTGGCAAAGAGAAGACCTACCCCACCCTCCCTCGCAGGGAGGGAGTTTTCTTGAATGTTCTGCTGACGCGTAAACTGCAATATACTGGCTATCACCTCACGAGGCACCGAGATAAACTCTGTGTGCATGTCATGGCCTTCAATCGTAGCACTCTTTACAGGCTTGAAAGTACCAGCGCCTACGTGCAACGTAAGATATTGCAGAGAACAGCCTTTCTTCTGCAAGGCATCGAGCACCTCAGGTGTATAGTGCAGGCCTGCAGTGGGTGCAGCAACGCTACCCTTGATACGCGAATAGACGGTCTGATAGGTCTCCTTGTCCTTCTCCTCGGTCTCACGGTTAAGATACGGAGGGATAGGCAGTTCGCCCATTGCATCGAGCAGGGCGGCAAAGGTATAGCCACCCTCCCAATAGAAGCGGATCTTCTGCGAAGGACCGAGCTCTCCTGCGCGCTCACAGGACAGGGTCACGTCTCGTCCATCAGGCATCTTCACAGAAAGGGAGAGGCTTCCTTCCTTCCATTTCTTGCTATTGCCGACAAGGCAGGTCCACACGCACTCATGCTCTGAGGCGAAGTTCTGCTGATAGTCCTTCGGTTCCTCTGGTTCGAGGCAGAAGATCTCGACAACGCCACCTGTGGGTTTCCTGAAATGCAGTCGGGCCTGGATGACTCGCGTATTGTTGAACACGATCATCGACCCCGCAGGAATCTGGTCAGGAAGCTCAAAGAAATGGCGTTCCTCGATGGTTCCCTCAGCATCAGGAGACGTGGCAGGGTGCCAGACGAGAAGCTTCGACCGATCGCGCTGAGCAAGCGGATATTTGGCGATCCTCTCGTCAGGCAATGGGTAGTCGTAAGCACTGATTTCTATATTTCGTGGGTCTATTTTAGTCATTGCACATTATATTTTGTATGAAATGCGGGTGCAAAGTTATATAAAAAATGTGTTTTATCAAAATAAATTTTGAGAAAAGGACAAAATTTAGTATCTTTGCCCGCGCTAATAATAAATATGTGTATGAAAATTGGAGATAAAGTAAGGTTCCTCGATGCTGAAGGAGGCGGTATCGTCAAGGGTTTCGACAGCAAGGGACTCGTGATGGTCGAAGACGAGGATGGATTCGAGATACCTACCCTCGCCTCACAATGTGTGGTGGTGAGCGATGAAGAAGACCAGCGTCAGGCAGGCCATGCCCCCGTGCATCAGGCCCCGTTGACCCGTGCTCAGATGGCCGCTCGTCAGGCCTTGACCGAGGTCGATAAGCTCAAGGAGGAGATCCGTCAGCAGAAAGAGAAGATCCGCCTGCTCGAGATAGAGAACAGTGACCTGAAACTACAGTTGCTCAAGGCTCAATATGGCAATCACAACCCAGGCAAGGGCGGCAAGGCCACACCGAACATCGCCACACGCCCTTACGAGGTCTTGCGCAATGGCATCATCGAGGTCGATCTGCACATCCACAACCTCGTCGAGACCACGGCTGGCATGGACAATGCCGCCATGCTCCAGCATCAGATGGAAGTTTTCAGGAAGACAATGGAGTCGTATCGTGGCGCCAAGGGACAGAAGATCGTCTTCATCCACGGCAAGGGTGAGGGCGTATTGCGCAAAGCACTTATCGACGAGCTTAAGCTTCACTATACCAAGTGCGACTATCAGGATGCGTCATTCCAGCAATACGGCTTTGGCGCGACCCAGGTGACTATCCGATAGATGACAGTTATCAAATATCAAATGACAGTTATCAAATATCATTCAATACAAGAATGTCAAAACGCAAGGATATTATCATAGCACGCAACCTGCGGCTGATGATCAAGGACTACTTCTTCATCTTCTGCGGCATCACGCTGTATGCCATCGGCTATAACGCCTTCATCCTGCCCGAGCAGTTGGTTCAGGGTGGCGTGACGGGTGTTTCATCATTGCTCTACTATGCATTCAAGATGACGCCAGCCATCACGATCTGGGTCATCAACATCGGCCTTCTGCTCATTGCCTTCCGTGCACTGAGCAAGCAGTTTGTCGTCCGAACGGTTATCGGTGTATCAATTTTGTCGTTGATGATTGGTGCATTACAGCCTGTCTTCCAGGCCTACCCACTCATCACGCCAGGCGAGGACAAGTTCATGCACGTGCTCATAGGTGCCATGCTGGCGGGCGCAGGCCTTGCCCTGGTCTTCACGCACAATGGATCGACTGGCGGCACGGATATCGTCGTGGCATTGATCAACAAGCATTCCCGCATGTCGATGGGACGCGCCATGCAGCTCGTCGATATCTGCATCATCTCTTCTTCCTACCTGCTTTTCCAGTCGTTCGAGATCATCGTATATGGCGTGGTCTATACCCTGATCTCAAGCATCACGATGGACTATGTGCTTAACGGTTCGCGCCAGACAGTGCAGTTCCTGATCATCTCCAAGCGCTATGAGATGATTGCCGACGCCATCAACCACCAGATGAACCGTGGCGTGACCATACTAAACGGACAGGGCTGGTATTCCAAGCAGGACGTACAGGTAGTCATGGTGCTCTGCCGCAAGTACGAGAGCCAGTATGTCTTCAACCTCATCAAGAGCATCGACCCGAACGCCATGGTCAGCCAACAGTTCTGCCACGGCGTGTTCGGCGAGGGCTTCGACAAGATCAAGTAACGAGGGTTTCGACAATTAAGTAACAAACGATCCAAACAGCAGATTCATGAAGATCGGATTTGACGCCAAAAGATACTTTCACAACCACACGGGACTGGGCAACTACAGCCGCACGATCGTGAAAGGGCTTGCCACCGAGTTCCCCGCTGATGAGCATGTGCTCTATGACGAGAAGTCGTGGTCACGCACCTTCCGACTGGGGCAGAAAGCCGAGGCCGAGGGGTGCCAGCTCTTCCACGGCCTCTCGAACGAGCTCCCGATGGACATCGGCAAGCGTCACATGCCCAGCGTGGTGACCATGCACGACGTGGCATGGCGCACCTTCCCCGACATGTATCACTGGACTGACCGTCAGATCTACGACTTCAAATACGGGCGCAGTTGTCAGAAGGCCACCCACGTCGTGGCCATCTCAGAAAGCACCAAGCATGATGTGATGCGCTATTATGGCGTGCCCGAAGAGCACATCGACGTCATCTATCAGCCCGTGCAGGAACTCTTCTACACACCTCTCACACCAGAAGAGGCTGATGCATTGCTCCAAAAGCAGTTCGGCGACACCCTTCCGAACGACTTCATCCTCAATGTCGGAAGCATCAACAGCCGCAAGAACCTCCTGGGCCTCGTCAAGGCGCTTGAGCTCATACCACGTGACCAGCGCCCCCTCCTGCTAGTCGTAGGCAATGGACGTGAATACAAGCAGGAAGTCCTGCAATATGCCACCTTGCACGGACTACAGGATTCTCTCCGCGTCGAGACCGATGTCCGTGACAACCGCGTGCTCCAGGCCCTCTATTCACGCGCCCTGTTCATGGCCTACCCTTCGCATTATGAGGGATTTGGCCTTCCGGTGGTCGAGGCCGCACTCCAGAGGTGTCCCGTCCTCACCAGTACGGTCTCTTCCTTGCCAGAAGCCGCAGGACCAGGTGCCGTGCTCGTCGATCCGAAGGACGTTGAGCAGATCCGCCAGGCCCTATCGGTGCTAATCGATGACCGCACCCAGGCCATCCAGCTCGCTTCCACGGCCGAGGCATACGCCCGCGAGCATTTCGAGCCAACAAGGCTCTCCCTCCAGATGCACGCCCTGTATGAGCGCCTGACGGGAAACTGACAGACACAGACATGAACCTTTCAACGCAAATAATAAACGATACAACGATATGAACTATCTTGATAGAAACGAATTCAATTTCGAACCATCGGCAAAGGTCATCGAGGCCATCAGGAACTTCGACCCTGCCACGCTTTGCTTCTACACCCGCATCTACGACGAGGGCAAGAAGAGCATCGTCTCTGTACGCCTGAGCGAGATCTATGGTGTGCCTGAGCCTCAGGTATTGCTGGGCTATGGCGGAGAGGACATCCTCAAGAACGCCGTACATTACTACCTGATGGAGGGTAGCAACAAGACCATCCTCATCCCTGAGTTCTCATGGTGGTACTACAACCGCATTGCCGGCGAGTGTGGCGGTGAGACCTATATGTATCCCCTCTATGAGCAGGAGGACACCTTTGCCTACAACGTCGATGAGGTCATTGAATACACCAACCGCATCCACCCTCGCATGCTCCTCCTCGCCTCGCCAAACAACCCGACGGGCAACAGCCTGACCTCAGAGGAGATCGGCCGCATCATGGAGAATATTCCTGACGATACGATGGTCCTGATCGACGAGGCCTACGCCAGCTTCATCACCAGCGACACTGACTATATCGCACCATTGGTCAACAAGTACAGCAACCTCATCATCTCGCGCACGCTCTCCAAGTTCTATGGACTGCCAGGACTCCGTATCGGCTTCGGCTTCATGGGTGCCGGCCACGACAACTTCCTGAGCTATGCCAACAAGTATCTCGGCTATAACCGTTTCAGCGAGGCCGTAGCTCTTGCAGCACTTGAGAGTGATGACCACTATCGCAAGGTCGCCGATCAGATGGAGTGGGACCGCCAGCTCTTCAAGCAGGAACTCGCCGGTCTGCCAGGCTTTAAGGTCTATAAGAGCGTGGCCAACTTCATCCTGATCAAGTACCCGGTAGAGATCAAGGAACGCCTCCAGCAGGCCATGAAGGAACAGGACTACAAGATCAAGTTCATGGGCGACAAGGGTCTGGAGTCTTGTCTGCGCATCACCCTCGGCCGTCCTGAGCAGATACAAATTGTCGTCGATACCATCAAACGTGTGGCACTGTCATGAAAGCAATCATACTCGCAGCCGGCATGGCCTCACGCCTCCGTCCGCTGACCGATCATACGCCAAAGTGTCTGCTGAAGATCGGCGAGCGTTGCCTTCTGCAGCGCAGCATGGACGCACTCTTGCTGCATGGCATCAAAGAGTTTGTCATTGTCACAGGCTATCTGCACGAGCAGATTGAGGCATTTGTGGGCGAGCACTACCCTACAGTGAGCTGCAAGTTCATACATAACGACGTCTTTGCATCGACCAACAACATCTATTCGCTCTGGCTGGCACGCCCTGAGGCCGACGGGCAGGAGATCCTTTTGCTCGACAGTGACCTGCTCTACGATCCAGCCATTGCTCGTACGGTCATCGAGTCGTCAGCAGACAATGTACTTACCCTCATCCGCCACGATCTGGGCGAAGAGGAGATGAAGGTCGTGACCGATGCACAAGGCCGCATCTCCGAGATCAGCAAGACCTGCGACCCTGCACAGGCCGCTGGAGAAAGCCTCGGCATTGAGAAGATGGGCAAGTCCTACACCACCGCCCTCTATAAGGAGCTCGACGGTATGATGAACCTCGAGCATCTGGAGAACAAGTTCTACGAGCTGGCCTTTGAGCGCCTCATCGCCCAGGGCCAGTCCTACCACGTCATTGACGTCACGGAATATTTCTCGTGCGAGCTCGACACCGTCGAGGACTTTGAGCATGCCAAGCAGCTCATCCCCCCATCCCTCTACTAACTCCTCACTCATAGACTTAAAATGGCCTCATACGACATCCGTCCTCTCCAACTCCGCATCCTGCGCATCTTGCTGGCTATACAGCAGGTCTGTCAGGAGCACGGTCTTAGATACTATCTCTGGGCAGGCACCCAGCTTGGCGCAGTTCGCCACAAGGGTTTCATCCCCTGGGACGATGACCTCGACATTGCTATGCCCCGCCGTGACTATGACCAGCTCATGGCACATGCCCAGGAGTGGATGCCCGCGCCTTTCGAGGTCGTCAGCTTTGAGACCGACCCCGACAACTACCCACTGCCGTTTGCCAAGATCCAGGACGCAAGCACCACGCTCATCGAGCGCATGCACCTCAGCTATCTGGGCGGCATCTATATCGACGTCTTCCCCCTCGACGGCATGCCTGAGAGCAAGCTGATGCAACGTCTGCACTTTATGCGCTATCAGTGGTATAAGAAGATGCCCTACTATGTGCGTCGTGATCCATACCGTCATGGACACGGCCCTTCGTGCTGGGTTCCCCTGCTCAGCCGAAAGCTCTATACCATGCAGGAGATCCAGCACAAGATGCGCGACCTCCAGCGCACCTATGACTATGACCAGTGCTCACTGATCGTCGATCATGATGACGGACTGAAGGGCGTCATGCCGAAGACTCTCCTCGGCAAGCCTACCCCGATCGTCTTCGAAGGCGAGAGCGTCTGGGGCGTCGAGCATCCGCACGAATACCTTACGCAGAAATATGGCGCCTACATGGTCATCCCTGACGGAGACCACCAGCGCCAGCACAACTTCAACCTGTTAGACCTCGAACATTCATATAAAGATAATAAGGGATAACGCCCCCCCTGGCGCCTCCCATAGCAGATCCAGATGAAGAAACTACTCTACTACATCCTGTTTGGCCTCTGGTGGCTTTTGAGCATAATCCCTATGCCCATCCTCTACCTGTTCTCCACGGTCTTCTACCTGGTGGCCTACTATGTGGTGCGCTATCGCCGGAAGCTGGTGCGCAAGAATCTCACTGAATGTTTCCCTGGCAAGAGCGAGAAGCAGATCGTCCGCATCGAGAAGCGTTTCTACCTCTATTTCTGCGACCTGTTGTTCGAGGCCATCAAGTTCTTCTCCATCTCAAAGGCCGAGATGCGATACCGCATGAAGTTCCACGGTGCCGAGCGCGTCAACGAGTCCATCCATAACGGACGGTCGGTCGCCTTCTTCCTCGGACACAACTGCAACTGGGAATGGATCTCGTCTATCCCCCTCTGGATCGACAATGAGAACAGCAAGAGTCTTCAGCTCTACCACCCGCTCGAGAACCCCATCATGGACCGCCTCGTCGGCTATGAGCGCGAGCGCATGGGATCGACCAACGTACCGATGGCACAGAGCATCCGCCACATCATGAAATACCGCAAGGAGGGCAAGCCCGTGCTCGTTGGCTTCATTGCCGATCAGGTACCTATCTGGGAAAGCCTCAACTACTGGTTACCTTTCTTTGGCAAGGATACGCCCGTTATGACAGGAGGCGAGCGCATTGCCCGCAAGATGGATATGGACTGCTATTACATCAATGTCCGCCGACGCCATCGTGGGCGTTATGAGGCCACCTTCGAGCTCATGACCGACCAGCCGAACAAGATGCCCGAGTTCTGGATCACTGAGGAATACTACCGCCGTCTTGAGGCCAACATCTCCCAGCAACCCAGCTACTGGCTCTGGACACACCGCCGATGGAAACGCACGCGCGAGAAGTTCTTCCAGTACTGCATTGAGGACGAGCACTGGAAGGAGCTCCACGAGACGCGCTTCTTCGACCACGACCACCCCGAGGGCAAGCCTTGCTTGGAATGGGCCGAAGAGCATGGCATCACCATCCCACCCCACGAAGTATAAAATACACTCCCGATATGAGACAATTGCTTCATTCACCCCTGGCAGGCATCACCGCCTTCCTTTGCAATATGTTCATGGCGTATGTCGTATATGCCATCTGCCGTGTCGTCTTCATTGCCCTCAACTGGGACACCTTTGGCCCGGCATTCAGCCATCTCGACCTGGGCCTCCTCCTCACGGGATGCTGGTTTGTCGCCTCGAGCGCCATCTTCGACACACTGGCCATCTACGTCCTGCTCATGCTCTTCCCCTGTCATCTGCGCGAGAACGGCAGATATCAGTCATGGGTCAAGGTCGTGTATCTCGTCATCATGGCCATTGCCATTATTGCCAACTTCTGCGATGCCGTCTATTATCCTTTCACAGGCCGACGCACCACATTGTCGGTCTTCAGCGAGTTTGCCAACGATGACAACGTGGGCGGCATCATCTGGATCGAGGTGCTCCGCCACTGGTATCTCGTCCTGCTTGCCATCGGCATGATCTGGGGTATGTACAAGCTCTACGTGAAGCCACGGCTCAGCGTACGTGACGGCAAGAAAGCATACTATATCACCAACGTCGTGGTGTTCCTCTTCATGGTCTGGGCTACCGTCGTGGCCATGCGTGGTGGTGCCACGGGCGTCACCCGTCCTATCACCATGAGCAATGCCAACCAGTATGTCAACCATCCTGGCGAAGCGGCCATGCTGCTCAATACGCCGTTCACTATGATCCGTGCCTCTAACCACAAGAGCTTCGTTGACCCAGCCTATTATAATAAGGAGGAGCTCGACCAGCGCTTCTCCCCCATCGTCGAGCCCCAGCCGGCCGACACTATCGGGTTCCGCGAGAAGAACGTCGTCGTCTTCATCCTCGAGAGCTTCGGCCGTGAGTATATCGGCGCATTCAACGACACGCTCGAAGGGGGCTCCTACAAGGGCTATACGCCATTTCTCGACGAGCTCATCGCCCAGTCGCTTACCTTCGACTACTCGTTTGCCAACGGCCGAAAGAGCATCGACGCCATGCCTTCAATCCTCTCTTCCATCCCAATGTTCGTCGAGCCCTACTTCGTCTCAAGTACCTCGCTCAATGAGGTAGGAGGACTGGCCGACTGCCTCAACCCAAAGGGTTACAGGACGCTCTTCGTGCATGGTGCCGACAATGGCTCGATGGGCTTTGAGGCCTTTGCCCATGCCACCCAGTTCAAGCAATACCTCGGCCGAGATGAGTATAGCGACTCTGACGATCCTGAGTTCGACGGCGACCGTGACTTCGACGGCCGCTGGGCCATCTGGGACCAGCCGTTCATGCGCTATTGGCTCAAGCAGCTCAACGCCATCGGTGACCAGCCTTTCCTGTCGGCCATCTTCACGGCCACCAGCCACCATCCGTTCCATATCCCAGAGAGCTTCAAGGACATTTACCCTGAGGAGGAACTACCCATCCACAAGTGCGTCCGCTATGTTGACAATGCCCTGCGCGAGTTCTTCACCGAGGCCAGCAAGCAACCGTGGTATGAGAACACGATCTTCGTCCTCACGGGCGACCATACCAACATGACCAACCACGACATGTATCAGACCGACCTCGGCCTCTACTGCTCGCCAGTCATCTTCTTTGACCCTTCGGGCGAGATGCCGCGTGGCCGTCGGCATGCCGTGGCACAGCAGATCGACATCATGCCTACTGTCCTCGGCTGGCTTCACTATGATAAGCCTTACCTGGCTTTCGGACAGGATCTCATCAACACGCCCGACAGCCTCACCTATGCCGTCAGCTATAACAACGGTATCTACCAGATGGTAAAGAATGGCTATATGCTTCAGTTCGACGGCAAGCAGAGCACCGCACTCTATGACATCCAGCACGACTGGATGCTCCACGACAACCTCCTGAGGCAGGAGGGCCATACCGAGGCCGACTCTATCCGCCAGGACTATGAGCAATGGTTCAAGGCGCTTATCCAGAGCTATATGCAACGCATGGTCAACGACCAGCTTGTATGCAACCCAAAGAAAGTATTACGCGAAAAATAAACTAACTTTTGTTGTGTTATGAAATATCTGATTATCCTGGCCGATGGTGCGGCCGACGAGCCAGTCGCCTCGTTGGGTAACCGCACGCCATTACAGGCGGCCAACAAGCCACTCATCGACAAGCTGGCACGCGAGGGCGTCAACGGTCGCCTCGTCACCGTGCCTGAGGGCTACAATCCTGGCTCAGAGATTGCGCATCTCGGCCTGCTCGGCTATGACGTGGCTAAGGTCTTCGAGGGACGAGGCTCACTCGAGGCCGCATCTATGCAGATCCCTATCGATGACAATGAGGTGGCCATGCGCTGTAACATCATCTGCCTCGAAGGCGACAATATCAAGAACCACTCGGCAGGCAATATCTCTACCGAGGAGGCCGACGAGCTCATCAAGGCGCTCAACGAGCAGCTGGGTACCGATGCTATCCGCTGGTTCACCGGCGTCAGCTATCGCCACCTGCTCAAGGTCAAAGGCGGTAACAAGTTCGTACATTGCACCCCACCGCACGACCGCATCGGCCAGCCTTGGCGTGCAGAGATGCCTTACGCCGAAGTACCAGAGGCCGAAGAGACCGCCGCACTCCTGCGCGACCTCATCCTCCGAAGCCAGGAAGTACTGAAGGATCACCCTGTCAACCTCAGGCGCATTGCTGAGGGCAAGGATCCTGCCAACAGCATCTGGCCGTGGAGCCTCGGCTATCGCCCAGCCATGCAGACCATGCAGGAGCTGTTCCCTGAGCGCATCCACACAGGTGCCGTCATCTCAGCCGTCGATCTGATCTTCGGCATCGGCGTCTATGCGGGCCTCGACAAGGTAGAGGTGCCAGGCGCCACCGGCCTCTGGGACACCAACTATGAAGGCAAGACCCAAGCCGCCCTCGACCAGCTCCGCCAGAAGGATTTCGTCTTCCTCCACATGGAGGCCACCGACGAGGCCGGACACGATGGCGAGCCTGAGCTCAAGACCAAGTGCGTGGAATACATCAACGACCGCGTCCTCAGCACCATCCTCACAGAGATCGAGAACTGGGACGAGCCCGTCCGCATCGCCCTCCTCCCTGACCACCCGACGCCGATCAAGTATCGCACCCACACCATGACTCCTGTGCCATTCCTCATCTGGCAATCAAAGCCTTCGAAGGCTGGAGACCCAAAGGATATCGTAGCAGACAGCGTGGAGCGTTATGATGAAGAGAGCGCAAAGCAGGGAGCATTAGGTTTACTCAAAGAAGATGAATTTATCAAATTTTATTTAGGATGAAATACTACAGCACCAACCGCACCGCCCCCGAGGTAACCCTCGCCGAGGCCGTCATCAAAGGCCTGGCCCCAGACAAGGGCCTCTACATGCCTGAGCGTATCAACCCTCTCCCACAGTCGTTCTTCGACAATATCGAGAACATGACCCTGCAGGAGATCGCCTTCGAGGTTGCCAAGAGCTTCTTCGGCGAGGACATCCCTGCCGATGACCTCAAGCACATCGTTTATGACACCCTCCAGTTCGACATCCCGCTCGTCAAGGTCAACGAGTCGATCTACAGCCTCGAGCTCTACCATGGTCCTACATGTGCCTTCAAGGACGTCGGCGCACGCTTCATGGCCCGTCTGCTCAGCTATTTCGTAAAGCAGAACCCATCGCAGAAGGGCAATGTTCATGTACTTGTTGCCACCTCAGGCGATACCGGATCGGCCGTTGCCAACGGTTTCCTCGGCGTGCCAGGCATCGACGTCACTGTACTCTACCCACAGGGCAAGGTCAGCGAGATCCAGGAGAAGCAGTTCACCACCCTCGGCCAGAACATCACCGCCCTTGAGGTCGATGGCGTGTTCGACGACTGCCAGCGCCTCGTCAAGGAGGCCTTCATGGATCAGGAGCTCAACGAGAAGTTCTTCCTCACCTCGGCCAACTCTATCAACGTAGCACGTTTCCTCCCACAGGCATTCTACTATTTCTATGCCTACGCCCAGCTGAAGAAGCAGCTGAAGAACTCCTCACTCATCACTCCTCACTCCTCACTTGACAATATGGTAGTCTGTGTGCCATCGGGCAACTTCGGCAACATCTGCGCAGGCATCTTCGGTGCCAAGATGGGCCTGCCTGTAAAGCGCTTCATTGCCTCTAACAATGCCAACGACATCTTCTTCCAGTACCTCGGCTCAGGCCACTACAATCCACGTGCCACCCAGGCCACCCTTGCCAATGCCATGGATGTAGGCGATCCTTCTAACTTCGCCCGCATCGTAAACCTCTACGGCAATGGCCAGCAGAAGGCTGAGAAGATCGCTCCAGAGGCTGCTCATGAAGCAATCTGCGCCGAGATCAGCGGTGCTACCTATAATGATGAGCAGATTAAGAAGGCTATGGTTGACTGTCTCGCAGCCGACGGCTATGTCTGCGACCCACACGGTGCCTGCGGCTATCAGGCGCTCGTCGATGGCCTCCAGCCAGGCGAGGTCGGTGTCTTCCTTGAGACCGCTCACCCTGCCAAGTTCAAGGACACAGTCGAGCCTATCATCGGCCAGGCAGTTGCCATTCCAGAGACCTTGCAGAAGTTCATGAGCGGCACCAAGCAGACTCAGCCGATGAGCAAGGAGTTCAAGGACTTCAAGGAGTTCCTTCAAAATAATCTTTAATAAATGACATCCGAACGCTTCAACGCCCTCACCCACCTCGTCGGCCTCTGCCTGATGGGGGCTATCTCGTGGGTGTTGATCTGGTTCGGCTATGCCAAGAACTGGGAGAATGCCTTCGGTGTAACCTTCTTCACCGTCGGCATGCTCCTTACTTATTTAGCCTCGACCTTATATCACTGGTGGAAGCCGGGCACTACAGGCAAGCTTATCCTCCGCAAGCTCGACCACATTGCCATCTACGTCCTCATTGCCTCCAGCTACACGCCTATCTGCATGCAGCTGGTCGAGGACGATATGCTCGTTGCAGGCTGGACGAGTTTTGGCATTATCTGGTTCTTAGCAATCCTCGGCATCTTCTACAAGATCTTCTGGTGGATGCGCTATCCCCGCCTCTCACTCATATTATATATTATATTAGGG
>JAGHVC010000241.1 GCA_018064505.1 Candidatus Minthosoma caballi | reverse complement strand
ACCGCTGACTTGACGCGCCGCCTGCGCACCCTTTAAACCCAATAAATCCGGATAACGCTCGCATCCTCCGTATTACCGCGGCTGCTGGCACGGAGTTAGCCGATGCTTTTTCTTCGGGTACTCTCAATACGGTACACGTACCGCACGTTACTCCCCGACAAAAGAGGTTTACAATCCATAGGACCGCCATCCCTCACGCGACTTGGCTGGTTCAGACCTGCGTCCATTGACCAATATTCCTCACTGCTGCCTCCCGTAGGAGTCTGGTCCGTGTCTCAGTACCAGTGTGGGGGACCTTCCTCTCAGAACCCCTAATGATCGTAGCCTTGGTGGGCCGTTACCCCGCCAACAAGCTAATCATACGCATCCCCATCGATTGCCTGGATTCACCACCAGGCCATGCGGCCTGATGGCGTATCGGGTCTTAATCCTCGTTTCCAAGGGCTATCCCCGGGCCATCGCCAGGTTGGATACGCGTTACTCACCCATTCGCCGGTCGTCGGCGGGAGCAAGCTCCCCCGTTACCCCGCGCCTTGCAGGTGTTAAGCCTGTAGCGAGCGTTAATCCGGCGCCAGGATCAAACTCTTCACTGTAATTGTTTTACTTTTCCTTCCGAGCCCCGAGGCGGTGCCTCCGGGAGCGGGAAATTTTGTCTGATTCGGCCAGGCTCTCCTGCTTCATTCGTTTTTTTCTTGTATAAGGAATTTGACGCTGCTTGTCTTCGGCATAAATCTTTATGCCGCTGCCTTGTCATTTTCTTTCAACCTGTTCGCAGTCTGTCAAAGATCGAGTTCTCGCGCTCGGGAATTGGGCGCATAAATGCCCGCCGGAGCCTCAGCCCCGGGGTGCTTCCCGAAAGCGAGTGCAAAGGTACGGCGACTTTTTGAATTGGCAAAATGTTTTTAAAGAAAACTTCAAAAAAAATGCTTTTTGACACATTTTTGATGGTATTTTCAGTAAAAAAGGGCTTTAGCGACTGGAAAAACAGGTGTTTTGCCTGTCATAGGCATCATTTTGTCAAATAGCTCTAAGAGGATAAAAAAAAGCGTGAGTGACAAAAAACTGCCACTCACGCTTTTTTATATTAGAGTTCTATTCTTATTCGTAGAATCCTGTGTAACGACTACCAGCATAACGATAGATAGTAGTTGGATCTGTGTCATAGACCATATCTATGCAGATAGAGTCATTTGGCTTGCCATGCAAGTTGTGACCTGCACCAGGGAAGATCTTGCCTGTGATTTTGCAAGTCTCTGGCTCCATGTAGTTTGGATCATCCTCAGGAAGGTCAGTCTCTGTATAAACATTCAAGACATCCTCGCCTGTGATAGTGAGGTTAGAAGTGTTGCAAGAGCACTTAGCCTTAACTGTCCAGAAGTTTCCCATGTCATCAACCCAGATCTGTGATGAAGAGTTTGACGATGTGTTGTAAGTCCAGAAATCGAAAGTTCCGTATCCGTAGATGTCACCTCCGTGAATTGTGTCACCGTCTGCTGTGACTTCCATTACATCAACTTCCACTTCCCAGTGTCCTGCCAGCTTCTCTACAGCAGTGCCTCCAGCAGGCTCATCTGTTTCTGTATCACATGCAGTGAAGCCAAAAGAAGCTACGATTGCAGAAACGAAAAATAAAATATACTTCTTCATTTGTTTTCGCTTTGTTTAGTTTTTAACCATTGTGACATTGAACACAAGTGAACCTGCATAAACTACAGAGTATGTAAATGTGCCATCACTATATGTACCCTCGAATGAATCTGCGCCATCGTCCCAGCCTGGAACATGGCTTCCAAGGAGCTCTACTGTTCCATCGTCTTTAAAAGAAAGACCAGCGCTCATTGCATAATTAGGACCGTAGCCTGCGCGGAGGTAGTAGTAACCGCCAAGGAGGTCTTCGCAAGTGTAAGTGCCATCACCGTTGCCGATGATAAGGAGGTCATAGCCTGAATAGCTTGTAATGTTGCCGCCACTGTTGCGGTGAGTGCCAGGGGCTACTGTGTAGATGCCTTCGTAAGGATCGGCTGTGTCAAGCACTGCAACTGTACGCTCAGCAGTTGCAGGGAAACCGTCAGAATTAACATACTTATACTGTACCAAGTACACACCAGACATAGAAGTGTCCACATTTGAAGACACTACAACATCTGAGGAAACATCCTCACCATTCATTTCCGCATAGAAACCTGGCTCCTGGTAAGCAGAACCCTTCTCAACGACCATGAAGTCATCGCCGTCCAGAGTAATCTCTGCATAATGAGTCACCCTTGCATCAGTGTACTCATCGTCGCTACAAGATGCAAATGTGACAAGCATAGCAGCGAGTGCGAATGTATATAAAAAGAATTTCTTCATTTTGATTATACCATATTATAATAATGTGTAGCTTTTATTTTTTATCCCAGAAAACAGGATCGCTAAGAAGCTTAGCAGCAGGAGTATTCTTGTTGTAAATACGAGCATTGCTTGGGTATGGCACGCGAAGTGCAACGCCACCAGCATTGATGTGGTTTACATCAGGAACGATGAGCTGACCTGGAACATATCTATCTTCGTTTGCATAGATTGCCTTGCCTGGAAGTTCAGAAACTGCAGGAACATTTGTGCGGCGAAGCTCTGTCCATGCTTCCATGTGGTCGCGATAGAAGAGAGCAACCCACTTCTGCATGTAGATAAGGTTGAGCTTACTTTCCTGAGTTGATGCTGATGCCCATGCTACAGAAGGATCTGCCAAGAACTCGCTAGCACCAGGGATGTCACGAGATGCAAAGTCTGCCGCAATAGCTGCATTGTAAGCATCTTTTGCTCCCTCAGCGTCATTTTGGAAACGAAGCTTAACCTCAGCAATGAGGAACTTAAGCTCTGACTGAGTGTAGAGATAGATTGGCATGCTCTTTGCAACCTCATAATCAACCTCGCTCACATAAGACTCCTTGTACTCAGATGGAACAGAGAGACCGATCCAAGCATACTCAGTAGTCTTAGCACCTGGGAACTGACCTACATAAGTGCCATCCAAAGAACGCTTAGCAAATGCGTAAGAAATACGAGGGTCGTTTGTTGCCTTCATGTAAGAAATGATAGGATAAGCTGCACAGTGGTTCTTAGTCAAAGAGCTGTAGCCTGCATACCAAGGGTTGTACTGACCATCTGAATTTGAGTACACATCCCACATTACATCTCCAGAGAAGAATTTGTTTGCTTTAACAAGGGCAACAGCCTTGCTTGTGTTCTCAGCAACATTGATACCGCCATCGATGAGACGGAGGAGCATACGAAGCTTGAGAGCGTTGGCGAAGCCTACCCACTGGTTCACATTCTTCTTGAGAAGAGGGTCAGTGACTGTCATCATAGCAGGAGACTCCTCCAAAGCAGCTGCTGCGTCTTCCATTTCCTTGATAACGCCTTCGTAAACAACATCACCAGAATCCCACTTTGGAGAAAGGTTTGCAGTTCCCTGCAAAGCCTCTGTGTAAGGACAATCGCTATAGTTGTCAACCAAAAGCTGGAACGCGTAAGCACGAAGCACAGTGCATGCAAAAACATCAGCAGTGTTGCTTGTGCGTGTCATGATTTCGTGAAGATCCTCAAGTGCACCTGCATAGAGATTGTAGTAGCAACGGTTTGTGAGGTCTGAGCTCTCATTGATGTTAAGCTCTGCAAGATCATTGTACTGATTAGCAGTTGGATACTGATCCCAGTACTGTGCGAAGAAACCTGCATAGTTGAACATCTGGTCGCCAACAGCATCGGCGATGAAGTTTTCCGCAGATGGGAAAATCAAATCTGTTGTTACAACATCACCTGAAGGATAGTTTGGATTCTCATTGATATCCATATCGCAGGCGGTGAGCAACAGCATGCTCGAAAGAGCTATTGATAATATCTTTTTCATATTTATCTCTATCTTGAATTTTAGAATTTAACACTTACATTGAAACCGAAGCGACGGCTGCTTGGGTTAGCAGAATACTCACCGAAGTTAGCCTCGAGGTCATTACCGAATGAAGTGAGCTCAGGGTCAACGAATGTGTTGCTCTTTGGAGTCCAGATGAAGAGGTTGTTGCCAAATACTGAGAGGCGTACATCCTGGAGGAATGTGTTTGCAAGCCACTTCTTTGGAAGGTTCCAAGAAAGAACTACAGAGCGGAGCTTGAGGTAAGTCTTGTCTATCAAGTCGCCAGCATCAAGGTTGACGCCACCGCCTTCCCAGAAGTTGTAAATCTCTGTTTCGTCGAGTGGAGTTGTGTTCTCAACATATACTGTCTCGCCATTAGCATTAGTTGTTGCAACTACAGAGCCAGGAATCACGAATGGATTACGGCTGTTGTATGCAGTCTGGATAGAGTTACCAGTGAAGCGGCAGATGTTAGCTGTACGAGAGAACATGAGGCCGCCCTTACGATAGTCGAAGTCAAGACCGAGTGAGATGTCCTTGTAGCGGAGTGTAGTGCCGAAGCCCATGCGGAACTTGTGGTTCATTGAGCCAATTTCAACTACATCTTCTGTAGTGATTGGCTGACCTTTTGCATCAACGATTACATGGCCCTCTGGATCTCTCTGGCTTGTGTAAGCCTTGAAGATACCGAGCTCACGACCTTCGATAGCCCAGAGACCTGTGCTACCTGACAAGCCGTAGATGTTTGTCTCACCATTGAAGTCCTCAGGAAGAGAAAGCACCTTGTTCCAGTTCTTTGTCCAGTTGAAATTCAAATCCCACTGGAAGTCGCCAACCTTAACAGGAGTAACATTTACGAGGAGCTCAAGACCGCGGTTGCGCACCTTACCGAAGTTCATGTACTGATAGCCGAAACCTGTTGATGGATCCATGTTGATAGGGAAGATCTGATCATCAGTAACACGGTTGTAGTATGCGAGGTCGAAGCTTGCGCGGTTGTTGAAGAATGCCATGTTCAAACCGATTTCTGTCTCGGTTGTCATCTCTGGAGAGAGCGTGTTGCTACCAAGAGTGTTGCCCTTAGTGTAAGCATTCACATTTGGCTTAGTGAATGGGAATGCACTTACGCCCCAGCCACTTGTGCTTGCAGAAGCCTGAGTATATACAGAGCTTGTAGAATAAACAGGAGCGTCAGTACCTGTCTTACCCCATGCTGCACGAACCTTACCAAATGAGATAATCTTCTTCAACTCTGGCTGAAGGAGCTCAGAGAACACGAACGATCCTGTGAAGCCTGGATAGAAGAATGAGCGGTTGCCCTTTGGAAGAGTTGAAGACCAGTCGTTACGGCCTGTTGCAGTGATGAACACCATGTCCTTGTAACCTACTTCTGCCTGAACATAAGCACCATTCAAGCGACGCAAAGAGTAATACTGGTCAACTGATGGAATCTCTGAAGAGTTAGTCAAGTTAAAGTAAGTAGGGATTGTGAGGTTTGTCACAGCTGCTGAATGATAAACATAGCGTCTTTCATTCATGTTCATACCTGCGATAGCATTCACGCGCCAGTCGTCGTTGAGCTGCTGGTCGTAAGTAACGAAGAGGTCCTGGTTGATTTCACGAGTGCGACTTGTCATCTGAGAAACATAGCCACGAGCTGTTGAACCAACAAGTGTGCTTGCCTGAGTTCCGTTGATACCAAGGTAAGTGTCAGCGAAGATAGCCTCCATGTTTGGACAGCCGATGTCATGGTGACCTGTAGTAGAGTCAAGACCGATACGGTAAGTTGCCTTGAAATACTTCAAGAAGTCATAGTCGAGCTGGAACTTACCATAGAAGCGCTCGCTCTCATACTTGTTCTCGTAGTTGTTGAGAATCCAATATGGGTTTGTAATGCCGTAAGGAGTGTAGTAGTATCCAGGAGTGTTGAAGATGTTGTTCTGATCCTTCAACTCTGCGATGCTGATGTCGCGAGGAGTCTGCATTACTGCATTGTACATTGTACCACCTGTCTCGCTTGCACCCTGACCTGTGAGAACGAAGTTGTTGTTCTGGTTAGCATAGTTCATGCTTGCGCTAATTGTGAAGTCCTTCACCTTGTGGCTTGCGCGAGCAGAGAATGTATATTTCTTGTAGCTGTCAGCGTCTGTTGGCACAATACCGTCCTCGCTCACCTGTGAGAAGCTTGTGAAGAATGTTGTGTTGCCATCTTCTGATGCACCGTTGAAGCTAACGCTGTTGTTGAGCTTGAAGCCTGTTTCGAAGAAGTCCTGGACATTGTTCTTCATTGGAACATAAGACTTAATCAGCTGGCTGTTGTTGTAGATAGAGCCATACTTAAGAACTGAGCCATCGAAACGAGGACCCCATGAACCGTTCTCATCGTCTGTCTTAGCACCATACCAACCCATACCGAAGTCATTCTGCATCTGAGGAGTGCGGAGAAGAGTCTCCCACTGGCCGCCGCCATTGTACTCAATGCCGATTGCCTTGCCCTGCTTCTTGCCTGACTTAGTAGTGATGAGGATAACGCCGTTTGCAGCGCGAGTACCGTAAAGAGCTGTTGCAGCAGCACCCTTGAGCACTGTCATGCTTTCAACATCATCAGGGTTTACAGCGCTTGCGCCGTTACCGAAGTCGTAACCACTGTTCAAACCGTCACCAGAATATACTGTGCTGTTGTTCAATGGCACACCGTCGATGATGTAAAGAGGCTGGTTGCTACCTGTAATAGAGCTGAAACCACGAATAACAACTGAGTTTGAAGCACCTGGGTCGCTTGATGTTGTAGAAATCTGAACACCAGCAATCTTACCAGCGAGACCACTCATGATGTCATTTGTACGAGTCTCTGTAATCTGCTCGTTATTAACCTGTGTAGCTGAGTAACCCAAAGCCTTAGCGCTACGCTTGATACCCATTGCTGTAACCATTACATCATTAAGGCTCTGTGCGTCGCTATCAAGAGAAATCTTCAAGTTAGGACGAATTGCTACTTCTTTGGTTTTCATGCCAATGTATGAAACCACAAGAACTTTTGCGGAACTTGGAACATTCTGAATTGTGAACTTACCGTTGATGTCGGTAGCAGCACCTGTGCTGGTGCCTTTCACAAGAACAGATGCGCCAACTACTGGTTCGCCAGTTTCGCTTTCGATGACAGTACCTGTCACCTTCTGCTGAGCGAACGCCATGCTAACTGCGCAAAGGCAGATAACAAGGAACGACAATAATCTTTTTCCCATTCTTTGTTTTTAAATAAAATTGGTTAATACTATATAGTTTATAAATTCGCTTACATGGTGAGCAAAACACGCTTCCTTTAAATTTAATAATGTGTAATTGCCCTTCTTTAGGCTTAAATACGATGAAAAGACCTCATCACTACGCTTATGTAGTTGATAAAGCCAATCCATTTATGTATTTTTTGGTTTTCAGAGTGCAAATTTAAGGATTTTTTAGAAATAAAACAATACACACTTTTACAAATTGACATTTTTTCTTTGTTTTTCCCCAAAAAACCTCTCAAATTGATACACAAAGAGTCAAAATATGAGACAAATGTAAACAGGGCATTAGGTCAAAACCTCGCGCCCGACACGCTTTATTGCTTATGCCCGAGAAGTCATATCGCTTACAAGGCATAAACGATAAAGCGTGACGGGCGCAAACTTTTTTACAATATTTGCTTGCTTGTTTCGGTTTTATGTTATAACTTTGCGAAGCATTACAAGTAACACAAATTCACACGATTTCAACAGGAATATGGGCGCATTCAAGGACACAATAACCGAAATTGTGATAAGTCAGAAGAACTATCGCAACCCGGATTTCAGCGAAAGCATACTCGCTGAAATGCTTGGCGTGAGCATTTTCAGGATGTCGAGAATTATCAAAGCGGAATTCGGTGCCTCATACGCAGACATAGTTCTTAGCAACAGAGTGGAAGATGTAAAGAAGATGCTGAAAATGAAAAGGTTCAAGGCTTACACCGTCGAGGACATCGGAGTGATTGCCGGTTTCAGGAATAAGCAATCTTTATTTGAGGCATTTAAGAAGTATGCACACACAACACCTGGAAAATACAGGAGGGCAACAGAAACACTTAACAACAAATCATAATGAAAACAACGATTAAAGCAATGATGATTGGCGCACTGATGACAGTTGGGGCAGCACAAGGTGCAGCTCAGACAGAAGACGACTTCAATTACAGTAACGAGCGTTTTGCTGATTTACAAATGCTTAGATACAAGGTGGAAGGTTTCGACCAACTCACGCTAAAGCAAAAGACTCTTATCTACCACCTCCAAGAGGCAGCTCTTTGGGGCCGCGATATCCTTTGGGATCAAAACGGAAAATACAATCTCACTATCCGCAAGGCGCTAGAAAACATATACACACACTATGCTGGTGACAAAAACTCGGAGGATTGGAAAGCATTCGAGATTTACCTGAAGCGTGTATGGTTCAGTAACGGAATTCATCATCACTACGCATGCGATAAATTCGAGCCAGGATTTTCGGAAAAATGGTTTAGAGAACAGCTTAAGATTGTAAAAGGTCTCCCATACAGCAATGATGAAATCTGCAATGTGATGTTCAACCCTCAAGTTATGGCTAAGCGCGTGAATCTGGCAGAAGGCGATGACCTTGTGAAGACATCAGCCAGCAATTATTATGAGGGAATAACTCAGGCCGAAGCAGAAGCTTTCTACGCAAAGCAGAAGGCTGAGGGTGACTCAATACATCCAGTAATGTACGGCTTGAATTCACGCCTCACAAAGACAAAAAATGGCGATTTCATCGAACGAACTTGGACTTCTACGGGGCTCTACGGAGAAGCCATCACTAAGATTGTAGAGCACCTGAAGCTTGCCCGTCCTTATGCTGAAGATGCTCAACAGCAAGCCGTGATTGACAAGCTCATAGAGTATTATGATACTGGCAATCTGAAGGCCTTTGACGAATACAGCATACTTTGGGTCAACAATACAGAGCCGCTGATTGACTTCGTGAACGGATTTATCGAGTGCTACGGCGACCCTCTAGGACTTAAAAGCTCTTGGGAGAGCATTGTGAATTTCAAGGATCTCGAAGCAACAAAACGCACAGAGACTCTTAGCAAGAATGCTCAGTGGTTTGAAGATCACAGTCCTGTAGCCTCAGAATTCAAGAAAGATAAGGTCAAAGGCATCACCGCAAAAGTAATCAAAGCAGCAATTTTGGCAGGCGACCTCTACCCTTCTTCTGCAATCGGCATCAACTTGCCTAATAGCGACTGGGTTCGTGCTGAGCACGGAAGCAAATCTGTCACTATTGGCAACTTGACTGAAGCATATAACAAGGCAGCCAAGGGCAATGGCATGCTTAAAGAGTTTGCTTACAGCGACGAGGAGATTGCTATTATTGAGAAATACGGCGATTTGACCGACGATTTACACACTGACCTCCACGAATGCCTCGGACATGGAAGCGGCAAGTTGCTTGAGGGCGTAGATGGAGATTCCCTCAAGGCGTACGGTAGCACTATCGAGGAAGCGCGTGCCGACTTGTTCGCCCTTTATTACCTTGCAGACCCTAAGCTGGTAGAGCTCGGATTAGTTCCTAATGCTGAAGCATACAAAGCAAGCTATATCGGCCAGATGCAGAACGGCTTGCTCACTCAGCTTGTCCGCATAAATCCGGGCAACAACATCGAGGAAGCGCACATGCGTAACCGCGCTCTCATTGCTCGCTGGGCTTACGAGCATGGCAAAGGCAGAGAGAGCGTTGGCTCAATGGGAGAGCCACCTATTGACATAATAGAACTTGTGAAGCGTGATGGCAAGACATATGTCAAGATCAACGACTACCATCGTCTCCGCAACCTCTTTGGCAAGCTCCTTGCTGAGATTCAGCGAATCAAGAGCACTGGCGACTATGAAGCTGCCAAGAATCTCGTTGAGAATTACGGCGTAAGAATTGACCCTGAGCTTCACAAGGAGGTGCTTGACCGCTACGAAAAACTCAACATAGCCCCTTACAAAGGCTTCATCAACCCAGTGTATGATGCAGAAAAAGACAACAATGGAAATATAACTGATGTCAAGATCAGCTATAACGAAGGCTATGCAGAGCAGATGCTCAGATACAGTAAGGACTACTCAGCACTTCCACTTGTAAATGAATAATACGCTTTTAGAAATCAAAAAGGAACTGCGCGCCAACATGAACGGCATTGCTTCAGCTGCAATGAGGCAAACCGATGACTACCGCGTGAATTGGGGCATTGAGCTGCCAAGAGTGCAGATGATTGCCAAAGAGTTTGAGCCAAGCAGAGAATTGGCTCAAGCCCTCTGGAACGAAAGAGTGAGGGAGTGCAAGATTCTTGCTTGCATTCTAATGCCAACCAACGATTTCATCGAGGAAATTTGCGATATTTGGGTTGAAGAGATACACACAGAAGAGATTGCGCAGATATTCTGTTTACATCTCGTTTCAAGACTTCCTTTTGCAAGTCATAAGGCTTTTCAATGGATGGCAAGCGAGAGTGCCATGCTGCAAAATTGCGGCTATCTCACCCTTTGTCACTTGATGCGCAAATATCAGCTTTCCGATAGTTCCGAGGCTGAATTTCTTGACCAGGCATCTGTGTCACTCAACAACAAATATGCCATCAAAGCACTGCAGATTTATGCTTCTCTGAGCGAAGATAACGAGCGCAAGGTTAAAAAAGTGGCTAATTATTTGTAAGACACGCATAAAAGCAGTAAATTTGTAGCGACAATAGAAATTGTGCAATGAAGAAGGACACGAACAAAGAGCAAATGGCTTTGACACCCGAAGAGATCCTCACTCGTTTCATGACAGAGCAGCAAATGAGGAAAACACCCGAGCGATATGCCATTCTCAATGTCGTGATGAATATGGACGGCCACAATAGCGCTGACCAAATTCTGGAGATGATGCCTGACGATTTCCATGTGAGCAGGGGTAGTGTGTACAACACCCTGCATTTGCTTGTGGAATGCGGTTTAGTGTTTACGCACCAGATTCAAGGCGTAACACTCTACGAGAAAGCATACGGAATCAGCCAGCACCATCATTATATCTGCAATGGGTGCAACAAGATTTGGGACCTTTACGACACTCAAATTGAGCAAGTTGCTTCAAAAGTGAGGACTCCAAGATTCAAAAAGATTCGTTGCACGACATACATCTACGGGCTCTGCAACCTCTGTCAGGCTAAGCTTGCAAGAATGAAGAAGAAGCAAGAGAAAGAGATGAAAGCTAATATGACACGAGAAGAAATCCGATTTGCCCGCATTGACGAAGAGCTTGCAAAAGCTGCAGAATGGTTTAAGTAAGAAAAACTATAAACTCACGAACATAAAAACTCAAAAACTAATATAACAATGAAAGTAGATGTTCTTTTGGGTCTCCAATGGGGAGACGAAGGCAAGGGCAAGGTGGTAGATGTACTCACTCCTCGCTATGATGTTATTGCTCGTTTCCAGGGAGGTCCTAATGCTGGACACACACTCGAATTTGAAGGTCAGAAGTATGTGCTTCGCTCCATTCCATCGGGCATTTTCCAGGGTGACAAGGTAAACATTATCGGCAACGGCGTAGTGCTCGCTCCAGACCTCTTCATGGACGAGGCAAAAGATTTGGAGAAGAGCGGACACGAACTCAAGAGCCGTCTCCACATATCTAAGAAGGCTCATCTCATCATGCCAACACACCGTCTTCTCGACGCAGCTCAGGAAGCTGCTAAGGGAAAGAACAAGGTCGGCACAACAGGCAAGGGCATTGGTCCTACTTACAGCGACAAGACAAGCCGCAATGGACTTCGTGTTGGCGACATTCTCGACAACTTCGAAGAGAAATATGCTGCTCACAAGGCACGCCACGAGCAGATGCTCAAGGACCTCAGCTATACAGATTATGATATCACCGAGGTTGAGAAGCACTGGATGGAGGGCATTGAATATCTCCGTCAGTTCCCACTCGTTGACTCAGAGCATGAAATCAATAACATCCTCAAGAGCGGCAAGTCAGTTCTCTGCGAGGGTGCTCAAGGCACAATGCTCGACATTGACTTCGGCTCATACCCATTCGTTACTTCAAGCAACACAATCTGTGCAGGCGCTTGTATCGGTCTCGGCATCGGTCCTAACAAGATTGGCGATGTGTTCGGTATCATCAAGGCATACTGCACTCGCGTAGGCGCTGGTCCATTCCCTACAGAGCTTTTCGACGAGACAGGTGCAAAGATTCGTGCTATCGGTCACGAGTACGGCGCAGTGACTGGCCGCGAGCGTCGTTGCGGCTGGATTGACCTCGTAGCTCTCCGCTATGCTATCATGGTAAGCGGCGTGACTAAGCTCATCATGATGAAGAGCGATGTTCTCGACGATTTCGAAACTATCAAGGCATGTACAGCATACAAGCTCAACGATGGCACTATCACTCGCGACTTCCCTTACGATATCAGCGACGGTCTTATTGAGCCTGTTTATGAAGAGATTAAGGGTTGGAACTGCGATCTCACAAAGATCACAAGCGAGGCAGAGTTCCCTCAGGCATTCAGCGACTACATCGCATTCCTCGAGAAAGAGCTTGAGACTCCGATCACTATTGTCTCAGTTGGTCCTGACAGAGCTCAGACTATTGAAAGATAAAAAGACCCTTTTCCACCACTCTTCCTCATGGAGAGGATGGCAGATTACAACAGGGTAAAACATATAGAAAAAGAGATGCAATCGCATCTCTTTTTTTTATTTCGACAAAAACTACTCTTTTTTCAACAAAAACATTATCAGCATGCTGTTATATGAGGATTATTTGGTAGATTTGCATACTATTTAATATGTATATACAAACATACATGAGCAATCTTTCTGCATTAAAAGTAATCGCCTTCACATACTTATTATCAATCTGTATATCCACCCAAGCGCAGCATAGACATGCATTGCTGGTGGGCATATCAGAATATGCCAACCATTCAGGCTGGACAGATATACATGGAGAAAACGATGTGAAGATTATTAGAAAGGCCTTGTCGAACACACAGATTGCAGAACTGACGGGAAGGAATGCAACACATGCAAATATCGTGCATGAGCTGGAATTGCTAATAAAAAGAGTGAGAAAAGGCGATGTGGCCTACATTCATTTTTCATGCCACGGCCAACCATTCGAAGATTTAGATGGAGATGAACAAGACGGATGGGACGAATCATTTGTGCCATACGATGCAAAGATGTTTTATGAAAAAGGTGTGTATGAAGGGGAGCGTCATCTTACCGATGACAAACTAAACACATATTTAATAAGATTGCGAAATAAACTGGGCTATGGAGGCATGATATATGTCGTTGTAGATGCTTGTCATTCCGGAGGAGCATATAGGGGCGATGAGGATGCTACAGCCGATGAAAACCAAGACATTAGCCCAGACAGACTTGTCTTTGAGAGAGGGGTGAATGTGGGATTCAGCAAGGATAAGGTGTATACACCCTCTGATGATAGGCGTACACACTATTTTATAGACACAAAAGAAGGCATGTCGCCAATCGTTGTGCTTGAAGCATGCCTGCCTGGACAGCGGAATTGCGAGATAATGCGCAATGGCTCATACTATGGTGCTTTATCATACTCTGTCGCTTCTGTATTGAGAGGCAAAGTGCTAAACCGTGATAAAACATGGATAAGAAATGTGGAAAAAACAATGAAAGATGTGTTGCCTAAATGGAACACGCAAACAATGGTGGTGGAGGAAAGCAAATGAAACAGAGAATCAATATACTATGCATAGTTTTAGCATTGCTTGCATTGCCCCTTTTTGCCATAGCACAAAGTCAATCAGATAATTCTCGCACGCTCATTCTTCTCGCTGGCGAGCACTACAAAAAAGGCGAGTATGCCGAAAGCGTCAAAATGCTGAAGGACGCAGTTCCGTTGCTAAGCGATCCTCTTGAGATAATAACAGGCTACAATATTTATTTGCTGGCATCAATAAGGTGTGACGCAAAGCAAGCGGAAACAGGATTGGAGCAATATGCCAATAGCGTGAGGAATAAGCTATTGCCTAACATATACAAGAGGCAAACAGAGTACGAGCGTCAACTATATTGGCGCATGACTGCTCTTTCAATTCACCAATACGCCATGAGTATTGCATTATGTTCAAAGTCCGACAACACTAAAAAACTCGCATACAAATTGGCGCAAGTGGCTAAAAATCTTGAAATAGAGGCTGACCAATATGCAAGAACCGTTTTGGCTGAGGAAAATGCAGAAAATGCAATGCTGATAAAACTGTATGATGAGCAAAAGGACTCTTTATACTTGTCAAAAAGTGACACAATAGCGAATAGCATAGTAATGAAGGCTGAGCTGAACAAGATGCTAATAAACGAACGCATTCCAATAGGCGAAGTTTATGATAAAGTGTCTGATTATGATCAAGTGAGAGCTTCTCTGCCAGCAGACGCAACAATGGTTGAATACTGCATCTATCGCACAGTATCGGGTGAAGACAGATATGGCGCATTCATATTCGACAGCAATAGTGAAGCGCCCATAGCTTTGGATGTGTGTTCTGCCAGCGATGTTGACAAACTGACTTTGAAAGACAAGAATGGCATAAATGAATTATACAATTCCGACTTGCTCTATAATACTTTGTGTGCAAACATCTCTCCACACATTAAGCACTCTAAGCTCGTAATTTGTCCTGTTGGCAGACTTGAACATTTCAACTTCTCTGGCTTCATGACCAAAGGGATGCGAATGATGGAGAAATACCAACTAACAAGGGCAGTGAACGGGCATCGGTATGCAATGGCACAAAACAGGACAGAGAACAAGCTAGAATCGGCAATTTTGTATGGTGGCATAGCTTACACCGACGAACAGGCAAAACAAGCCAAAGCAGCATCCAAGCATTTCAATTTCAATGACGAAGAGCGCTCCGTTCGCGGCTCATTGCAATATTTGCAATACTCCAGCTATGAAGTTGCCGCCATACGCAATTTGATAAAACAGAACAAAATACCATGCAAGTTATTTTGCGGCAAAGAGGCTACTACTGGCACATTCAAGAGCATCGGCAATCAATCGCCTTCAGTTGTCCATATTGCCACGCATGGGTTCTGTACAAAAGACACGGAGAATAGCGAAAGCAAGCCATTCAATGCTCCTGATGTGTATGAAGAAGCTAAGCTGCTGTACTCTGGTTTATACTTTGCCAACTCACAGACGCAGCAACAAAGCCACGATTATCTACCAACCAAAAACGAAGGCATTCTCACATCATATGAAATCAGTCACATGAACCTCAGCGACACCCAGCTCGTTGTACTCTCAGCTTGCGACACTGCCGATGGATTCACCGACAACATAGAGGGCATCTACGGGCTTCAATACGCATTCCGTCGGTCAGGAGCCGGAGCAATGCTGCTCAATTTGTGGAAGGTGAGCGATGCTATATCATATTTGTTTATGCAAGAATTCTACCGCTCACTCTTTGACTGTCACGATGCCGACAAGGCGTATGCCGATGCTATTGAGAAGGTGATGAAGCAAGACAGCAATCCTTATGCGTGGGCAGGATTCGTATTGATTCACAACTAAACACTACACTACAAGAATGACAATAAACAGCACGAACGAAACAGCAAGAACACTTGCCAAGCGATTCGACGAAATAGAGCGAAAGACCATACCATTTCTTCGCCATCGGTATGGTCAGCAACTGAGAGACGAGGAACTGGAAGATGTGTTCCGAGACTCATGCATAGTTGTGTATAAGAACGCGAAGGCTGGCAAACTGGACAAGATGACCTCTACCCTATCCACTTATCAGACACAAATCTGCATCAACCTGTGCAACAAAATGATAAACCGTAAGAAAGGGCTGAATGTTGTGCCGCTGACAGAGAGTGCTGACGACCTGCGCGAAGAGAGAGCACTATCGATGGACAAAGTGTCGCAACTCTCAGATGCAGTGTCTGAAAACGAATGCGATGACAGTGAGGCTGTATTCCTTGTGCGAGAAGTACTTAAGAAGATTGGCGAGAAATGCAAGCACATCCTGATGGGAATGTATGCCGACCATTTCAAACAAGAAGTGATTGCTGCACAGTTAGGATATACAAGCGCCGACGCAGTGAAAGCTACTGCATATCGCTGCAAGAAAAGATTCAAAGAAATGTTTACAAGTTCCCATCATTAACATGAAAGAGCAAGATAACGAAAAATTCAAAAGAATAGACACTCTCATCGACCGTTTCATACACAACGAAATGACAGCTGAGGAAGAAGCGCAGTTCATGGCAGAAGTAAAAGCAGATGCCGAACTGAGCGAATATGTGCGAACAACAATGCAGTTGATTAAAGGAGTGCAAAAAGTTGCACAAGAAGATGACAAGAATATGGTACAGATGCTGAAAGAAGCATCGCCTCAAGATGCATATTCCGCTTCAGGCAAAAAGTACCCAGCCTACCGCACTATGCGCTTCTGGCAAAGCTGTGCGGCAATAGCCGTAGCTGCATGCCTGTGTGTGTTCGTCATCAATCAGCACATAACAAACCTCCGCATCAACGAGACAATCAACAATGTAGATCTCCCCACATCCATGTATGAGCGAAGTGTAGAAGAGCCTAAAGACTTCACTTCTATAGCGGAGAATATATCAGAAGGTAAGTTCCTGACATCCACTATTGTACAACTCGAAGCCATGTATCAAGAGTGTATCACTCCTGAGCATACAGACACGCAGACGCAGGCTGTAGTAGGCTGGTATCTCATCAAGGCGTACATTCGCAATGGACAAAAAGAAGAGTGCATCCCAATTTTGGAGCAACTTATAAAGAATAACGAACGCGACGCAGATGCAAAAGCATTGCTGAAGCAGTTGAAATGAACCTCCAAAGAGGAAAAAGAGAAAAGAAGATATTTTTCTTCTTTAGCGAAGCAATCTTCTTCCTCTTTGGATGCCTTTTCCCTTAATTTATTCATTTTTCATTCAAACCCTGTTTACCTTTTCCGTTCATTGAGTATTAAGAGCCATTCATCAAGAAAACAAGCTAACAATGAACGGGAACCACATTATCTATTTCAACACGCGTGACGAACTATCACGCATCAATTTTGCAGATGTAATGTACTTCGAGGCTGACAGCAACTATGTTAATGTCGCCCTACGCAACTCACACACCCTGTCCTTGCTCTCCAGCCTCAACAACATCGAGGCCATCGTAGCCACCCTCCCCTCACTGCCTTTTCTTCGGCTCGGGCGCAAATACATCATCAACCTCGATTTCCTTACCCACATAAACATTCAGAAAGCCCACATCATTCTTTCTGATAGCATTTCCACACGCTCTGCCACCCTATCGGTGAGCAGAGACTCGCTCCGTGCACTCAAGCAAAGCATCAAAGAGACACACCCTCGCATCATAACAGAATTCAAAACATCGAACTGCAAAATGGAAGCATTCTTTGAGAGCCAGGATTGTGCTTCGCAAAGTAATCCCCCATGTTCATAAAGAATGCCAATGGCTTTTTGCATATATAAGAATGCTTGAATAACTTTGCGACACATTGATAAAGTAGGTGATCATAATTGTTTTGATAATAGCTGTGCTATATTTGGATGCAGATTTTGTTTTTACTTTGAAGAAGTGTAGCGGGCTACATGCCTGAAAATAAAAGCAAAAGATGCGACAAAGAGAGTGCAGATATTACGAAAAGCACCTACTAAAACAATATTAAAATAATTTTGATTACCTACTTAAACTATAACAAATCCACAAAACAATGAAACAAAACTATCTTCTACTACTGCTGCTCAGCGCAGCATCATTGAGAGGCTTTGCACAAGAAAGCCAAAGCGACCTGCTGTTCCGTTTCCTCGGCACAGCAGAAACTCAAGCCATTTCCTCACAAGAGGAACGCATTGAAGAGACTAAGAGCCTCTATGCCAAAGTAAAGGAAATCAAAGCAGAAAAGAAAGCAAAGCTCTTCAACGGATTGGCAACAGGAATTACCTTAGGAGCAACGGCAATCGCAACTGGCATTCAAGCAAGCAACGAACAGAAAGCCGCAAATGAAGCTGCTCGCGCTGAGCAAAGAGCACGAGAAGAACAGAGAATTGCAGCCGCACGAGCTCAGCAACAAGGCAACAGCTATGCTAATACTACACGAGCAAACATTACGACAAGTGCAAACAATGCACAAGCACAGACAGAAGCTCAGAGACTTCGTCAAATGGCAAAAAACACTTCTGACCCAAGCCAGGCAAGTGCATATTTGCTTGAAGCAGAACGCATAGAAAGATCTGGCACCGTTACTACTCAACAAAGCAGTGCTAATGTTAGGGAATCAATAACAAATGGTGCAACAAACATAAATGGCACAATGGTTGCCGTACAGCTGAAGGTTGTATATGGTTCAGGAACGCCAAAAGTAACATCAATAAAACTGAACAATCCACGCCCAGATTTGAATGGAAGCAGCAGCTGGTATCCCGTATCAGGTGTGACAGTTCAAAGAACTCAATTCCAATATGATGGCAATTTGTCAAAAGATTATTCTTATAAATTCTTTTGGACATACTTGAACAATGGCACTATAACTATCTATTTCAATTAATTAACACACGCACATGAAACGAATCATCACATCCATAGTGCTCTGCACACTATGCATAGCACACATTTTCGCACAGAAACTAGAATACAAACAATACAACGAAGGCGTATATCTGTTCCGTGCAGGCGCATTCGAGACAAAGCTCGGCGACACCTTCGAGTTCTGCCTTGACCTGCTCACCGACCTCGACCGCAAGCAGTACTTCATCGTAGCTCGTTCAGAGCAGAACAAGGTGCACAACTTCCCACCCGACAGCAAGCTACTGCTCAAGCTCAGCGATGAAACCACTCTCGAGCTCTCATCATGCTACCACCACTTCTACAAGCCAAAAGACCTCTCCATCATCCCAATGGCATGGTTCCCAATTTCTGAAGAACAATTGCAGAGTCTCATCAGCACAGGAGTTACAAAAGTGAGAATAGAGCTCCTCTCTGTCAACGAGAAAGACAAAGACAAATCCATCATCTCCGACTATCAGGATGCAGAATTCAAAAAAGATAAACTCGGTGCATCACTCAAAAAGATGCTCGAAGCAATAGACAAAGAGCTCGCTCTGCTCGACCAGCAGATAGACAACATGCAGAGAAAAGACGCATCTGAAGGATTCTAATCATCAAGTTTCAATCAAGGCACGCACCTATAGGTGCGTGCCTATTGCTTTATTTCTCCAAAAAGCACTAAAACTATACCGATTTAGAGAAATAAGGAGGTGCTTATTCCTCCAGAAAGCACTAAAACCATATCAATTTAGAGAAATAAGGATGGATCAGATTTCGCAAAGGAACCAAAAATGTGTCATTCGAGCACAATCGAAATACCCAAATTGCATTCGTGAAATTCGTGTTATTCGTGTTCAAGACATAAACTCAAATTATCATAAAATACTCGTCGTTTAGCTTACAGAATCCTTTTGCAGAAAGAAATCGTCGAAACACTCGTCACTCATCACAGACCCCACTTAAACTCATGAAGATTAGAGTATTAGATGCGTGACGAGTACTTTTTGACTCGTCACACACTCATCACGCCAATAACACACAGAATTTCAACAAACTAACATACACCTGTGACGAGTGATGAGTGTTTTTGATTTCTTTACAGTTGAGATTCCTATGTTGAACATGACCCATAACTCGCTTTCACTGAATGCAGCTATTCACTTCCTATGAATACCGTTAGTCATACCGTGTGAATACAGGCATTCAAGCCGTATGAATAAGAGCATTCACACCGTGTGAATAATGTGCTGCTTACAAAAGCCGCAACTTCCTGTCAAAGAGGAATGTATGGTAATGATTTTAGTTGACACATTCATCTGTTAATACTGCTCAGGTTGACACTTGCCTTGAATGCGTCCTGATTTAGTTGACAGTTCCATGCGGTTAGCACTGAAAAAGTTGACACATAAGCTTTGGACAAAGGTACGCTTTTTTCACATTCTGCAATGAGCACCGTACGAATTCGAAAAGCTGTCATGATTTCTACACCTTTTCTTGCACAGATGAAAGAAAAGTGTTATTTTTGCATTGTTATTTTATAGGAAAAGTGTATTTTAACACTATTAAATTTATAGGAAAAGTGTATTAACAAATGCTTAAACGCAAGATTCACAACAAAATAGAAGCTTATCTAAAAGCACCTTCTCACAAGATGCTTTTGGTTGATGGTGCACGCCAAATAGGAAAGTCGTATATCATTCGCCATATTGGCAAGCAACTTTACCCCAACTATATTGAGATAAATATGGAAGAGGACAAGCAGGGCGAACGCATTTTTGCCAATGCTAAGACCACAAAGGACTTTTACATGGCATTGAGCGCAGTGGCTGGTGACAAGATGAAAGACAAAGATACAACTCTGGTCTTTATAGACGAAATACAAGCTTATGACCACCTGTTGACACTGGTGAAGTTTCTGATGGATGAAGGCAAGTTCACCTACATCGCCAGTGGTTCACAATTGGGCATAACGCTCAAAAAGACGCAATCAATCCCTGGTGGCAGTTATGAACGCGCACGCATGTTCCCACTTGATTTTGAGGAGTTTCTATGGGCAAATGGTGTGGGCGAACTTGTTATTCAAGCGATGCACGATGCATTTGATAAAGGCGAAACAATCAACGAGGGACTTCACAATCGCATTATGAACCTTCTGCGCAAATATCTACTTGTAGGAGGATTGCCAGATGCTGTCAACACTTTTGTGGCAGAACAGAACATAATGTCAATACGCCAGATACATAGTGATATACACGATTTGTATCTTAATGATGCGGCAAAATATGAGAAAGAATCTGGCAAGAAGCTGAAGATACAACGGATCTACAATATGGTTCCTTCACTCATGGAGAACAAGAAGAAGCGTGTTGTTGCAAAGGATATTGAAGGGAAAAAGGGCAAACGCATGACAGATTACGAAGATGAGTTTGAATATCTTGTTGCATCGGGCATCACTCTTGAGTGCAAGGCTATCAGTCTGCCCACCTATCCACTGAACCAAAACGAAGGCAAAAATTTACTGAAACTCTACATGAACGATGTGGGCATGCTGACTGCGCAACTATATCGCAACAACATCAAAGCTATCATGGACGATGAATGTAGCGTTAATCTTGGAGCCGTCTATGAATCTTTCGTGGCACAGGAATTGTCTGCCCACGGCAACGGATGCTACTATTATGACAACAAGAAGAATGGTGAGGTGGATTACCTGATTGACGATCCAGCCCACCTCTCCACAATGCCCATCGAGGTTAAGTCAGGCAAGAGCTACACCGTCCATAGTGCCCTTGATAAGTTCCTCCAGATAAAAGACTATCACATAAATTGCGCTTATGTGTTGAACAATGAAAATCTCGTATTCACAGACGGTGCCATCACCTACATGCCTATCTACAACATCATGTTCTTCCAACCAGAAAGTGGGGTTATCGGAGAATGGTGAAAAAACAATCGAGGCATCCTATGCTAACGAATAGCATGGATGCCTCGATTGATTAAATTAGCGGATAGCGCAACCACCATGCTTTTCCTTGTAAGAACATAACAGCCTATAAATAGCTTTTCTTTAATAATTATGTTCCGGCTCTCACGAGTGGGAACATAAGTGGCATTTGTTTATAATCAAAATGCCTGTTTCAAAATAATATTGATAAATTCTCTTTTTATTTCATATTCAGAGTTTGAAAGAACAGCAATCAAGTCATCATCAGATTTTTCCGAGTTAAACATATCCACAAGAGAGTTTGTTTCTTCTTGCTTTTGCAAAATAGCATTTTTAGTTTTCAACATGCAGCGAAGTTTTATTATTGCAGGAATATAATCTGGGAAGAGTTTAATTATTGTTTGCATGATTCCTAACCCTGGATCACCTATCTGCTCGTTAACAACACTGACTGCAAAATATATTTTCACATCAACTGACTTTTCCATCATATTGCATAGTTCTACATGAATTGCATCAGCGTCAGAATAGCGACCTAGCATAGCCAAACATCGAGCTTTAACAAACATAGCCTCCTTACATTGTTTCTGAGCAAGAATGCGATCAGCAAACATGATTCCGTCTTCGTATTTACTTCCATATAGACAGAAAACAGCATTTAGAATGTTTCCTGTTAGGCTATTATCCACAACTTTTGGCACATTCTCAATAACATTCATCATATGCTCATCCGAAATCATGGTAGAAAACATGTCGGCAATAATGTATATTGCTTCTTTTACCATGCCTTCATGTGCTTTTGCTACCGCCATGTGAAGAAGTGTCAATGCAACAGCATCAAAGTCATTATTCTTACGGCCTTCAAATACTTGTCTTCCCTTTTCGATTTCTTTTTCTATAATGTCATTGTCGTTAAAGTGTTGTGCATAAGCAATTACCTCCTTGCTTCCACGCACATAATTAGCACGTATTGGATGAGTTAGAAAGAGTCCATCAAGTGATTTCACTCGGCTTAGAGCAACATAAAGCTGGCCATCGGAGAAAATACCGCTACCAAGATCAAGAATCATTTTATCAAAAGTCATGCCTTGACTTTTATGAATAGTAATAGCCCAAGCAAGCTTTAAAGGATATTGAGTGTATGTACCAGTAACAGTCTTTTCGACTTTTTTTTGTTTACGATCATACTTATAGCTATTCGCCTCCCACGAAACCTTCTCAACTTTATATTCATCACCAGAATCTACGGTTACATAAATATTGTCGGCATCAACTTTAGTTACTTTGCCTAAAGTTCCATTCGCCCAACGACGCTGTGGATCATTGCGACAAAACATAACTTGTGTACCTTTTTTCAATGTCAATTCTTTATTGACTGGAATCTTTTTCTCATCGAAGTCTTTGTCAATCTTGCCATGAAAAGTGAAGGCATCTTCTTCTATCGCTGCCAACTTGTCTGCATTTATTTTTTCAGCACGTTTATTAATTGAGCACAGAGTGATAACCATCCCTTCTGCTGGAACATTTACCGTAGTTCGTTGATTCAAAACACTCAGTTCCTCGTAGTTTACAACACCATTACGGATGTTATTGAGAATGTTCAAAAAGTTAACATCATCTTGACGGTATATCTTTTTGAACTCAATAGATGGCATACGCATACGGTTAAAGACTCTCGCTTTGAAGAAGAATGGTTTGTCGGTATGATAGTTATCGTTAATCACTTCCTTCTGAGTGTCATTACCTACAACAGGTTCCAGCTGGAACAAGTCTCCTACAAATACCATTTGCTTACCTCCAAAAGGAGCAGTTGAATGAAGACATTCACGAAGTGTTGCATCTATTGCATCAATAATATCACATCTTACCATTGACACTTCATCGATAATGATAGTGTCAACATTCTTTATGATATTATAACGTTCCTGGTTTATTGAACCCACACTTCCCACTGGCAGTGCCTCCAAAGGGAAGCCAAAGAAAGAGTGAATTGTCTGACCACCAGCGAGAATAGCTGCTACACCTGTAGGAGCAAGCACAATGAAATTCTTGTCAATTTCTTCTTGAACACGACGAAGGAAAGTTGTCTTACCAGAACCAGCTTTGCCTGTAAGGAAAAAGCTGGTATAGGTATTTGCAATGAGTTCGTAGGCTTGAGTCTGCTGAGTTGTCATTTCGTAATTCTCCATATTGTATATCAATTTTTGATTTTTCTGGCTATTGTTATTATTGATTTGATGCACAAAGAAGGGGAACCATGTCTTTCATGCGAGTATCAAATTCGTCAGATAGGAAGCTTGTGTAGCTTCTATTGACGACAAACTTCGCTTGTTCTTCTATTCTAAGTGCAGGAACTCTAACATTCTTCAGCTTGAATTGCCCCTGCATATAGTCTTGTACCATCTGTGTTGTTTGTCCTTTTATGAACTCCTCATTATAGAATTGCTTGTCAAACTGGCGTTTACCAACAAGTTTTGGCTTGCGACCATCGAAAGTGTAGATTTCAATGCCATCAATGTATGTCCATGTATGATAGAGGCCAACAGTCTCAACGATAGCAAGTTGCTCGCAGAAACGCAATCCCTTATAGTAGCGATTACCAGCAGCACTCTCATACTCTGATGAGATGAACATTTTCTGTCCTTCATCCCATACAGGTAGTTTTGTGCCAGGATTTCCGAATGTAGGAAGAACAGAATCGAAGAGGGAATTTGAAACATTAGAAATATGTGCCATAATTGTATCAATATTATTTTGTTATTACTACTTAGTTACTTTCTCAATTATAGATTATGCAATACGCCTCATCTGATTGTAAGTCTCTTCCACCAACTTTTCAGAGAATTGCTCCAGCTGAGAAGATTCAACCGATGCGCCCATAAGTTTTATTTGTCCTTTCATGTAGTCAGTGACAATGCCGATTGCTTCACGCTTTGCATTAGACTCACTGAAGAAATAGCAGTTGAACGAGCGTGATCCAATAAGTCTCTTTTCACGACCATTGAACCCATATACATTAACACCATTCAGGAATGTGTGGGCATAGCCTTCACCGATGTTGTAGCTGACGATGATGCGATCAGAGAGACGGATGCCCTGATAGTAGGTATTGCCAGCTGCGCTGGTGTAACCATTAGTTAGAAAAATGTTGTTCTGTGCATTGTAAGTTACACTTGAACCAGAGAGTGCTGGAAGAGCAGACTCAACTACGCGAGAAAGAGATGTTGTCATAATGTTTTAGATTTTTTATTATTTTGAAACTTTATAACTATTAATACCAAGAGTATTGAAAAGGTAAACACATTTCTAATAAAATTGCTTTTATTCTCAACGAGCAACCTTATATTTCATATATCATTTTAACCAATTCTTTCTCTGTTTTACATGCATTCAGCATTTTGACAGAAGAATTTATCAAATATGCAATGTGGTATTTACATAATTCTTTGAGTGTTTTTTGGGCTATGCCTAAGTTGAAGATTTTTTTTATAGAGATGGGATGGTGACTTCTATCTACAAGGAGAAAAGCGCTACTACTATTCCAATTCCATGAAGTTCTTACATATTCACACTGCCACAAATCTATTCTACAGTTGTGAATTTTGAATTCTGCAATACCATTAGTATAATCATCTTGCAATGTTTTACACTCTATCTTCATTGAGCCTTTTTGGCTTTCGGATACAACATATTCGTTGCCTTCCTTATATAGCCAAAATTCGAAATTGTTTTCATGTCGGCAGAAGCCTGATGGTTGAATAAAAATTGTTCTCATGTCTTTTTGTTTTTTTTGATTGTTAATCAATTAAAGGTACAAGATTTTCTTCTTAACCCTGGCCTAGCAAACCACCTAAGAAGAACAATCCTGCACCAGCCTTAATTATTTGATGCTTTTTCAGTCTTTATATTATTGCTCTTGGTTTTGAATTGCTAGTTCGGGCAAGAGCTGGAGACTTACTTGTTTTGTTTTCTGCTGCAAAGGTACGAGGTTTTACTTTTGATGATTTATTTTTGCAATATTGCAATTTGAAAAAACAATTATTACATTATTGGCTTTGCAATATTGCGAAAATGATATATAATGGTTTGTATTTAGACAATTACATACCTTTTGAGATCACACATTAAATAATAATGTATGAAAAACAACTAGTCACTTCATGAAATCATTAATAATTATTATAT
>JAGHVC010000033.1 GCA_018064505.1 Candidatus Minthosoma caballi | reverse complement strand
AGGCTTATGCTGTTCATCCAGAGCATGTAGCTGTGGCTGACGGCAAAGTGCGTCCTTACACAGCAGTTCGCTCTTGCTTAGATTTCGAAATCTAATTTTTTCAAAAAAAATCCTTTCGATGACCTAAATCATCGAAAGGAAATATTCATGCAGGCATGTGCTTTCTGTCAGTTCTGGATGGAAGGCACATGCTAATTGTTTGCCCTGTCTTGCTGCCACTATTCTGCCGTCCACAGTGGCAAGCGTTTCCGCATCGCCGTGAGTAGCCTCAATGTATGGCGCGCGGATGAAAGTCATAGGAATCTCGCCCAATCCTTTGAACGCTGCAGTTGTCTCGAACGAGCCAAGCTGCCTGCCGTAAGCGTTACGCTTCACGCTGATGTCCATCGTTGCAAGACGAGTGTTGCCGCTTTCCGTTCCGTTAGCCTCGGCAGCATTCTTTGCTAAGAGAATCATTCCAGCGCAAGTCCCCATCACAGGAAGTCCCTCCTTGATAGCGGTGCGGATAGGTTCCAGCAGTTGCTCATCTCTCAGAATCTTGCCCATTGTGGTGCTTTCTCCGCCAGGAATGATGAGTGCGTCCTTTTGCTGAAACCAATCTGCATATTTGCGCACTTCAAAAGTCTCTGCCCCCAGGCGCTCAAGCATCATTTCGTGTTCGATAAAAGCGCCCTGAAGAGCCAAAACAGCAATTCTCATATCTTCTTTACTTACCTCTCTCTTCCATTATGAGCTTGATTTCATTCTCGTTGATGCCCACCATAGCCTCACCTAGATCTTCAGAAAGCTCAGCAAGCACCTTTGCATCGCGGAAGTTAGTCACAGCCTTCACGATAGCAGCAGCGCGCTTCTCTGGGTTGCCGCTCTTGAAGATGCCCGAACCAACAAACACGCCTTCTGCACCAAGCTGCATCATGAGCGCCGCATCGGCAGGAGTGGCAACGCCGCCAGCAGCGAAGTTCACCACAGGGAGCTTTCCTTCTTTGTGCACCTGCATCACGAGGTCGAATGGCACCTGAAGCTGCTTTGCAGCCTCGTACAGCTCATCCTCAGCAAGGCTCTGAATGCGGCGGATTTCGCTCTGCATCTTGCGCATGTGGCGAACAGCCTGCACAACATCGCCAGTGCCAGGCTCGCCCTTTGTGCGAATCATTGTTGCTCCCTCGTTGATGCGGCGAAGAGCCTCGCCAAGATCACGAGCACCACACACGAATGGCACATTGAACTGCTTCTTGTCGATGTGGTAAACATCATCAGCAGGTGAGAGCACTTCGCTCTCGTCGATGTAGTCGATTTCAATAGCCTCAAGAATCTGAGCCTCCGCAAAATGACCGATGCGGCACTTTGCCATAACAGGAATGCTCACTGCCTCCTGAATGCCACGAATCATCTTTGGGTCACTCATGCGCGAAACGCCACCTGCTGCACGAATATCTGCAGGGATACGCTCCAAAGCCATTACTGCGCACGCACCTGCCTTTTCTGCTATTTTAGCCTGCTCTGGTGTCGTTACATCCATAATCACACCGCCCTTCAGCATCTGAGCCAGCTGACGGTTAAGTTGTTGCCTGTTCTGTTCCATGATTTATTTAGTAGTTAATGGGAGTTAATGGGAGTTAATGGGAGTTAATGGACGATAGCATAGGGGGTGTCAGCACAACATTCGTCCGTTAAGTTCTTTCTTCGAAAGCGTCGCAAGCGAACGATAACATGAGCGACGAAGGAGCGATAACTTCTATTAACTCCTTTAAACTCCTCTCTTGTATTATTTTTATCTTCTCAATTTCGAAGGAGATGTACCCTTGTATTTTTTGAAGAATTTCGTGAATTGTGCCTGAGTTGTGTATCCAAACTCAAAAGCGATAGCTTGAATCGGTTTTTGAGTCGAAACAATCTCGCGTGTTGACTCATGCACAATGTATTCGTCAATCAGTCGTTTCGGCGATTTCCCCGACACCCGTCTCGTTATCTGAGCAAGATAGCGGGTTGTCACGCACAGCTCGTCGGCATAGAATAGCACATCATGCTGCGTGCGGTAGTTGGCTGCAACCAGCTGCATGAGCTTGTTGTACAGTTCCACCTGCCTGTCCGAGATGCTCACATTGGCATCCCTCTTCAGCAGCTTGGCTTCATTTCCACCGTGCAATTCCACAGAATACAGCACCAAAGAGCGCACATACTCATGGGCGGCATTCACCGAATCCGTCACCCCGAATCCCTTAGCCAGGAAGGTGGCAATGGCAGACGAAAGGGTAGAGCCCAATCCGTGAGTCTTCCAGTTGTCGGTGTCGTTTAGCGTGAAATACTCAGCATGATCCGTTTCCGTCAGCAGCACATTTGTCAGCAAGCCATACGACGAATAACCGCCATAAATCAGCACATTCCTCGGACCGTGTTGTTTCAGTGCCGCCGCCGCCTTCACGATATCCTCATTGCTGGCAAGCTTGATGTTCAGCAGCAATTCCACATCGTGCATTTTCATCACCAGCAGCTTGGTGCAAGGAAACATAGTTTTGCATGCATCTATCATTTCCCAGCTCTCAGCCAGCAGTTTGCCGTGCGACGACTCAATGCCAGGAGCGTACACCACATTTTCCTCATGCTTCAGCTCATTAGCAATAGCCTTAGCCGACTCAATCGTGCCCAGCATTCCCACTTTCACGGCCTTAGGCGCAATATCGCCCAGCACCGCTCTCAGTTGCCCCTTCACCACCTCGCATGGCAGCGCATGCATGTCCTGCACACCTTGCAGATTCTGCACCGTCACCGAAGTCAGCACCGTCACCGCATATCCACCCAGTGCAGCGATAGTCTTAATATCGCCCTGAATGCCAGCTCCGCCCGTGCTGTCCGAGCCTGTGATGGAAAGAATAGGGATTATCTGTTTCATGCCGTGCGTTGTTATCGTAATTTTTTTCTGCTGCAAAGGTAGGCAAGTTTTCTCTATGCGCCAAGCGTTAGTTCCTGTTTTGACAAAGACTGATGTCAAACACACTGTGGAGAAGCACTTTTGTGGCGAAAACAAACCAACCAACAAACAAACAAACCAACCAACAAACAAACTTTTCATAAGGGGGCTTTATTCAATTTGACAAAAATGAGAGATACAAGGAGGAGGGGCTGTTGCTATTTCGTGCGCCTTATGCGAAGCGCTTCGTATGCCGTATGTAAAGCGCTTCGTATGCCGTATATGAACGGCTACTTACGCCCTGTAGGTACAGCATAAAGGACACGATTGTATGCGCAATGCTCGTTCGCTCCGAAATGCGAG
>JAGHVC010000141.1 GCA_018064505.1 Candidatus Minthosoma caballi | reverse complement strand
TAAAGAATGAATAAATTATACAGGGTAAGTACCCTTATTCACACTTACCCTTTACTTACTCTAAACTTACCCGTCAACTCGCCATCACACCCCCCTCTTCCGTAAAACTTTTCCTGAAACATCCGTAAAACAATTACGGACGAACCGTAACATCTTTACGGCAGTTGCAGGAACAACATTACGGAAAGACCGCAACATCATTCACCATGAAGCTCCTTAAGTTTCACTATTCAGCAATGCCCAAGGATGAACACTCAAAAAACAAAAAAATGCTGTTTTATTATGATAGAACCAGAAAAAAGTCGTAACTTTGCAGCCGATTTAATCAATGTGGATAGATTTGGGCTGCTTGCAACCACAGAAAAAAATGCTAAAACGACAAGAACTTAGGAACAATGACGATTCGATTCGCTATGATAACGATGACGAAAACGATGAGTCAAAAACCTAAAACCAACCTTGTCAGTGCATTCTTCCCAATGTCTTTCCCCATATATTTATTAACAATGAATTAGAATTCAGGATGGCTATCAAAGCTGATTCTTAATTCTTAATTCCTAATTCTTAATTTTAATAATATGGGTTATTTATTTACAAGTGAATCCGTTTCTGAAGGACATCCAGACAAAGTTGCTGACCAGATTAGCGACGCAGTACTGGACAATTTCCTTTTCTTCGACCGCAACTCAAAGGTAGCATGCGAAACTCTCGTCACTACTGGCCAGGTGATTCTGGCAGGCGAGGTGAAGTCGAAGGCTTATCTTGATCTTCAAGGCATTGCTCGAGAGACAATCAAGAAGATTGGCTACACAAAGAGCGCGTACAAGTTCGACGGCGACAGCTGTGGCGTGTTCAGCTCAATACACGAGCAAAGCGGCGATATCAATCGTGGCGTGGAGCGCGAAGTGTCAGAAGATCAAGGTGCTGGCGACCAGGGCATGATGTTTGGCTATGCCACAAATGAGTCGGAGGAATACATGCCTCTCACACTCGACCTCAGCCACCGCATTCTGAAGGTTCTTGCTGATATTCGCCGTGAAGAGAAGGTGATGACATACATGCGCAAGGGCAAGGAGACTTCTTATCTTCGCCCAGATTCAAAGAGTCAGGTGACAATAGAGTATGGCGATGACAACAAGCCAAAGCGCATCCACACAATCGTTGTGAGCACTCAGCACGATGAGTTTATCACACCAGCCGATGATTCAGCTTTGGCTCAACAGGAGGCAGATGAGAAGATGCTTGCACGCATCAAGGAAGATGTGATAAACATCCTCATTCCAAGAGTGATAGCTGAGATTGGCGACGAGAACATCAAGGCTCTCTTTGGCAATGACATCACTTATCATGTGAATCCAACAGGCAAATTCGTGATTGGAGGTCCTCATGGCGACACTGGCCTCACAGGACGCAAAATCATTGTTGACACATACGGCGGCAAGGGGGCTCACGGAGGCGGAGCATTCTCTGGCAAGGATCCAAGCAAGGTGGACCGCAGTGCAGCTTACGCAGCTCGCCACATTGCTAAAAACATGGTGGCAGCAGGAGTGGCTGACGAGATGCTTGTGCAGGTGAGCTACGCAATTGGTGTGGCTGAGCCAGTAAGCATCTATGTCAATACATATGGCACAGCGAAGGTAAACTATAGCGATGGCGAGATTGCGCAGAAGATTGCGCAGATTTTCGATCTTCGCCCAAAGGCCATCGAAGACCGCCTGAAGCTTCGCAACCCTATCTACGAAGAGACTGCTGCATACGGTCATTTCGGCAGAAAGTGCGAGAAGAAATTGAAGACTTTCGTGGATTATCGCAAGCAAACATACACAACAGAGGTTGAGCTCTTCACATGGGAGAAGCTCGACTATGTGGATAAGATAAAGGCAGCATTCTAATGGAGCCAAACTACGACAGCATAATGACCGCTGTAGATTCAAATGTGCTGAACAGCTCAGAATTCTACAAGACAGGTGAACTGATGCCCGACCGCGACATTCCTGTGGCCGAGCGCAGCTATGCTGTCAGCAACGACGACTACATTGTGGGGGGAATGGCGGTGATGTTCTTCGTTCTCGCCGCTATCCTCTACCGCAGCCGTCACTCCGTCCTCTACCACATCAAGGAGTTCTTTGCCACCAAGAGGCAATACACTGACGAGAACAGCAATGACAACTCAAGCGAGGCGAACAATGTTTTCATGCTCACCACCATCAGTGCGCTAAGCCTATCACTCGTGTTCTTCGACAAGCTTGCAGACGAATACAGTTTCAACCAAGCACTCGGAGTTCCATACTGGGTTTTCGGCATAGGATTCGTGCTGTTCATGTGTTTTATCTACGCCAAGGCATGGCTATACACCCTCATCAATTGGGTGTTTTTCGATGCTGAATCAAGCAAGAAATGGATAGCTGGCTACCTTCTTGTAACCTCGCTAACAGCATTCATTCTCTACCCTCTTTCACTCGTCGAAATATTCTTCTCAGATAGCTGGGAGATTGTCATTTGGGGTGCCATTTTGGTAGCAATAATATATGAAGCGCTATTATTTTACAAGCTGCTAACCAACTTTAAGATAAAAAAGTATGGATATTTGCTGATTTTTTTGTACTTTTGCAGCGTCGAATTAATGCCAGCCCTTATTTTATGGAACGGACTGGGCTGGATAAGCGATAGTATTATAGTAAAAAATTTATTATATTAATGGTAAAAAAGATATTGGTTTCGCAGCCGAAACCTGCAACGGAAAAGTCACCTTATTTTGATGTTGCCAATAAGTATAACCTCGATCTTGTATTCCGTCCATTCATCAAGATTGAACCAATGTCTGCAAAAGATTTCCGTCAGCAGAAGGTGTCTATTCCTGGCCACACAGCAATCGTCTTCACTTCTCGTCACGCTATTGACCATTTCTTCTCCCTTTGCAAGGACTTGAGAGTGACTATTCCTGACGACATGAAGTATTTCTGCGTTTCCGAGCAGGTTTCACTCTACATTCAGAAGTATGTTCAGTATCGCAAGAGAAAGAACTTCTTCCCAGATACAGGCCGCATTGCTGATCTCCTTCCAATCATGGTGAAGCATAAGGCCGAGAACTACTTCGTTCCTCAGTCTTCTATTCACAATGACGATCTCAAGAACATGCTTGATGAGGCAGGATTGCAGCATGATGAGGCAGTCATGTACTATACTGTACCTAATGATTTTGCAGAAGATGAAGCATTCGACTATGACATGCTCGTATTCTTCAGCCCAGAGGGTATTCACTCTCTCATAAAGAACTTCCCTGATTTCAAGCAGAAAGACATCAAGGTGGCTTGTCTTGGACTTAAGACCATCAAGGCTGCAGAGGAAGCAGGATTGCATGTTGACTATCAGCCAACACCTGAGCTCCGCTCTGTGCCAGCAATCATCGAGGCTTACGCAAAAACTCTATAATGGATAACACTTTCAAGAAATGTGAACGACTTAACAGCAAAGTCGTGATAGATAAACTTTTCGCAGGAGGGAACGGCTCAATGGCCGTTTATCCCCTGCGAATTGTATTTATGAAAGTGCCAAAGCCAGAAGCAGAAGAAACAAAAAAAACTACTTCTTTTGATACGAAAGCTCCTGTTTCCATCTTGATTTCTGTTCCCAAAAAGCGCTTCCACCATGCTGTTGACCGCAACAGAATGAAGCGCCTTGTGCGTGAAGCATACCGCACTCAGAAGCATAGCCTCTGGGAAGCGCTTGCCGACAAAGACTACACCCTTGCTATCGGCTTTGTGTGCATATGCGATCAGCTGCAGCCATACCGCATCGTTCGCAAGAGCATAAATAAAGCCATAACACGAATTATTGAGAAGCTATGATTATCTTTCAGTTTCTCAGCAAAATCCTTTCCTGGATTTTACTCCTTCCTATCTATTTTTATCGTTCTTGCATCTCCCCTATCACGCCACCATCGTGCCGTTTCACTCCTACTTGCTCGCGATACGCTGTAGATGCTATCAAGCTGCATGGCCCTTTCAAAGGCTTCTACCTTGCTTGCAAGCGTATCCTGCGCTGTCATCCGTGGGGAGGAAGCGGCTATGACCCTGTACCCGAAAAGTTTCATTGGTAATGTATTATAACCTACACACACATCACCTACCAACAGACAACAATGAGATTGCTATCATCAACCGCAATCCTGATGAGGATTTGTGTGCTGACGCATCTGCAATTGGCAAAAATGTCTATTCCATAGGATTGCATCCATGGCATGTCGATGCCAATTGGCAAGAAAAGATTGAAGCTGTGCGCTCTATGGCGCAGCAACAGAATGTGTGGGCTATTGGGGAATGTGGTTTAGACAAAGTGCGTGGCGGAGATTTTCAATTGCAGAAAGAAGCTTTTCGTGCTCAATTAGAAATTGCTCGAAAAGTCGGGAAGCCCGTCATTGTTCACTGCGTAAAAGCTTTTGATGAGTTGCTTTCAATGACAGATAAAGGTAACAAGATTGTGGTGCACGGATTTCGTGGCAAGCCTCAACAGGCCAAACAAATAATGGCCAAAGGAATGCTGCTTTCCTTTGGCCAATTATATAATGTGGAAACACTAAAGTTTGTCTATGCCACTAATCTTCCCTTTTTCCTCGAAACGGACGACCTCCGCCTTTCGGTCCATCAAATTTACGACCAGGTCGCTCTCCATCTCGGCGTGGACGCTTATCATCTCGTCCGCCTCTGCGATCCCCGTCAAATTTGCGGTCGCCTCCCTTGAAAGGCTTCTTATCGCCATCTTTTCTGAATGGCTTACCTTCTTTGCTGAAAGGCTTTCTTTCGCCTTCACCGTCTCTGCTGAAAGGCTTACGCTTGCCATCCCCTTCTTTGCCAAAAGGTTTTCTGCCTTCATCACCCCCCCTTGACTCAAACTTAGCATTAATTCTGCGTCCGCTGAACTTACCAAGATGGCGGCTAATGATTTCTTCCTCTTCATCATCTACAGCCTCGAAGAACTGACGGCGATTTGCTAAGCGTTCCTCTCTTGTTTCCTTGCGACGAGCTTCGCCGTCTTCTGCTGCGAAAGCACGACGATTATCGCGTTCATCTTCTTTCGAACGGCGACGATTGTCACGCTCTTCCTCCTTACGGCGTCTGTCGTCCTTGAAAGGCTTTGACTTGAAATAGTGGCTCTCATCGTCAGTCTTTTTCTCTGCCGACCACTCTCCATCGTCATTTTTCTTATGAGGCTTAAACTTAAGATTGCGCTTACGATCATCAGCACTCTTCATTTCATAGCCCTCCTCACGACGCTCACGAAGCTTGCCATCAAAAACTTGATATTTGCGGAATTCACACTCCAACGAGCCATTGAAGAGAGCAAACTTTGTAGAAGGGCGGAAGCCTATCTTATCAAACAACTCCTCATGATGAGTGATAATCCAAGCATCATTTCCTGCAAAGTTACGCTTAAGGTTCTTGCCAATTGTGTCGTAAAGATCAAGAATATCATCAGTTGTGATGCGGTCACCATAAGGTGGATTTGTTATCATGATTGCCTTGTCGAGAGGCTGTTCAAATTCATAGAAATCACGCTGCTCAACACTTACAATGTCCTTCACGCCAGCATTCAACACATTGTTTGTTGCAATCTGAACAGCCTGGCGATTAATATCATAGCCATAAATCTTGTGATCGAATTCACGCTCTTGGCTATCATCATTATAAATGCGATCGAAGAGATCCTCATCAAAATCCTTCCATTTCTCAAATGCATACTCTTTGCGGAACACACCGGGATAAATATTTTGAGCAATGAGCGCAGCTTCGATAAGGATTGTTCCCGAGCCACAGAACGGATCTATGAAATCGCACTCACCATCCCATCCTGTGAGCAGTACAAGGCCAGCAGCAAGCACTTCGTTGATTGGCGCCTGCACAGTTGCTGTTTTGTAACCACGCTGGTGGAGACTCTCTCCACTTGAGTCAAGAGAAAGAGTGACCTCATCCTCTGCTATATGTATGTTGATACGCAAGTCAGGATTGCTAATGCCCACATTCGGACGATCTCCTGTCTTCTCGCGCCAATAGTCAGCAATGGCATCTTTCACTCTGTAAGCCACGAACTTAGAGTGACGGAAGTTGTCTGAGAAGATGACAGAGTCAACAAGGAATGTGTTCGTGCTGTCCATGTACTGCTGCCAGTCCAGCTTTTTCACTTCCTCATACACTTCATCTGCGTCGTTTGCCTTGAAGGTGAGAATTGGCTTAAGAATCTTCACTGCTGTGCGCAAGCAGAAATTAGCCTTGTAAAGCATTTCCTGATCACCAGTAAATGCTACCATGCGTCGACCTATTTCTACATTGTTAGCACCGAGGTTGATAAGCTCCTTCGCAAGCACTTCTTCAAGTCCTTGGAATGTCTTTGCTATGATTTTAAATTCAGACATATAAAAATATGAATTAGTAATTTCTTATCAAAAAGAGCATTAGTGCTTCTGCGTTATACTCTCTCCTGCAGGTACATCGTGAGTAATCCAGATGTTACCACCAATTGTTGCTCCCTTTCCGATTGTTATTCTGCCAAGGATTGAAGCATTAGAATAAACAATTACATCGTCCTCAAGCACAGGATGGCGAGGGATGCCCTTGATTGGGTTGCCATTTTCATCAAGAGGGAAACTCTTTGCTCCAAGTGTTACACCTTGATAAAGCTTAACATTATTTCCGATGATACAAGTCTCACCTATTACAACGCCTGTTCCATGGTCAATTGTAAAATACTCTCCTATCTGAGCCCCAGGATGAATGTCAATACCTGTTTCGCTGTGAGCCATCTCCGTGAGAATGCGCGGAATAAGCGGCACGCCAAGGTTCAGTAATTCATGAGCTACTCGATAGTTAGTAAGAGTCTTTATTATAGGATAACAGCAGATAATCTCACCATAATTCTTTGCAGCTGGGTCACCATTGAATGCCGCAACAACATCTGTAGCCAATACTCTTCTCAGCTCTGGCAATTTTGCTATGAATTTTGTAGCAGACTCAATTGATATTCTTTGTATCTCATTTCTGGCTGCCTGCGCTGAATAAGCCGCATCAGCAAACTCTGCCTCAAGATTAGTGAAAGAATAACCAGCCTCTATCTGCGATGAAAGCAAAGAGAACAATTGCTCTACTGCCACCCCAATGTGGTACTTAACAGTGCACTTGTCTATAGAAGAATTGCCATAATACCCAGGGAATATTATGGCTCGCACTAAATCAATAATCTGCTGAAGCACCTCTGCCGACGGCAATGGGGCACCTTCGTTATGCTCGTGATAGAGATCTTTGTAGCTCTCTGGAGAAGAAAGCTCATCGACTGTCTTTGTAAGAATCTCTGCTAAAGTCTTATGCATTATCTTTTAGTTTTCAAATAGCACAATCGGCACAATGGCTCGTAAGTATTAACATCTCCAAGCTGCACCTGCTTGTCACCGGCAACAATACGGTGACTGATATATGCTTGGCAACCACACTTCACACAGATTGCATGCACTTTCTGTACTTCGTCGGCAATAGCACACACATTAGGCATTGGTCCAAAAGGCTTACCCATATAATCCACATCCAATCCAGCCACAATCACTCGTATACCCTTGTCTGCCAATTGGTTACATACCACAGGCAAATTATCATCGAAGAACTGAGCCTCATCTATGCCAATCACATCGCTATTGCTACCAAGCAATAAAATGCTTGCAGAATTTTCCACCGGAGTAGAAGGAATACTGATTCCCTCATGAGTAACCACATCATCCTCACTATATCGAGTATCAATTGCAGGCTTGAATATCTCCACTTTCTGATGAGCAAACTGTGCACGCTTCATTCTGCGAATCAGTTCATCTGTCTTACCCGAAAACATACTTCCGCATATAACTTCCACCCTTCCGCGAAAAGCCATTTCTCCTCCTCTATATGATAAAGTTGCCATAGTGTTTGTTTTGTTGCTAAAAATCGACTGCAAAGATAGAAAAAAATGAAGAATGAAGAATGAAGAATGAAGAATAAATAAATTAAAACACGAAAAAACGCAGATAGTGTCCGTTCATTATGCTTTTTTTCCTAACTTTGCACTAAAATAACTAATATTAAACCCAATACTGACGATGAAATTACTTCTGCTGGGCAGTGGCGGCCGTGAGCACGCCTTGGCTTGGAAAATCAGCCAAAGTCCCAAAATAGAGAAACTATTCATAGCTCCAGGCAATGCTGGCACTGCTAATGTGGGCGAAAATGTGCCATTGAAAGCTGACGACTTTGCTGGCATCAAGAAATTTGTGCTTGACAACAAAGTTGACATGGTGGTTGTTGGGCCAGAGGATCCACTCGTAAAAGGCGTTTACGATTTTTTCAAGAATGATGCAGAAATCAGCAACATCCCTGTTGTTGGACCAAGCAAAGCCGGCGCTGTTCTCGAAGGCTCTAAAGATTTTGCAAAGGGATTCATGCAGCGTCACAATGTGCCAACAGCAGCTTATAAGTGCTTTGACGGCACTCAAGTAGAAGAAGCATGCAAATTCCTTGAAACACTTCAAGCTCCGTATGTCCTCAAAGCAGATGGTCTTTGTGCCGGAAAAGGAGTACTCATTGTGCCTACTCTCGAAGAGGCAAAGAAGGAGCTTCGCGAAATGCTTGGAGGCATGTTTGGAGAAGCGAGCGCTAAGGTCGTAATTGAAGAATTCCTTTCAGGTATTGAGTGCTCCGTATTTGTACTCACTGATGGAAAGAATTATAAGATTCTCCCAGAGGCAAAGGATTACAAGCGCATTGGTGAAGGCGACACAGGCCTCAACACTGGCGGCATGGGCTCAGTAAGTCCTGTACCATTTGCTGATGCTGAATGGATGAAGAAGGTTGAAGACCGAATCATTCGTCCAACTGTAGAAGGACTTGCTAAAGAAGGAATTGATTATAAAGGATTTATATTCTTTGGCCTTATCAATGTTGATCGCAAATACAGCTGTGCAGAAGCTGGCGACCCAATGGTAATTGAATACAATGTTCGCATGGGCGACCCTGAAACAGAAACTGTCATGCTTCGTATCAAGAGCGACCTCGTTGATTTGCTCGAAGGTGTTGCAGAAGGCAACCTCAATGAGAAGCAGATTGAATTTGACAATCGCTCTGCAGTATGCGTAATGATGGTAAGCGGAGGATATCCTCAAGATTACAAGAAGGGCTTTGAAATCACTGGTATTGAAGATGTTGAAGGATCTGTTGTTTTCCATGCAGGAACAGCCCTAAAGGATGGCAAGGTTGTCACAGCTGGTGGCCGAGTCATAGCAGTAAGTTCATACGGAAACACTCAAAATGAAGCACTCGTCAAGTCTTTCACAGAAGCTGGCAAGATTCAGTTTGAAGGCAAGTATTTCCGTCGTGACATTGGTCAGGATTTGCTTAAATAACAAACAGAACAAAATACAACATTCCATATACGAAAAGAGGGAGGCATCGTGGTGTCTTCCTCTTTTCGTATATACATTATTATCAAATATTTATACCATAAAATTTGCTATTCCAGGTAAAAGATTCACAACCTCTTTTTTCAATGCTTTTGAATTTATTGCTTCTCTAAAATGAGAAAGCCTATGCAAATCTGAGCCAAAGAAATTATAATAGCCTTTGGATAAAAGCATCTTTGCGCGCTCTTGGGCAGACTTGCCATATGCACCAGCTAAAGAACAAAGATTCATCTGAAACTTAACCTTCATGCCCTTCAGACGGTCATAATCAGCATCATCCATATATCCGTAACGCTCTGGGTGAGCAAGTATTGGATAATATCCTTTTTCTTGAATGTGCCTGATTGTTCCCCACAGATCAATTGGCGGCTGGAAGTAACTTGTTTCAACCAGCAAATGATCACCCTTTTCTCCTATTGGCAACAAATCACCCGCTTCCAATCTTTCCACAAACAAATTGTCAATCATATTCTCCGCAGCAAGATGCAGATTGACAGTGCCGCCATAAGCTTTTCTCAACTCCTCAAACCTATCTCTAAGCTCATCTGTGGTGTTTGGAATATCTTCCATAATGTGAGGAGTGAGCCACACATCGCGTACTCCAATACTCTCATAGTAAGACAATACCTCAAGCGCCTCATCCATTTTGTCGATGCCATCATCCACTCCTGGCAAAATGTGACTATGCCAATCCGTAGCACCATCCAGCACTTTCGTTTCTATCAATTTGTATTTCTTACTAAAAAAGAACATATCTAATACACATGAGTTTATATAGAAATATGATGCAAAGGTAAGCTTTTTTTTGCCCTAATGGTAGAAAAAACGCGTTTTTTTATGGAAATAAGAAAAAGAATTAATAATTTTGCACGATAATTGAATATTATGGCATCTGAAGGAGAAGAATTTAAGGTTGACATTGATAAGATATTGAGTGACAAGCTTGGGAACAAAGCCAAATTCGTGCCTCGCCCTATTGTCACTTGGCTTAAAAACATTCTGCATCAAGATTGGATGAATGTCCACCTCTGCGGTAAAGGCAAAGGGCAAATTGGAGTGGATTGGTTAGATGGATGCCTTGAATACCTCAATGTCAAAATCAATGTTCAGACAAATATAAATGGCGTTGTCCAAGCAGGACTTGATGCAATACCCGGAAATGAAGACGGACGCTATTATACAATTGTCTGCAACCATCCGCTTGGCGGACAAGACGGCATTGCACTCGGCAGTATTGTTTGTCATAAGTTTGACAGCCAAATGGTGTACTTGGTCAATGACATCTTGATGAATTTCAAAGGACTTGCGCCTTTGTGCGTGCCAATCAACAAAACCGGCAAGAACAGCCGAAATTTCCCGCAGATGGTTGAAACGGCTTTTCAATCGCCAAAGAATGTAGTGATGTTCCCCGCAGGACTATGTTCCCGCAGGCAAGACGATGGAAGCATTTGCGATTTAGAATGGAAGAAAACTTTCATAAGCAAGACTGTTCAATACAAACGAGATGTTCTTCCTGTTCATTTTTCCGGCCAAAATAGCGATAAGTTTTACAACATTGCTAGATGGTGTAAACGATTGAACATAAAGTTCAATTTCGCAATGCTCTACCTCGCCGATGAAATGTACAAAAATCAAGGAAAGACATTCACTGTCACCTTTGGAGAACCAATCCCATGGCAGACATTCGACAAGTCAAAGACTCCTATCGAATGGGCACAATGGGTAAAAGACAAAGTATATAACCTATAAACAAAATATGGAAGAAGAGATAATTGCACCGATTCCCAAAGAGGTTTTAAGGGCTGAGCTCACAAGCGAAAAGCGCTTGCGCATGACAACAAAGAGCAACAACGAGGTGTATGTATGCACTTGGCAGGACTCACCAAATGTCGTGCGTGAAATTGGACGACTCCGAGAGATTGCGTTCCGCGCAGCTGGCGGCGGCACAGGCAAGGCTCTTGACCTTGATGAATTCGACACAATGGAAGATCCATACAAGCAACTCATCGTGTGGAATCCTGATGCAGAAGAAATCATCGGTGGCTATCGTTACATTCTTGGTCCACACATCAAGCTTGATGAAAACGGACAGCCAATTTTGGCAACCAGCCACATGTTCCATTTCTCTGACGACTTCATTCAGAACTATATGCCATACACGATTGAGCTTGGCCGTTCTTTCGTGACACTGGAGTATCAGTCAACTCGTTCTGACAACAAATCCATTTTTGCCCTCGACAACCTTTGGGACGGACTCGGCGCATTAGCTGTCATCATGCCAAACTGCAAATACTTCTTCGGCAAGATGACAATGTACCCAAGCTACAATCGCAAAGGACGCGATATGATTCTGTACTTCCTGCAGAAGCATTTCGGCGACAAGGATGGTTTAGTCATCCCAACTAAACCACTTGAGATAGAGCACGATCCAAAAGAGTTCGATGAGTTATTCTGCCATGACACATTCAAAGATGACTACAAGATTCTCAATGCAGAGGTTCGCAAACTTGGCTACAATATTCCGCCACTCGTAAATGCATACATGGGACTTTCTCCAACAATGAAGATGTTCGGAACAGCCATTAACTATGGATTTGGTGATGTTGAGGAGACTGGCATTCTCATTGCTGTAAGCGAACTCTACGATCAGAAGCGCATTCGCTACATTGATAATTTTGCCAAGGAGCACCCTGAATTTATCAAGATAACCAGTGGTGCCAACAAAGTTATTTACGAAGTAAAAAAGCGTATCGAAAACATACTAAAATAGTCAATAAGACTACATTTTTACACTAAGAGACATATAATCGTAAGATTTGTGTCTCTTTTTTTGATAGTTAAGATTAAAATATTTAATTTTGCACACAAATAACAAAAATGTGTAATATCATTCAAATCATATAAGTTTATTATGGCTTTTACAAGAATCACCGCTGCAGAAGCAGCAGCACTTATCAAAGACGGCGACAACATCGGTCTTTCAGGCTTCACACCAGCAGGTACACCAAAGGCTGTAACTGCTGAGATTGCAAAGATTGCTCACGCTGAGCATGAGGCAGGACGCCCATTCCAGATTGGCATCTTCACAGGTGCTTCAACTGGTCAGTCTTGCGACGGCGTACTCGCAGAAGAGGGCGCTATCAAGTATCGTGCTCCATACACAACAAACGCAAGCTTCCGCAAGAAGGTTAACGCTGGCGAAATCGCATATAACGATATTCACCTCGGCATGATGGCTCAGGATCTCCGCTATGGTTTCTTGGGCGAGGTTGACTACGCTATCCTTGAGGTTTGCGCTATCGAGGAAGACGGCAAGGTTTACCTCACAGCTGCAGGCGGTATCTCTCCAACTGTTGCTCGCATGGCTAAGAAGGGCATCATCCTCGAGCTCAACGCTCACCACGCTCCTATGTCACACAACATCCACGACGTGTATGAGCCACTCGACCCTCCATGCCGCAAGCCTATCATGATCGAGAAGGTTACTGACCGCATCGGTACTCCATACCTCCAGCTCGATCCAAGCAAGGTGATTGGCGTTGTTGAGACTGATCTTCAGGACGAGGCTCGCGACTTCAAGGATGCAGATCCTATCACAGACAAGATTGGTGAGAACGTGGCTAACTTCCTCATGAGCGAGAAGAAGCGTGGCATCATTCCACCAGACTTCCTCCCATTCCAGAGCGGTGTAGGCACAACAGCCAACGCAATCCTCTTCGCCCTCGGTTCTAACCCAGAGATGCCTCAGATGCAGGTATATACAGAGGTGCTCCAGAACGCTATCGTTGACCTCATGCTTCAGGAGAAGGTTAAGTGTGCATCTACTTGCTCACTCACAGTTACTAACGACAAGCTCCAGGCTATCTACGACAACATGAAGTTCTTCGAGGATCGTCTCGTGCTTCGTCAGTCAGAAATCTCTAACAACGCAGAGGTTATCCGTCGTCTCGGCCTCATCGCTATCAACACAGCTATCGAGGTTGACCTCTTCGGTCACGCAAACTCTACTCAGATCTGCGGCACAAAGATGATGAACGGTATCGGCGGTTCGGGTGACTTCGAGCGCAACGCATTCCTCTCAATCTTCACTTGTCCTTCTGTAGCTAAGGGCGGCATGATTTCTTCAATCGTACCATTCTGCTCACACATCGACCACACAGAGCATGATGTAAACATCATCGTAACAGAGCAGGGCGTAGCCGACCTCCGTGGCAAGAGCCCAATTGAGCGCGCCAAGGCAATCATCGAGAACTGTGCTCATCCTGACTACAAGCAGCTCCTCTGGGACTACCTCAACATCTCTCAGAAGGGTCAGTCTTGGCACAACCTCGCTGCAACTCACGCATTCCACGACACATTCCTCAAGGAAGGCGATATGCATAAGGTTGATTTCTCTAAGTTTGCATAATTAAGCGACAAAGCAAACAAAGCATATTTAAGCGACAAAGGATTTTACTCCCTTTGTCGCTTTTTTTGTAGCCAATCCTTTAAATATTAATACGAAAGTCACTTACTTTGAATTATTAAGATAATTTTGTTTACTTACTTAATGATTTTATTTATCTTTGCACTTAGTAATTATAACATTGCTTCGCAAGAACCTAATCAATAACTGAAATACAATTATACATGAAATTCATATCTTGGAATGTAAATGGACTAAGAGCATGTGCAGGAAAAGGCTTCGCAGAATCTTTTGCGGCTCTTGATGCAGACTTCTTCTGTCTGCAAGAAACAAAAATGCAAGCCGGACAACTCGACCTTGCTTTCCTTGGCTATCAGTCCTTCTGGAACTACGCAGAAAAAAAAGGCTACTCAGGCACAGCTATATATACCAAGCATGCCCCTCTCTCCGTTGCCTACGGCATTGGCGAGTGGGTGGATGACGAAGGCAATAGAGTCAGCGATCATGAAGGACGAGTCATAACACTTGAATACGACAATTTTTATATCGTCACCGTATATACTCCAAATTCACAAGATGGGCTCAAACGCCTATCGTATCGCATGACTTGGGATGACGCTTTTCGCAACTATGTTGCTTCGTTAGACACGACAAAGCCAGTCATCATGTGCGGAGATATGAATGTAGCGCATCAGGAAATAGACCTGAAGAATCCGAAGTCAAATAGAAAGAACGCAGGTTTCACCGATGAAGAACGAGAAAAATTCTCCCAACTTCTATCTGCAGGTTTTACCGACACTTTCCGTTTCTTCCATCCGTTTGAAACAGAGATTTATTCATGGTGGTCATACAGATTCTCTGCCCGCGAGAAGAATGCAGGATGGCGCATTGACTATTTTGTTTGTTCACAAAGGTTAGAGCCACAGCTTCAGTCAGCCAAGATTCACACAGATATTTTTGGCAGTGACCATTGCCCAGTTGAAGTTGAAATCGATTTATAATACTATGGAAAAAGAAGTATCATCTCAAGGCATCTATGATGCTCGTAAGCTCGGAGCTTACAAATGCACCATTTTAGGCATTCAGCACCTGTTTGCAATGTTTGGAGCAACAGTACTTGTTCCTGCTATTACAGGACTCCCCGTTGCAACAACCCTTTTGTTTGCAGGAATCGGAACACTTATCTTCCACTTTGTCTCTAAGCTCAGAGTTCCAGCATTTCTGGGCTCCAGCTTTGCATTCATTGGTGGATACCTTGGAATCAAAGAAATAGGTGTAGCGCAAGGCTATAGCGAAGATTTATCACTATGCTATGCTTGCATCGGTATTGCAGCAGCAGCCTTGCTTTACTTCGTCATGGCAGGACTCCTCAAAGCTTTCGGTACTGAGAAAGTCATGAAGTTCTTCCCGCCTGTTGTGACAGGTCCAATGGTGATTGCCATAGGTTTGACTTTGTCTGGTTCAGCTATAAGCAATTGCACATCCAACTGGATGCTTGCAATAGCAGCTATTTTAATTGTCATCTGCACTTCAATCTGGGGCAAAGGAATCTTTAAGATTATGCCAATCTTGCTCGGTGTCCTTGGCTCATACCTATTAGCCGTTGCCATGGGAGAAGTAGACTTCAGTTCTCTCTCAGAAGCAAGTTGGATAGGCCTGCCTTTCAGCCGTGAAACAAGCATCCTGGCTGTTTTCGACAACCCAGATTATGAATTAATACTTACTTCTGTTATTGCTATCGTACCAATAGCATTTGCTACAATCATGGAGCACATTGGAGACATGTGCGCCATTCAAAGCACTGTAGGCAAAAACTTCATAAAAGACCCAGGATTGCACCGCACATTAATTGGAGATGGAACAGCAACATTCCTCGCCTCAATTTTCGGTGCACCAGCCAACACTACTTATGGAGAAAACACTGGCGTGCTCAACCTCACAAAAGTATTCGACCCAATGGTAATCCGAATAGCAGCAATCATTGCAATTCTCCTTAGCTTCTGTCCAAAGTTTGCTTGTCTCATTGGCCTTATGCCACCAGCAACAATTGGCGGTGTCAGCCTTATTCTCTACGGCATGATTTCTGCTGTTGGTGTCCGCAATCTCGTTGAAAGCAAGGTGGACTTTAGCAACTCACGCAATGTCTTTGTTGCAGCCCTGATTCTTGTAATTGCAATTGGTGTTAAATACGGCGCAAACGATTCTATTCCTATCGGCCCAATAAACATTTCAGGCCTTGCACTTGCAGCAATCGTTGGCATTATTCTTAATGCTATATTAGGTATAAAGGGGAAAGGTTAAAGCTTTTCGCCATACTCCAAGTCTCCAGCATCTCCGAGGCCTGGAACAATATATTTATGCTCATTCAAAGTAGGATCAATAGCTCCGCAATACAATTCCACATCATTGCTTGGGAATGCTTTGCGAAGGAAGTCAACACCTTGCTTTGAAGCTATTACACATGCCATAATCAAGCGCTTTGGCTTTCCTTTTGTCAGGAATGCCTCGTATGCCAATTCCATGCTGCCGCCTGTGGCAAGCATAGGATCCACAATGATAAGAGTCTTGTCGTCAAGACTTGGAGATGCAATATATTCAATCTTAATGCCTACATCAGTGCCTTCCTTATCCTTATAATAGCGATAAGCAGACACAAAGCCATTCTCTGCCTTGTCAAAAACCTCAAGAAACCCTTGATGCAAAGGAAGTCCTGCTCTGAAAACTGTGGCAAGCACAATCTTGTCTGTAGGCAGCGACACCTTTATGCTATCAAGAGGAGTTTGAATCATTTTCTTCTCATAAGTCAGCGAACGACTTATCTCATACGCCATTGCATGACCAATTCTCACAACATTGTTCCTAAAAAGAAGAGCATTCTTTTGATAGTCAACATCACGCAGTTCTGCCAGAAATTGATTGATAACAGAATTGCTCTTAGCAAAATCTATTACTTTCATAATCACCTACTTAGTATTTAGAAATATTTTTCAAGGATTGTTTTTGCATTTTCATCGCCCATATCTATAGCCTTCTGAATGTTCTGGCGGGCAGTCGCTTTGTCACCTTTCTGCAACTGAGCATAGCCTAAGATTCTGTACGAATCTATAATATCTGGCGAAAGAGCAATTGCCATCTGACAAGCTTCAATACACTCGTCGAGCATGTTCACTCTGATGCACAATGAGGCCTTTTCCACATAATACAAAGGCACTCTCGGAGCCTTCTCAATTGCCGAATTTATATCATCCAGCGCCTGCTGAAACAGACGAGCATTTGATTCTATCTGATAGCGCTCATAGTGGAACACTGCGCTTACCTGATTATTCATGAGATAGCAATACTGATTGTAATCCTTCACAGCATCGCGATACCTGCCGCAGTTTGCAAGAATCTGGCCTCTGCGCAACACATAGTTTGCAGCTTCCCTTGGCATCGGTTCGCTAAATTGAGCTATTGCACTGTCAAGCATCTCAACCACAGCGCCTGCCGAGTCGCCACGCTCCTCACGAGCAGTGCTAATAGCATAGAAATAAGCAGCATTGCGATCTGCTCCGACATTCAGCGATTCATAGATTCCAATAGCCTCATCATAATTCTTCTTGCCCATCAATGCCTGAGCCTTAAGAATCTTATACTGAGTGTCATGCACCTTTTTCTCTTCAGGAGCATCAGATTTCGCATCATTCAACGAGATGGCTTTATTCACATAGTCAAGCACCAAGTCGTAAGTCCACTTGCTATACTCTGGCTCTGGCAAGATATTGAGCTTATTAAAGATTGTAGATGCTGTGTTGTAATTGCCAGAAGCTTTATCCTCCACCAACGACATGTACTTCTGCAAATCCGCATCAGCCTCATCAAAACGCAACATGTCGATGAGAGGAGTAGCGCGACGCAGATAGCCCTCAGCATTCTGAGGGAAAGTAGTCACGAAACGATTCATCATGCCCATATATTCCTCATTGCTTGTTGTGCGCGAATGGAAATAAGTGTACACCAAAGCCTCCTCTGCAGTATCTGGCAATCCTTTTGGCAAGAATATATTACCTAAAGCAACAGATGCCGAGCGAGTTGGAATAGCCTCCATCTTCAGCACCTCACGGAAACGAATGTCAAGCACATAGCTCTTCTCACCTATCGGAGCATGCATGATGCCCACTAAAGTGCCATCCGCATTAAACACAGGAGCACCTATCAGCTTCTCATCCATCACCTTGCCGAGAGCGTAGTAAACATACTTGCCATCAATCATCACAGTATCGCTCACTGCCGAGACATCACTCTGTGCAGTTCCCGAATTTGAGAATCCCAAAGCATACATAGTCGTTCCCTTTGACTGAGCAGCAGAAGATGTGTTCAAGACAGCATTGCCCTTTGTTGCCACACGGAATCTGACAAGAGAATAAGTATCATCAGCACCAAGCACACAATCCACATCATACTGCTTGCCAGCAGCATCAATCACCGTTGCCTTGGCAGCATTCTTAAACACAGCATACGAAGCCACAGCCTCTCCATTCTGTCCCACATAGAATCCTGTGCCTTGATGAATGAGGTTGTTCTGCTTGTCGTAAGTATTTATAGAAAAGATTCCCTTCTGCACCTTGCCCGCAAACTTTGGCTGAGCAGCAGAGTGAATTACAAAAAATGCAAATTGAAATATTATTATTAATAATGTACTAAGTATGCGTTGCATGGGTGTGAGTTTTTTTGAGATTTTTGATAATTGTTTAAGCGTCTAATCGTTTAACCGTTTAATCGAATAATCGAGAATTCGAATAATCGAGGATTCGCACAATCGAGGATTCGCCTATTCGTTTAATCGTTTTTTCGAATAATCCTACCAGCTTCCGCAGCCGCCACCGCCGCCACCGCCGCCAGAGAAACCTCCGCCGCCTCCGCCACTGCTTGAAGAGGAAGAAGAAGAATCGTGATTGATTGCTGACATATAGTGGAATGCTGATGAATCGAGTGAGCGGCTCATATTAGACAAAAACAAGGCGTCAGTAGCATACACTGCATCCGAATTATACCACTTTGGTCGGCTTACATTGATATTCTTGAATTGATTTGCCCACTTGTCACTGAGGCCAAACACCATTGCGTACGGAAGCACCTTGTAGTAGTAGTCCTCATCATTCTCTTGCAATGACTGCAACTGCTGCAACTCTGCTGTCTCAATAAATTCCTTCAAGCCAAGCAATTTGCCCATCATGTCTGTACGATACGCTGAGTTTACAATGAATCGGCCTGAGAATTCGCACAATAGGAATGTGCTCACAAAAGTACCAACCAGCAATGGAGTCGTAATCAAGTCAGCCTCTTGAATGTAGATCCAGGCAAAGCCACAGAATAAGAGCATAAGAACAAATCTGTATGTGAAAGTCCAAGCCTTTGACAGTTTGCTTTTCATCAATGACTCTCCTGCCGCACCTATCTTGCCCAGCAACCCAATGAAAGCCGGAACAGTCCATATCAAAGCAATCATCAATCCAGAAGAATGGAAGTATTTGATTGAAGAGCCACAGCAGAACATGGCAATCACAGCAATGAACAGCAAGAAGAACCACCCTATCTTGCCATTTATGTTAGTCAGTACCTTGTCGCCAGAGAACACATTAGATAATTCTTTCATCGCTGCCTTCATTGCATTCGGATGCTCACCAAGTTTTGACAAGTCAACAGTGTTGCCATCCGAAAAGAACAATTTCATCAGTTTTTTCTGATACTCAGGCGCCTCCGGTGGCAAATCCTTCAGTTTTGTCAGCTCCAAAGCTGCATTTTTACCTATCTTGCCCTTGCTGTCCGGAATCTCTCTAATGCTTATGTAGCCCTGACCTGCAAACCACGGAATCAAGGATGTCAAGTCAATCAAATCAGCCGAATCATCAATGATAGTTCCCACTTCTGCACTGCTGATGCCGTCAGGTGGATAGAACTGAATTGTCTTCGTGATATGAGGGTGCTTGATTGTGATTTCATGGTAAGCAATGAGAATCGCAAGCAGCAGCGCAATGCCCATGAACACCGCACACACTAGTGGCGACACGCCCTTTACCCCTTCATAGTACCCGTCTGGCAACTCAGCATACAGAGTCACTGTGTGGTATGGCTTAATGCCGTCAGCAGAACCCATGACAGTGTTATCCTTCACGCAAACATCCACATTCTCAGCAAGTTTGTCATCTCCGTAAGCGCCATAGTAAACCATCAGATTCTCCTCAAAATCCGTTGGCAATTCCTTCTCAAAATGGATTTTGAAATTAAAATGCTTAATTGGCACATTGCAATCAACAGGCAAAATAGTGTGAAAGAGGAAGTCATTTTCGTCATAGCGATCGTCTGGATACACATAAGTATAATGAATGACAAAAGTCTGGTCTCCTATCACCTTCTTATATGGGTCTCCAATGCGAATGAACTCATTGCCATCCTCGCGATCCGTCGTGTACTCCCACCCATCGCACATCAAGTCATCAATATCCGCATAGTATTCATACTGCTTCACCTCTTCTTTGCCATTTTCGTCCCAGAAGTTCAGGTAAAGACTATATTTATATGGAATATAGCGATAAAAACCATGACGATATTCCGTGAAAGTCACATCCACTGTCTCAGTGATATCCCACACATTATCCTTATGCACAGTTGCCTGCACATTGTAGTTGCGAATATAGTAGCCACCTTCATCAGCAAGCGCTGCTTTTGGCAGCACTGCCAGCAGCACCAGCATTATGACTTTGAATAAGAGTTTCATTTTCTCGTAATTATCGTGTTGTTAAGCTATTGTTTTCTCCAAGGAAAGACTCGTCTAATCGTCTAATCGAATAATCGTTTAATCGAATAACCGTTTAATCGGCTAATCGGCTCTTCATCCCATCAATTCCTTCGCATTATCCAAAGCAGCCTGAGTCAAAGTCTCACCGCTCAGCATGTGAGCAAGCTCCGTAATGCGCTCATCATAAGACAATTCCACGATGTGGCTCACAGTAGCCTCATCATTGTCCTCTTTATACACTTTGTAGTGGTGGCTGCCCATAGCAGCAATCTGAGGCAAATGAGTGATGCTTATCACCTGGCGATTCTGTTCGCCCATCTCTTGCATAATCTTTGCCATCTTCTCTGCTATGCTGCCCGACACGCCCGTGTCGATCTCATCAAAGATGATAGTTGGCAGCTTCACTGCTCCAGCCACAAGCGCCTTGAGCGAAAGCATCACGCGAGCAATCTCACCGCCAGAGGCTATCTGGCTCACAGGCTTCATCTCGCCGCTCTTATTTGCGTTGAAAAGAAACTGCACAGCATCAACTCCGTTAGCCGAAAGCTCAGTTTCGCCAAACTCCACACCAAAACGCACATTTGGCATTCCGAGAGGCAACAGCTTGTCTATCATAGCCTTCTCCACCTCAGCAGCAGCCTTCTTTCTCGCCTTGCTCAACTGCTTTGCCACTTTGTTAGCCTTCTCGCACTGAGCATCCTTCTGCTTGCGAAGCTCCTCCACATACTCATCCGAATTGTCTATTCTCGCAAGCTTATCCTCCAAATCCTTCTGCACCTCAAGCAACTCAGCCACAGTGTCCACATTATGCTTCTTCTGCAAAGTATAAATCGTGTTGAGACGGTCATTCACCTGCTCCAAGCGTTGCGGATTATACTCCACATCCTCTGCTTGCGACTCTATCTCGCTGGCAATATCCTTCAGCTCTATGTAGCAAGAATCCAAGCGGTTAGACAGTTCGTCGGCATTGGCAAAAACACTCGCAATGCCATTCAGCTGACTGATGCTCTGTCTCACCATCTGCACAGCATCCATGCCTTCATCCGACTGCAGATTGCCCAGCGCACCATACAAAGCCGTCTTTATCTCCTCAGCATGCTCAAGCGTTTCCGACTCTTCCTCCAGCTCCTCCTGTTCGCCATCCGTCAGGTCAGCCTCAGCCAGCTGATCCGCCTGAAAACGAAGATAATCCTCATCATCCCTGCCATTCTTCAGCTCCTCAATCGCCTCCTCCAGCTGCTTGCACAACAACTTATATTGCTTATATTCACTCTTATACGACTCCAGCAGCTCCGCATTGCCAGCAATGACATCAAGAATGCCAAGCTGAAAATCCTCCTTGCCAAGCAGCAAATTCTTATGCTGAGAATGCACATCAATCAGCATCTCACCCACCTCCTTCAGCTGAGCCAGCGAAGCCGGAATATCATTGATGAAAGCTCTCGACTTCCCCGCAGCAGTCAACTCACGACGGATAATGCACTTCCTGCCTCCCTCGTCATCGTTAAAATCATTCTCCGCAAGCAAAGCAGCAAGCTGCTCATCTCCCTCCACATCAAACACCGCCTCAATCACACACTTCTTCGCTCCAGCCTTAATGCTCTTACTGTCAGCCCTCTGCCCAAGCAACAACCCAATAGCACCAAGAATGATAGACTTGCCCGCTCCCGTCTCACCCGTGATGACGGAGAACCCAGAGTACAAGTCCATATCCAGCTGCTCAATCAAAGCATAATTCTCTATATGTAAATTCTTCAGCATATTCCACCTACTTCTTTATCCTATTCCAATAAGTATTCTGGCTCGCATTCAAATTGCTCACGATGTCATACACCGTCTGCTTCTCCTTCTCCGTGCCATGTCCAGAATAAATGTTCACTATTTCATCGCGCTTGAAGTCAGTGAAAATCAGAGGCAACTGCGACAAAGGCTTATTGCTGTGAGCCTCCTGCAGCAACAGAAGCGCATCAGTCACAATCGTGCGCCCGCGCTCCGCATTGTTAGCCATCTCATCCATACCCTCGCGATAGTACTTATACTGCATCTGACGGAATGGCTCCATCGAAGTCTCCATATAATCGTTGATGATAGCATGACGATTGCGGTCATCGCCAAACGCCTTCCATCCCGAGCCAGACATTGTCTGCGCATTGTTCACGATATTCTCCACCACATGCAGCACATCCGTTCCGCCCAGCGGAGACATAGTGTCAAGATCCATGCCGATGAACAAATAAGCATAGTAAGCCAGCAGCGCCGTCAGCTCATTATCCATATTGTTCTCGTTGAACTCCAGCTGGTCAAACTCCTTATACGAAAAGTCAAAGTTAGCATCCCTCATCGAGAACACCGTAGTGTTGTAGGTAGAGTTAAACACCGGACGAGCCACCTGAAACAGCAACTCACAATTGAACGCCCCACTCGCCTCATCATACTTCTTCACCGTGATGTTCATCGTGCACTCAATCCTCTCCACCTTCTGAAACTGCAAATCAGTCCATGCCCGGTTATTCAAAAACTCAGTGATAGCCGTCTCCAAAGCATCAAACACACTCGCATTCGTGCCCTGCACCTGCGAATGATTCACCTTCACAGTGCATTCCAGCTCCTGCGCACTCATTCTGCCAGCACCCAAAAGCACAAGCAAGCACAGCGCAGCAACCCTGCCAAAGTTCCTAAATATCCGAGTTCCAATCCGCATATTACTGTGAATTTATATAAGTTTTTAAAGTTTCGCAAGCTTATACTTGCTCACTTTCAAGGAGTTAATGGGAGTTAATAGAAGCTATCGCTTCGCTCAGGAAGTTAACGGATGTATGTTTTGCATTCTGTGGGGTGTACACTATCGTCCATTAACTCCTACTAACTCCCGCTAACTCCTGTTAACTCCCAATAAACTGGAGCTTGCGAAAGTTGTATAAGTTTCCTTAACCTTTAACCTCCTCTTCCCTAAAGGGAAAAATCCTTTTAAGGTGCAAAAGTACAAAACAACAACGAATTATGCAAATAACCATATACTATTAACAAAAAATTTTAGTAATTCAAGTTTCTTTCCGCTTCGCGCCAAGCGCTTTGCGATGACGCAAGCCCCCAAAAACTCTCTGCCCGTCTCGCTTCATCGCTTACGCCCGATAAGCCATATCGCTTACAAGGCATAAGCGATAATGCGTGACGGGCGCACGCTTTCCACCATGGTTTGCGCACAGCATCACCCACAGCTTAAATCGCTGATTCTGTTTGCGTTCAATCAAAATCACCCACAATCTCCACCCACTTTCTTACATATTCTCAACTGAGGGGGACTAACATCCAAAGATAAAGAAGAGGAAAGAAGACCATGCGGTGTCCCTCCTCTTCTTCAGCGAAGCGTTCTTCTTCCTCTTTGGATGCTAAATATTAGTGACCAAAAATAACATCAACTTGACAGCCTAAGTCTGCCCCCCTTGATTGAGAAAACATCTCTTTGTTTTGCTTTCCTCTCCTCTCATCTTATGCCCGATACCTCTTGTGCGATACAAGGCGTAACGCACGGTCGATACAAGGCATAATGCACAGACGATACAAGGCATAAGCTGGGAGAGGAGAAAGGCACGAATAATCCACATGTCAAGGCATCAAGCTCACCTGCATAAGCGTGTGCCACTTAGCATATTAGCCACCATAATAAATTGCTCATAAAAAGTGAATGACTAATGAGTTTCTTAGCCAAACAACCAATTTTCTCTTATAGGGGGAAATTGGTTGGTTGGCTAACGAATCATTCAAAAGTCTTATGTTTTGTTTTAATAGATGTTCATAATTATTTTTATAATATATGTGCTCTATTTGGTTATTTGAAATAAAAGCACTACCTTTGCAACTGATAACAT
>JAGHVC010000224.1 GCA_018064505.1 Candidatus Minthosoma caballi | reverse complement strand
ATCATAGGCTATATGTTTTTTTATAATAAATTGAATATATGTTACAGGTTTTAGTTTTCAAGCAATATTTTTTATACAACGCTATCCATTCTGTGAGTTGGATTTGGTCTTCCTGGCTGTAAATATCTCCATGCAATAACCTCGTCTTTACAATTTCCAAAACATTGCATGAGAGCCATCTTGACAATCTCATCGAGGTTTTCAGGAGATGTCTCAACTCGTGCGTTGACAATCAATCGTGCATTATTGCTGCATCCTGCAGCGCCACGCAAAGTTACTGTGTTTTCTGCATTTGCGATATTGCCAACTGCATAGGTTTTGCCGTTTTCCATAATGACTTTTACATGACCAACACGCAGTTTTTTCTTCTTGAATTTTGCAGAGAGAGTGTTCATGATTTCTTCCAGCATGGCATCCCAGTCGGCATTGTCTCCTTCAAGGGCAATGGTCCCGTTGAGCCAGCCAAGAACAGCCTCGCCATGAGCGTATTTGTCATAATCTATATTTAGGAGTCTAGAGCCTGAATCAGTTCTGCCACCAACATCTTTAAGCCATTCATCAACTCCAGTGCCATTTGTGGCACTTGCTGCGAGTATTGTGGCTGAAGGAAAAGCAATGTGGGCATCAGCCTTGATTTTGTTTATTTGTTCCTCTGTGAGTGTATCTATCTTAGTGATAAGTATCACATCTGCTTCTTCAAGCTGTTTACGGTAAATGTATGCTGCATCTTCATGAAGCCCACCATTTCCCCCATATAAGATATCCTTTAGTCTGCTTGGGTCAGCAAGAACTGTAAAGGGGGACATTATGACTTCTGTGCTATGGTATTGCTTAAGCGGATTGATAATAGTTGCGGACAAATCTGCACAGCTTCCAACAGGTTCTGCTATAATGACATCGGCTTCTGTATTGTTGCGAAGGTTGCGTATGGCATCTACAAAACCATTGAAATTGCAACAGAAACAACTGCCGGCAACTTCCTCAACATTAAGCCCTGTTTGACGCAGCAGTTTTGTGTCAACAAGTTCGGGAGCTTGGTCATTTGTCACTAAGCCCACTCGCTTGCCTTCTTTCATGAGCCTTTTGGCTGCTTCCCAAATGAGAGTTGTCTTGCCTGCGCCTAAAAAACCGCCTGCTATGATGAGTTTTGTTTGTTTCATGTGTAGTTTGTCTGTTATTGGTTATTTGTCGTAAATCGGATTGTCATTATTCGCAACAGCAAGTGTTTCCATTTTGCTTTTTGTTGATAGGCTCAAATACATATTTGAAGAATAGAGCCGCAATGGTGCTGCCAAGTATCGGAGCAAGTATGTACACCCAAAATGCACCTCCTACGCTGTCAGGCATTGCTGCTTTGCTCCATCCGCAAATGTAAGCTACCATTCTTGGACCGAAATCTCTCGCTGGGTTGAGGCCTGCCTGCGTCAATGGCGCTATGAAGAAAATTATGCTGCTGACTGTCATGCCGATAAAGAATGGCTGCATTGATGACGATGGACGCCCTACATTGCAATCTTCTGTAAGTGCGAAAATGAGTAAAGTCAGCAAAAATGTTCCAAACCCTTCTGCAAACATTGCGAGTGGCAATGATACAGATGCTGTGGTTGCGTCGCCAGGATTGGGATAGAACTCTCCGAACATCCTTGCTGTGTCGATGCTTGCAACTGTTCCTCTATTTATGTGATGCAGAGTTTCGTATGCCTCGATGGACGGATTGAACAAGATGTATAGAACCCATCCTGCGGCAAATGCTCCTACGAATTGAGCTGAGAGATAGCATGGCAATTTGCTTGCTTTCATGCGACCAGCAACAACCATGCCTATTGATACAGCTGGGTTGAGATGGGCACAGCAGATGTTTCGTGTCAGGAAGATTGCTAATGTCACGCCTAATCCCCATACCATTCCTACTTGGAATATGCTTCCGTATTCTCCGAATAATACAGCTACCGCTACACATGAGCATCCAAACAGCGTGAGGATGAATGTACCTAAACTTTCGCCAATAAAACTTTTCATAATGATAAGATACTTTTTTACTGTGTGGTTTATTTTGTCATTGTTCTTTTTGCAAAGGTAATACAAATAATGAACTTGCGAATACAGATGCTTGTAATGACGAAAAAAACAGCAGCTAAAACGAAAGTTAGCCCTTGTGTTTTGCAACCATTGCTCTATTCCCCTTTTTCAATCGATTCCTTTATTGTTTTTCGTGCTCTGAATAGCGACACTTTAACATCTGCTTCGGTGATGCTAAGCATTTCTGCTAT
>JAGHVC010000227.1 GCA_018064505.1 Candidatus Minthosoma caballi | reverse complement strand
GGGTTACGAGTGATAACGAATGTTTTTTGTTGTGAATTGGTTATTCGCTTGCCGTCGAGCGTGAAGTGTTCGATAGGATATGATTTATTGCTTTCTGATGCAGTAGGAACGCAGCCAGCAGCCCTTGGTGCGTTTGGCCTTAATCGACGAGTTTGAGGCCCTTAAAAGGGGTGGCAAAAATCGCTGTGCTTGCACCTGCCATTGCTGTTTTTTGCGGAAATATTTGGAAAAGAAAGAAATAAATCGTTACTTTGTACGATTTTGTAATTTATAAAGGAAATGGAACAAAAACCGACAATATTGATTGCAGAGGACGATAGCAGCAATTTTATGTACTTCGATGCTCTGTTGCACTCTAAATACAGGATTCTCTGGGCTAAGAACGGTCAGGAGGCTGTGGATATGGCTCTGGAGAATGATGTGGATGTGGTGCTTATGGACTATAAGATGCCTGTGCTGACTGGCATGGAGGCTACGAGGATTATCAAGGAGAAGAAACCTGGGCTGAAAGTGGTGGTGCAGACAGCGTTTGCCATGTTTGAGTTTAGACAGCAGGCCATGTCTGTTGGTGCGGATGAGTTTTTGACTAAACCCGTTTCGTGCGACACGCTGATTGAGACAATAGAGAAGATGATAAGTGAAAGATGATGAGGTGATGAATCTCGAAGTGAAGAAAGAGAAGTAGAAACTGAAGTATTCTGGGCAATGAGAAAAAAGATTCTGATAGCTGAAGACGAGAAACTTAACTTCCAGTATCTGGAGGTGGTGCTTCGTAAGGACTATGATGTGCTATGGGCGCATAATGGTAAGGAAGCGGTGGAGATGGCGCTGGGAGATGAGGATATCTCGTTGGTGCTGATGGATCATAAGATGCCTATCATGAATGGCATTGATGCTCTGAAGCTCATCAAGAAGTCTAAGCCTGAGATGAGGGTGGTCATTCAGACGGCATTTGCTTTTGATGCTGAAAGAGACCTTGCTCTGAATGAGGGTGCAGATGGCTATATCACGAAGCCTATAAGAGTGGCTACATTGATGGAAACGATAACGATTAATCTAAAAAACTAACGAAGATTAAAACCACATGGACACAGACAAGGATAAAATAATGGAAGAAGCAGAACTTGTCAAGATGGCTTTCGACCAGCTGCCTGTCGGCATTGAGGTGTTTGACAAGCAAGGCAAGCAGATTCATGTCAACAAGAAGGACATGGAGATTTTTGGTGTGGAGACAAGTAAGGACATGCTTGGCTTGAACATCTTTGACGATCAGGCTTTCTGCACAGAGGTGCGTGAGCGAATCAAGGAAGAGGACAAGCTCTCTATGTGGTCGGCTTACAACTTTGATAATGTCCGCAATTTGTATAAGAGCACTAAGAGCGGAGAGTTCAGGTTGTACACGCGATTTGGCAGGCTGAAGGATGAGAAGGGTGATTTGGCAGGCTATGTGATGGTGAATGTGGATAAGGACAGAGAGGCTCTTGTGGATGGTGCTCGCTGGGGATATAAGGTGGATGAGCTGCTTGAGGCGAAGGCAAAGGCAGAGAATGCGGACAGGCTGAAGAGCGAGTATTTGGCTAACATGACTCACGAAATCCGTACACCGCTCAATGCAATTGTGGGATTCTCGGATGTGCTGAATAGTGGCGAGTTTGATGTGTCTAGCGAAGAGAGATTAGAGTACCTTGAGGCAATTCACAAAAATACGGATTTGCTATGCCGATTGATGTGCGACTTGTTGGATTTCAGCCAGATAGAGACAGACAGACTGGTGCTGCATCGCGACAAATTCTGCGTGGAGGATGTGTGCGAGGAAGTGTACAACCAGAATTTGGCCAATGTGCCTGCTGAGATATGCTTTGAGTATGACTTCCCAGATGGAGGTCCTACTTATCTGTTTACCGACAAAGCTCGATTCAAGCAGATTATTACTAACTTGCTGAACAATGCTATCAAATACACGAGGAAAGGTAAGATTCGCATCAGCTTCGACAGAGTAGGGGAGATGGTGAAAGTGGTGGTGGCTGACACTGGTTGCGGCATTGACAAGTCGATGCACGAGAACATTTTTGAGCGTTTCTTCAAGGTTGACAACTACAAGCAAGGCGCTGGTCTTGGCCTGCCTATATGCAAGAGACTTGTTGAGCACATGGGTGGCGAGATAGGTGTGGAGAGTGCGCTTGATGAGGGTGCAAAGTTCTGGTTTACGGTGCCGCTGATGAAGTGATAAATCTGCACAGCGCGACTTGACGCAAGGCAAAATCCCACGCCATTTTTTGTTTTAAGGTGCATTTAGGCTGTTATTTCTCTCAGAAATTGCTACCTTTGCACAAAACAACACAAAAAATACAAAAGAAAATTATGAAATACGGTTTTGACAACGACAAATACCTGAAGATTCAGTCAGAGCACATCAAAGAGCGTATTGCTCAGTTTGGTGATAAGCTCTACATGGAGTTTGGAGGAAAGCTTTTTGATGATCATCATGCAAGCAGAGTATTGCCAGGATTCCAGCCTGACAGCAAGCTTCGCATGCTTATGCAGCTTAAGGATGATGCAGAGATCGTGATGGTGATCAGCGCAATGGACATCGAGAAGAACAAGGTGAGAGGCGACCTAGGCATCACTTATGACAAGGATGTGCTGAGATTGAGAGATGAGTTCACAAATAGGGGATTGTATGTTAGCTCTGTTGTCATCACTCACTTCAATGGTCAGGCAAGCGCAGTTGCGTTCCGTGAAAGATTGGAGCGCCTCGGTGTGGCAGTGTATTACCACTATCTCATTGAGGGCTATCCAACAAATGTAGATTTGATTGACAGCGACGAAGGCTTCGGAAAGAATGATTTTGTGAAGACAACTCGTCCGCTTGTAGTGATCACGGCTCCTGGCCCTGGCAGCGGCAAGATGGCAGTTTGCCTCTCGCAGTTGTATAACGAAAACAAGCGTGGCGTGAAGGCAGGATATGCTAAGTTTGAGACTTTCCCAATCTGGAGCATTCCTCTCAAGCACCCGGTTAATGTAGCTTACGAAGCAGCAACTGCAGACCTCAACGATGTGAACATGATTGACCCATTCCACCTTGAGGCATACGGAAAAACAACAGTCAACTATAATCGCGACATTGAGATTTTCCCTGTATTGAATGCAATCTTCGAAGGCATTTATGGCGAGAGCCCTTATAAGTCTCCTACCGACATGGGCGTGAACATGGCAGGTTTCTGCATCAGCGACGATGAGGTGTGCAGCGAGGCTTCAAAGCAGGAGATAATCCGCCGCTACTACAACGCTCTTGCTGACATGGCAGAAGGCAAGCCATCGGAGAATGAGGTGAACAAGATTGCTCTGCTCATGCGCCAGATGAAGCTTACCACTGCTTACCGCAAGCCAACTGTGGCAGCCAAGGAAAAGAAGGAAGAGACAGGCACAAATGCTGCTGCTATCGAATTGGCTGACGGCACAATCATCACTTCAAAGACAACTGAGCTTCTTGGTCCAAGTGCTGCGCTCATCCTCAATGCGACAAAGCATCTTGCAGGCATTGATCACGATGTAAAGCTTATCCCTCAGGATATGATTGAGCCAATACAGTACATGAAGACAAAGTTGCTTCATGGCAATAATCCTCGACTCCACACCGACGAGGTGCTTGTTGCGCTTGCTGCTCTTAGCCAGCACGACGAGAATTGCCGCAAGGCTCTTGAGACTCTTCCTTTGCTTGATGGCTGCCAGGTGCATGCAACCGCAATCCTCAGCGAGGTTGACCGCAAGATTTCCAAGAAGTTAGGTTGTGGACTTTCTTTCGACCCTGTGAAGAAATAAAGGTTGCAGGTTCCTTGCTAAATAGAAAACTATAAAACATAGAAAAATATAAAGCATGCCGCTCACAATTGCTGTAAGCGGCATGCTTTTTTTGTATGTTTCATTCCTTATTTAAAAATCTTCTGCGAGAACTCGATGAGGTAGTTTCTCCAGTTCTTCCAGATGTGGCCGTCCTCTGATTCGCGATACTCGTAAGGATACTTGTTTGCATCCATGAACTTGCGCAAGCCTACATTCTGCTCGAACAAGAAGTCTGTCTTGCCGATAGCAATCCAGTAGAGGTTTGGCTTGTTCTTAGCCGAGAAGAGAGTCTTGAACTGCGAGCTTACAGTGTTGTCGTTGGCAATACGCTGATCTATAGGAGTGCGATTGTCTCCGCCCATATTGATAGCCGCAGAGAAAAGGCCAATGTAGCCAAACTTGCCTGGGTAGAGCTTTGAAATTGCATAAGTGTGGTATCCGCCCATTGACAAACCGCAGATGGCAGTGTTGTTCTTGCCTTTCTGCACGCGGTAGTGCTTTTCAATGTATGACATAACATCCTTGTAAGCCTCTTCTGTAGTAGCCTTAGCAGGTGCTTCATCGTGACTTCTGAAAGATGGCTTGTACATGCCGCGATGCCACTCTCCAGGAGCAGCGTCACAGTTTGCGTTGCCGTTAGTCATTACCACAATCATAGGCTTAGCCTTGCCCTGAGCAATAAGGTTGTCCATGATTTGAGCTGCGCGGCCGAGTGACACCCATGCTTCCTCGTCGCCGCCAGCTCCGTGGAGGAGATAGAGCACAGGGTAGCTTCCGCCCTTCTCGTATGAAGGTGGGGTATAGATTGTCATGCGGCGCTGAGTGCCGAGGGTAGGAGAGTCGTACCACACACGATTCACATTGCCATGAGGAACATTGTTCACAGAGAACAAGTCACCGCAGTCGCCCTTTTCCTTTGTGATGATGAACATGTTTGTGAACGAGACAATGTCACGGTTGCGATACACATTTGAAGGGTCAAGATATTCCATGCCGTCCACCTTGAACTTGTAGGAATAGAGCTCTGGTGGCAGCACTCCAGTGGTGTAGGTCCACACGCCGTTGTGTTCTTTAAGTTCCACATTGCCCGGCAGGAAGTCGCCAGAGAGTTCAACTTTCACAGCCTTTGGTGCTGCAAGTCGGAAAGTAACCGTTCCGTCTTGGTTGATCTCAGGAGATGTGAGGTTCTGAGTGTTGAAAAGAGCCTGCTGTGCCATTGCGCCCACACTGATGCACAATGCTCCAGCTAAAGAAAGAAGAGTTTTTTTCATAAGTTAGATGTAGATGTTTTTCCGAGTTTGTATAATTCAGCACAAAGATAAGCAAAAGAAAATAAAAAGCGTCATTAATACGGAACTTTTTCTTTTTTGTTTTGGTTCAAATAGTATAAATATTTAACTTTGTGCATTACTTGGGTTAATAACATTTTGAAATGTAGTTTTATTGCATTATCTCCTAATGTCCACATGGCATTTCTCCGCCTCTCCAGTGCTTTTGTGGGAGGAAATCTGCCCTTCTTCAATTTGGTAGTAAATTTTATTAAGGATTTTCTTCGAGATTTCAGTTTAGATGTCGAGCGAAGCGATCGAATAAAAATACTCCCATGAAGCGAGGAACTCGAGCGCATTTTAGTAAAGATGTTATTGTTAGATTTTGATCATGACGCAATTTGAATTTGAGAATAAGCGTAAGTTGATGTGCGACAAAATTGTTGGTTGTGCATTTGCTTCATATAATTACTGGCATGCAGGTGTTGATGAACTCGTGTATGAGGCTGGGCTCTGTTGTGAATTGGAAGACGCTGGATATTTTGTTCATCGCCAAGAGGACTTTCCGATTTACTACAAGGGAAGAGCTACGAGAGTTAAACGAAAGTTTGATCTCGTGGTTACTGATCCTGAGCTCGGAAATGTAATCCTTGAGCTGAAAGCGTTAGATACTGTTGGCGAACAGCAGAGGCTTCAACTATGGTCGTACCTAAAGTTAACAAACTGCCCATTTGGAATGCTCATAAATTTTTCCCCTAAAGGTGTGTATTCTGAGCGGTGGGGGTATGATACCGAAACGCAGAAGTGCTATCGTATAAGATAATCTGGAATTAAAATCCTGAATAAAAATGCGCTCAAGTTCTTCGCTTTTGGGAGCATTTTTAAAAGGATCGCATCAAAGATGCTCGACATC
>JAGHVC010000142.1 GCA_018064505.1 Candidatus Minthosoma caballi | reverse complement strand
TATGGAGGAATTGGCAATTCACCCACAGCATCTAGCAGTTCGGCGAAAGAAGGAGACCCACCCCTGCCTTCAATGTGACATTCAGTCACTTTACACCTGTGAGGTAAGGAGTCCGAAGGCAATGAGGTGGATGTGTTTTCTGATGAAGCATTCCACGCAAACTCTATAATCTGGCTTGTACCATGAGTACCCTTGCGTTCGGCAGAAAGTGTGATTTTCTCTCCATTCACATCAATCTCACGATACAGCTTGCCCTCCTTCCACTTCTTCAAATTGCCCACAAGGCAATACCACTGCACGCACCCCTTTGTGGAGAAGTTCAATTGGTAATCATTAGGCACAGCAGGTTCCAAACAGAAGATTTCAATAAGCGCACCATCTCCCATTCCGTCCGCACGGCTTCCCCCCTCGGGGGGTAGGGGGCTTCCTTTCCTGAAGTGCAACCTCGCCTGAATCACCTTCGTATTGTTGAACACCATCAGCGCCCCCTTAGGCAAGTAGCTGGGCAGCGATGTGAACACATCCTCCTTCACCTCGCCCTTGTCATACACCAGCAACTTGCTGCTGTCTCGCTCTGCAAGCGGAAACTTTGCAATCCTCTCGTCGGGCAGAGGGTAGTTATAATCTATTATATGTATGTTCTTTGGATTCTCCATTACAAAACAAATTTTACTTCCTTGAATTCGTAGCGAACCACATTGCCATTCTCGAATCGCAGCTGCAGATGCCCAGTAGGCTCCACCTCTGCAATCTCTGCCATGAACTCGCCCCTCACATCAGCATATCTGTGCATGCCCTCCCTGCGGTAAAGGCACTGCATATACTCCCTGCGAATCTCATCCTCCTCACCACTACGAAGCCTGTCATACAGTTCTGCAAAGCCATTCATAATCTCGCTCAGCACCTCCTCGCGATCATGCTCCTTGCCAGTCAGCTGCTTCAGCGACACAGGGTTGGGAGCGTCGCTTCTAAACACATCCTGATTGATGTTCACACCCGTGCCAATGATGCAAGTAGAAATGCTTTTGCCCATCAGGTCGCACTCAATCAGCGTGCCGCTAATCTTCTTGTCACCCACATAAATGTCGTTAGGCCACTTCACCTCCACGCCATCCACATACTGCGACAAAGCATTTCTCACCGCTAGCGCAATGCACTGTGACAGCAGAAACTGTCTGGACGGACGCACAAACTCAGGGTGACAAAGCAGAGAGAACAATAAATTCTTGCCTTTCTCCGCTTCCCACGAGTTGCCCTGCTGCCCTCTGCCCGCCGTCTGTTCGTCAGCCACAACAAGCGTGAATCCTGGCAATGCACTTGCCGAGACGCACCTTCCTGTGCCTTCCTCCGCAATCATCTCACGAACGAAGCTGTTTGTTGAGTCAACCTTTGGCAGGTTTATTCTTGAAATCGTTTCCTTCATTATTTATCCACACTCACCAGCTTTCCGTCACTTGGCAAGCACAGCCAGCCCCTGCACACAGGGTGATCAACCTTGTAGGTCTTCCACTCCACCTTGCTCCAATCTATCTTGTCAGTGCTCTGAGCCACAGGCACATGAGGTATGGCGCTACCATCCTTCACAAGAATCACGATAGGCAATTTGCCGCACTTGATGTGCTGCCAGCCTGGAGCATAAACCGTGCCTGTCTGGTAGTCAATCCAGCTAAACTTGCCAGGCAAATACACATCTCTGCCATCACCTTCCTCAAGCATAGGAGCCACAAGCATCTGCTCACCGAAGAGGTACTCATCCTCAATGCTCCATGCACCTGGGTCATCAGGGTAATCAAGCAGCAAAGCTCTCTGCATAGGCCATCCATTAGCAGCACTGATCTTAGCCTGCGCATACACATACGGCATCAGCTTATACTTCATCTCAGCACACTCACGATAGTAGTTGATGAAATCCTCGTTATACAGCCAAGGCTCAGTGTCCACGCCATGAGCACGGCTGTGGCTTGTGAGGAATCCGTATGGCAACCATCTGCGGTAAAGCTTCTCAGGGCTCTTAGTGACGAAGCCGCCCATGTCGTTGCTCCAGAAGCTGAAACCGCTCAAGCCAAAACTCAATCCGCCACGAATGTCACCCTGCAAGCCAGTGTTAGTAGTAGCAGCATCACCTCCCCAATGCAAAGGATAACGCTGGCTGCCTGCCCAAGCAGAACGAGCCCAGATGATGCCCTCGCCATTGTTAGTCTTCTTGATGATATCGTAGGCAGCCTTGTTGTAGCGCACAGGATAGAGGTTGTGCTCATACAGACCTCCCTTGCCATTGCTGTAGATAGCCTTATCAAACGGAGCAGCCTCGCCAAAGTCAGCCTTAATCACACCCACGCCCAGTTTCAAGAGGCCTTCAAGCTTCTCCTGATACCAAGCCACAGTGGCAGGATTGGTGAAGTCGAGCACCGCATCCTCGTATGGCAGCTGGCCCTTCTCGTTGTGAACATAGAGTCCCTTCTCCACAAGCTCGTTGAAATACTTATTCTTTGGAGTGAAATAAGGCAACTGCCACAAGCATACATGGAAACCATCCTTCTTCATGTCGCTGAGCATCTTGCCAGGATTCTTGAATCTATCCTTAGCAAACTGGTAGTCGCACTGCCAGTCCACGCCAAACCATCCTGTGTCGAAATGAATCACATCAGTAGGAATTTTCAAATCACGCAGCTTCTTAGCCACCTCACGACCCTCATCCTCCGAGAAGTAAGTGATGCGACTCTGCCATGTGCCAAACGACCACAGCGGCGGCATCTCTGGGCGGCCCACAAGCTCAGTGTAAGCCGAGAGAATCTCCTTAGGCTGACCGAAGAAGATGAAGAAGTCCATCTGCTCATCAGCCATGAACAGCTTCGTAGCACCAATGTACGACTGTCCGAAGTCGCAAGTCACTGGAGCGCTCGTGTGCATAAACATGCCGTAGCCCCTGTTGCTGAAGAAGAAAGGAATAGGCTTATACATGTCAGGAGTCTCAGGTCCCTGAGGGTCTGTCACGAAAAGATTCACCTTCTGTCCAGCCTTGTTCAGCGAAGTGAAGCTCTCACCGCAGCCAAAAATCTTCTCGCTTGGAGCAAGAGAGAACACAGGGCTGATAGCGCGGCTATTATCACTTCCACGCTTCATGAAGCAGAAAGGCTGAGCCTTCACCTGCGAGCTATCGTTGTCGCTCCACACCCTTGAGTGCGTCATTTCCTTGCCATTCTTATCGCGAAGCACAATGCGCCAAGGATAAGCCTCAATAGACATCGAGCCCTCAGCCGACTTGTAAGTCACCCCCTTAGCATCCACAGTCTTAGTCCACATAGCACTGCCATCAGCAGGCTTGCCCACCAGCATCACCTCATCATCATAGTTATCTTTAGGCACAATAGGCGAAGTATATACCCTAACTCTCAGAGTGCGAGCATTCACTGGCTCCACAGCAAACTGCAGCTGCGGGTCATTATCATAAGCAGGAGTAGGGAAATCCAGCATCTGCAGAGGCTGATGCAAGAAAGTATTAGCATTGAAAGCCTGTCGCGGCTGCAGCTGATGGCGCTTCCATTTCAGCGTACCCTTGCCAGTAGCCGTATCAAAATTCACAAGGCTATCAGCAAAGAAATAAATGTTACTCATGTCCGAAAACTCCTGGCTCATGTCCTTCGACTGATCCTGAAGATACTGCACACCGTTGTTAATAGTCAATTGAGCATGACCCGGCACTGCCACACATGCAGCCACTGCCACCGCCAAACCTCTGAGCATTCTCTTGTAGTTCATTTTCTTATTCTAATGGTATTTATTATTTATTCATTTTCAATGCAAAAGTAATGAAAAAACACGAAAAAGCATCTGCTGTAAATAAAAAAAGCACCTATCGCAAAAAAAACACCACTATTATTACATACTTTGTCAACAAATCCCTAATTTTGTAAATCAAAAAAAGACAGCACACCCACTATGAATATACGCCGCACAGCATCACTCATACTCACCGCCCTGCCCCGTGCCGCCCATCGTCGCGGCTTCGGAGTGCAGTCGCCATGGGCATACGAGCTCGTGCGCGATGTGCTCTTCGAGCCCCTCTCCTACTACGCCTACGAAGAACAAGGGCTCACCACCAAGCTCGAACGGCAGCTATTCCGCATACGCAACCACTACCGCCACCACCCCATCGTCATCATCACCGACAAAGGCGCAGCGGCAGCCCAGCACTACGAAACAGCCATGCGCACCGTCACCCCCGACACCGTGCTCATCATCGAACACACCCACGACTCCAACGCCGACCTCTGGCAATCCATAGTGCTCGACCCACGCACCGTCATCACCTTCGACATGGGGCGTCGCGGCATGGTCATCTTCGACCCCAAGCGCATCAAGCAAAACTATCTGTTGTGACACACCAAAACATTTAATATTTTCCCCTTTCATCATTCTTTAATCCTTTAATATTTTAATATTTCTTCTTTATATATTCCATGAAACTCTACACAAAAACAGGCGACAAAGGACAAACCTCCCTCGTCGGAGGCCAGCGAGTCAGCAAATGCTGCAAGCGCCTCGAATCATACGGCACAGTAGATGAGCTCAACAGCCACATCGGAGTGCTCATCACATACTGCACAGATCCCGCCGACCAAGCCTTCCTCACCGATGTCCAGAGCAAGCTTTTCGTCGTAGGCGGCTACCTCGCCACCGACAACACCCAGCACGAAGTGCGCACAGGCAACATCGTCACCCCTGAGATGGTCGCAGCCATTGAGACACAGATAGATGCCATCGACTCCATCCTCCCACCCCTCAAGCTCTTCATCCTTCCTGGAGGATGCCGAGCCGCAGCCTACTGCCATGTGTGCCGCACAGTGTGCCGCCGCACAGAGCGATGCATACTCTCCCTCATCGAAGAAGGCACAGAAGTCGATGACAATGTCACAGCCTACATCAATCGCCTCAGCGACTACTTCTTCATTTTAGCAAGAAAATTAAATTTAGACGAAAATCACCCTGAAATAATTTGGAGAAGAGAGAAATAAACATTACTTTTGCGCCCAAAATTCAAAAACGCCCCCAATAAAGAGTAAAAAAGCCGAAAAACTAAACACAAAAACACCAAAAAGAAGTAGTACTAATCGGCTGCACAGCAAAGGGCACAAAAAACTCAAACCTAAACCAAAAACCTTAAGGGCTCAAGCACTTAAGAACAAAAAACTCAAAAAACTATGTACTGGACACTTGAATTAGCATCAAAACTTGAAGACGCTCCATGGCCAGCAACCAAAGAAGAGCTCATAGACTACGCATCACGCTCAGGCGCCCCACTCGAGGTAATTGAAAATCTTGAAGAGATTGAAGACGAGGGCGATGTTTACGAGACAATCGAAGAAATCTGGCCCGACTACCCATCAAAAGACGATTTTCTCTGGGACGAAGAGGAATATTAAATTAGAATTTAGTATTTAACTCGCTCATTTTTAACTGAAAATAAGGCAATTGCAATAGTTTTTTCGGACTATCGCAATTGCCGTTTTTTGTGCAATTTTAAGCGATTTTTGTCAGACTTTTGTCGGAGGGCGATACTCCTCAAATACGAAAGAAGAGGAGTAGTAATATTTTCGACATTTTCTTGGGTAAAGTTCTACCAAAAATTATAAATAATGCCACAAGCAAAAGTCAAACCGAGTCAAGGCAGATTTATCCTTGCTACGACCAAAAGTAAGAACAAAGATGCAGAACGCAGTCTTTATCTTCGCTACACTATTGGGAAAGAACAAGCTGTTGTTTCCATTGGAGTTAGGGTCAAGCAAAAAGACTGGAACTCAACAAAACAATTTATTAAGAGTAGCAATCCAGATGCGGCTCATCTCAATCGTATATTGTCCGAAAAGAAGGACAAAGTAGATAAACTGATTGCTGATTACGAGTCAGAATTTACAATTCAGATTCTTCGTGATATGGTTCAAGGAACATTGACTCGCCTATCGACTATGAGCAGCTCTACGCTCAGGTGGTGCATGAACTGGAGGTGAGCAATATGCGCTTCTGGTTCACCAACGAGGAGGTGAAACGCA
>JAGHVC010000211.1 GCA_018064505.1 Candidatus Minthosoma caballi | reverse complement strand
CCGTGGTGGTTTCGGGGGCCGTGGGGTATGGGGGGGTGGACGCTTATAAATCCACACCAACAATAGCACTTTATACTTCCGCGTGGGGGGCTCCCGGGTGTTTGCTCTATCCCTCCGTGAGCCCGCAAGGCGTAAGTATAAAGTGCTATGCTTGGTGTCGATTTAGAAGCGTCCTCCGCCCATTCCGCCAGGACCGCCGAATCCACCTCGGCCACCACGCTCGCCACCGCGATCACCGCCACGAGGGCCTGCGCCTTCACCTCCGCGTTCACCACCCATGTCTGGACGCTCATAGCCTGCCATGCGAGATTGACGAAGGTTCTGACGAGCTTCACGATTGCCAAACGAATTGAAGCGGTAGAGGAATGTAGCCATAAGGTAAGAGTTGATTGAATTGGTCTCTGTGTCTCGGCGAGAAGTTGCTGAGATTGAACGGCTTATATTGCTTCTCTGATGAAGAATATCGTATGCGTTAAGGCTGAGAGTGCCTTTTCTGCCTTTGAGGAATCGGTAGCTAACCTGAGCGTTCCAAATCACCTCGTTGGTGTTCATTGCTGCCGAAGAATAACCGCGGCGGCTGCTAACGCCTATGTCTGTAGAATAGCCGAAACCATTCTCAAAGTTGCCAGTGGATGAAAGGCCATAGTGGAAATTGTATGTGCTCTGATTTGTAGCAGTAACAATCTGACTGGTTGACTTTGACCATGTGAGGTTTCCATTTGCTCGAACATCAAAATATCCCATTCTCATTGTGATGGAAAGGCGCTCGCCGAGTGTGGTTTGCTCCACATTGTTCTTCACTGTCTCACGATTCTGATAGATGTAGCTTACATGGTTGCTGAATGCTGCCGAAGAGCTTGTATTCAACATCAGCTTATCCCATCCAAGAGGAGTGTTGAAGCCCACTTCGCCACGGATATTCCAGTTGCCATTGATATTCTCAGGACGGGTTGTCTGGCCACCTGTCTCTGGATTGTACTCAGTACGGTTTGAGATGGAATTGATGGTGTTGCCAAAGCTGAAACGGCCGAAGATTGTCTGGTTTGTCTCAATGAAAGCGTTGTTGTAATTGATGTTGAAATTGTTGTTGAACGAAGGCTTCAAGTTTGGATTACCTTCACGAATATTGAGCGGATTACTGTTATCGGTCAGGTTGAACAAATCCGTCATTTCCGGTTGCTGACTCTGTCCGCGATAAGTGAACTGGAGAGTGTGCTGGCGCGAGAAACGCAAGCGGGCGTTGAGAGTAGGGGAAATGCGCGAGATATTGCGGCTTGCAATTGTGTCAAGTCCCTGATACTGGTATATCATCTTCTGATGCTGCATTTCCATTCTCACGCCGGCTGAGATGTTGAGAGTGCCTTGAATGTAGCGAAGAGAGAATTCTGTGTTGTGGGTGTCGTTGATGTTGTCTGTGTATCTCGACAGCGAATCACTCAAGAACTCAAAATAGTTTGGAGCGAGAAGCCCATACTGACCATAGTCGTTCCAGAGCTGCTGACCAATCTCATCAGCCTTTGCGAAGTCGAATGTCTGACCATCGCTGTGACGCTTTGAGTGGTTGAAAGAGTAGTTGACCTGAGCGAAGAGGTTGCGCATGATTGGCTCATTCCATGTGATGCCAATGCTGTAGTTGCTGTTTGAAGATGGAGAGTTCCTGTAGCGATAGGTGAGGTCAGTCGAGTCGTTGCGCTGATGATAGATCACATTCGAGAAGTTTGTGTTGTGATTCTTATTTCCTGATGTTGTTCCCGACAAACGAATGCTCATGTTTCTGCCGCTGTATCCGTTCTGACCAGGCTCACCAAACCAAGGATTTCCTCCTATGCGGCGGTTGACCATCAGAGATGCGCTGAGATTGTGATTTGAACCATCGCTCCAAGAAGAAGATGAGTTTTCATTGATTTTGATAGCGTTACTTATCTCCTTCATCTGCGATAGAGGGTCTTTGATACCGCCTTGATAAGGGTCATCGTTGAAAGTGGCTGAAGAGTTGTTGTTGCTATTGTCGCTCTTGCCAAAAGAGAAGTTTGGCTGGAAGAGAATAGTGGTGAGGGAGTCAGGCTTCCACTCCACCTTGAAGTTACCGCCCAGGCTATTGTTCTTGTTCAGTCCTTGGCTTCGGCTGTTTGAATATGAGCCATTTGTGCTGACAAAGTTCTGCGAGCTGTTGATGGTGCGTGTGTCGCTCTTGCGATAGTTGTAGTTGATGCTTCCGCCAAGTTCGAAGTTCTCTACAGACACGACAAGGTTGGCGCCACCCATTCCGCTTGTGGTATTGCCATTGTTTCCTCCGCGGCCACCGCCACCACCTGTGCGGTCATTTGTGTTGTTAAGTGATCCAATGGCTGTCACATTGTAGTCAGATGCCATTCGGCGCAGAAAGAGTCTCTCTGCGTGACGATCCTTTGTACCATAGCCCGCGCTGGCATTGCCAATCCATCCTCTGTCCATGCCTTTCTTCAGGGTAAGGTCGAGGACTGTTTCTTCGTTGCCATCGTCAATGCCAGTGATGCGAGTCATATCGCTTTGTCTGTCGTATGTCTTGATTTTATCAACAATCTCGGTAGGGAAGTTCTTCATTGCTATTTGCTTGTCATTTGCGAAGAACTCTTTTCCGCCAACAAGGAACTTTGTCACTGTCTTGCCATTCACCTTTATCGTGCCATCGTCCTCAACAGTAACGCCAGGAAGCTTTCTTACCAGCTCTTCAAGCACACTTCCTTCAGGAACTTTGAAAGCGTCTGCATTGAAAATGATTGTGTCTTCCTTCACTTCCACTTCCTTCATCTGCGCTGTGACTACTGCCTGCTTCAACTCAATGCTGTTTGGCACAAGCATCACTGTGCCGATTGTCTGCGTAGGTGTTTTCTTACCGTCAAGCGTCACTTTGCGGAAAAAGTTGTGATAGCCAATATAAGATATCTTGACAATGTATGTGCCATCCTTTACATTCTTTAGATTGAATGTGCCGTCTTCGCTTGTCACTCCACCTGTCACCATGTGGGCGGTGTCAGCGCTCATCACCATGACTGTGCTTCGCATAAGAGGATCACCATTCTCACTATCGATTACCTTGCCTTTCAGCAGGGTCTGTGCTTGTGCTGTAAAAACAAAAGTGGAAATTATTAAAGTATAAAAAAATCGGAGTAAGTTAAACTTCATAGATATTTATTGTTGTTTATAATGCTCGAAAAAATGCTACGAACAATAAGACATCAAAAACATCAAAAAGTTTAACTTACTCCGTTATTTTAGCAAAAGAAAATTGATAAACGAGTATAGCCTTACTCGTGTCTGATTGCTTCAATAGGATCCATATTGGCTGCCTTTCTTGCTGGTATATAGCCAAATACGACGCCAATCACCGTACAAACAGCGAATGAAAGCGCAATGGACCAGAAAGGAACTGACGACGGCATGCCCATCATCGGTATCAGCCCGTCGCCTATGCCAACACCTATCAGCACTCCTATCAATGCTCCTGTGAGGGAAATCAACACAGACTCGATGAAGAACTGAAGCGAAATAACAAGTCCTGTTGCTCCAAGCGCCATGCGAAGGCCAATCTCCTTTGTACGCTCTGTGACGGACACAAGCATAATGTTCATGATGCCAATGCCTGCTACGAGGAGAGAGAATCCTGCTGCCACGCCAAGAATCAATGTCACGGTGTCCATTGTTGAAGACATAGTTTCCATCATCTCTGCCTGAGAGCGAATGGTGAAATCGTCGCTGTCTCCCGACTCATCTTTTATCTTATGATTCTGACGAAGAATCTGAGTGAGCTCATCTATCGCGTCGTCTGACAACTCCTCTGTGATGGCGGAACAAACGATTGAAGAGAAATATGTCTGCGCTGCTACTCGTTTCATCACAGTAGTGTAGGGAGCTATCATCACATTGTCCTGATCCATGCCCCATGAGTTATAGCCCTTGCTCTTCAGGACACCGACAATGCGGAAAGGTATGCTCTTGAAACGGATGTTCTTTCCGATTGCATCAGCTCCTTCGCCAAACAATTCATCTACAATGGTTTTACCCACCACGCAGACTTTGGCAGACTTCTTTATGTCTTCCTCGGTAAAACACTCGCCATCCTCAATCACCCATTGCTTGATGTCAAGATACTCTGCCGACTCGCCATAAAGGGTGGTGTTGGTGTTCATGTTTCCATAAATCACCTGACCTGCTGAAGTAACTTCTGGAGAAACATTAGTGACAAGCTTCTTCTCTGCTATGATTCGCTCATAGTCTTCCATCTTCAGCGTTTGCATGGAAGAAGGGTCTTGACGAACACCGCCTCGCATGTCTGCTCCAGGACGAATGGTGAGAAGATTTGTGCCCATAGTTGAAAGCTCGCTTCTGATGCTTTCCTTTGAGCCTTGTCCGATAGCCATCATCACAATCACAGCTGCCACGCCGATAATGATGCCAAGCATTGAAAGGAATGAGCGCATCTTATTGTTTGCCACAGCCTTGAAGGCAACCTTGAAAAGATTAAGTATGTTCATATTTAGTCGTCTTGAGGTTTTGGCAGTGCGGCTAATGCTTCTGCTGCTGATTTAATATTATGGTTAAGAGTGTCTTCACGAATCATGCCGTCACGAAGATTGATGTTGCGCGATGAATACTCTGCTATCTCAGGGTTGTGAGTGACAAAGATGATAGTGTGTCCTTCTGCATGCAACTTTTGGAACAACACGAGCATCTCAAACGATGTTCTTGTGTCGAGATTACCTGTTGCCTCGTCTGCAAGAAGAATCGTAGGATTGTTCACAAGTGCTCTTGCAATTGCAACTCGCTGCATCTGACCTCCCGACATCTGATTGCTCTTATGTTCAAGCCTATCGCCAAGACCTACATCCTGCAGCGCCTTAATTGCGGCTTCGCGTCTCTGCTTTGCACTGAAATTGTTGTTGTAGATAAGCGGCAGCTCAACATTCTCAATAGCTGTTGTCTTTGGCAAAAGGTTGTAGTTCTGAAACACAAAGCCAATCTTTCTGTTGCGAAGCTTAGCTCTCTGATTCTTAGTCATTTTGCGAACAGGAGTGCCATCAAGAAAATACTCGCCAGAAGTAGGAGTGTCAAGGCATCCGAGCTGATTAAGCAAAGTGGATTTGCCTGAGCCTGATGTGCCTTGAATGGTGACGAACTCACCTTCATATATTTTGAATGATACGCCGCGAAGAGCTTTCACCGTCTCACTGCCAACTTGAAAGTAGCGCTTGACATTCTGTAGCTCAATAACGACTTTTCTGTTATCTTCCATTCTCGTTTGCGATAATTATTTTTTCTTATTATCTCTTGGGCGCGGCATAAACGGATTCTGCGGACGACCACCTTGCTCTGAACCAGGACCGCCAAGGACTTCAAACTCTGTCACAACCTCTGTTCCAACGGAAACGCCAGAAAGGATCTCGGTGAGAACGCCATTGCTTGTGCCTGTTTCCACGGCATGTGCCTTAAACACATTGCCTTCCTTTGTCCACACTTTCTTCTTGCCGTGGCAATCCTCAATCTTCTCCTGTTCTGTGAGAATAGACTCGTTAGGAGTGAAGCGCAATGCTTTTGCAGGAACTGCTACTACATCGTTCTTCTCAAGCGTGAAGATTGTGACATTTGCAGTGAGTCCTGGCTTGAGCTTCATGTCGTCGTTAGGAGCCGAAATCACAACTTCGTAGGTCACTACATTGCTTGTCGTTGTAGCATTCTGACGAACCTGAGTGACAGCGCCCTCAAACACATCTTCTGGATAAGCGTCAACAGTGAATGTCACTCTTTGTCCTTCTTTCACACCGCCTATGTCTGCCTCGTCTATGTTGGCAATAACACGCATGTCTGTCAAATTTTGAGCAAGGATGAAAAGGGTAGGAGTGTTCATTGTTGCTGCAACTGTCTGACCTTCTTCAACTTCTTTGGAAAGAACAACTCCATCGATAGGCGACATGATTGTTGCGTATCCAAGATTAGTCTGTGCTCTGGTTACGCTTTGCTGCTGTACCTTCACTTGCTGAACAGCTTGCTCATAATTGAGTTTGGCATTCTCATAATCATTAGCTGAAATAAGTCCCTTTTCATAAAGAGTTTTGTAGCGCTTATAATAGTTTGTCTGATAGTTAAGGCTACTCTGCGCATTGCTAAGATTGCTTTGTGCTGACGCAAGCTCTGCAAGGAGGTTTGTTTTGTCAAGCTCTGCTATCACTTGTCCGCGATGCACCTCACTGTTGTAGTCAACATAAATCTTGTCAATGATGCCGCTGACCTGTGTACCTACTTCCACCTCTGTAACAGGCTCTATTGTGCCTGTAGCAGTGATTGTTGTGCTGATATTTGTTTTCTCTACCTTGGCTGTAGAATAAGTGATTTTTGACTTTTCACCACAAGCTGCCAGCATTGAAGCGAAAGCAAGTATTGCAAATATATTTTGAACTTTCATTGTATTTTCTTGTTAGGTAATATGAAAGAAAGAATTTACTAAAGTTTAATTGGTTCTCCAGAATAGAAATCAAGCATTGCTTGGTTGAAAATCGCTGTATATTTTGTTTGGAGCAATTGCTGCTCAGCTTGCAGCAAGTTGTTCTTTCCTGTTGTCAGCTCAACAATGTTTTTCAGTCCAAGCCTAAACTGCTCACTCACAAGTTCATAGCTCTCCTGCATGCTTCGCACATTTGCTTTTGCATACATGTACTGTTGCTGTGAAGTAGTAGCATTGAGCCAGTAATTCTCTATTGTGCTAAAGAGCTGCTTCTGCTGATCCATCAAGCTTAATTCACTATTTTGCAAAGCAAATTTCGCTTTTCGAATGTTTGTCTTCGTCTGTCGCTGATCAAAGATTGGCATCGAAATAGTCATACCAATGGAATTGCTCATGTTTGTCTTTACTTGATTGTAGAAACTCTTCTTCTGCGAATCATTATTGCTTGAGCCGATTCCCGCGGTGATGCTGACGGTTGGCATATAGCCAGCCCTTGCCACTTCTATTGCTACTTCTGACGACTCTATGTTAAGCCTGCTCGACTTTATCTCTGGGCGATTCCCCAATGCAGAGTTGTAAACGGATTGCTGGTTTGGTATCAAGTCAAGAACAGAGTTATCATCAACATCCGGTATTTCCACATTAAAGTCTTCATCGTCATGTATCTCAAGCAATTGCTTCAGCTGAAGCTTGAAGTTTGCTAATTGCGACTTAGTGTTTGCTAAAGAATAAAGATCCTGAGTAACTTGTGCTTCAAGCTGAACCAAATCAACTCTTGCGAGAGTGCCCACTTCTACCATAACCTGAGCACGGTCACGCTGCATCTCGCTGGCTTTCACGATTTCCTCACTCACTTTAACAGCCTCTGTTTCATAAAGAATCTGAACATAAAGCTGTGTGATTTGTTCTTGAATCGAATTAGCTGTCTGCTCAACAGCCAACTCATTCATCTTCTCGGAAATCTCGTTTTGCTTGATATTATTAGTATTTCTCCATCCATTCCAAACTGTCCAGTTAGCGTTGATGCCGTAAGAGCCATTGTAAGACACAGTGTTGCGTGATGTTGACATTGTGCCGTTGGTCAGGTTGATTGTACTTTCTGCAAAAGGTCTCCATGAAACATTCTGATTCGTGTTGAAAGACACGGAAGGGAATAGGGCAGTCTTGGACTGAAGAATGTCCTCACGACTGGATGCTGCAGTTATCTTCTTCTGTTTCAGTTGAATGTTATTGTCAATGGCATAGTTCAAGCATTCTTGGAGAGACCAAGTTTTTTGTGCATTTATTACGCCATTGGCACATAGAAACAAAAGAGATGCTGTAAAAAGCTTTTTGTTATTCATAAAATTGAAGTTAATTTCTCATCTTGAAGATTATTTCTTATCATAAAGTTAATTTCTCATCTTGAAGATTATTTCTCATCATAAAGTTAATTTTGCTTCTTGAAGACTATTTCTTATCTGAATGATAAGTAAAAAAAGCAGACGAGCTATAAGCCGGGTTCTGTCCGCACCGAAGTGCGTATTTGTCATTTATCCAGTCTTTATGTCACCATAAAGCTCAAGCGTTCTACCCTCTGCCACGGGCGGACAACCCTTTTCGATGACGCGAAGTCATCTGCGGCAGTTTACATGAACTTGCAGCAGCCAAGATGCACAGCCGACATGTCACCATATCGCTGGTAGTCTCTTACACCACCTTCTCACCCTTACTGCCGTTAGACCTTTTAGCGGTTATTCATACCTTGCTGGAATAACGGACAGCGGTTATTTTCTTCTGCATTACTCAACCCTCGCGGACTGCTTCTACATTAGGAAGTGGCTTGTCCTGTGCTGCCCGGACTTTCCTCTCCTTCGTCTCAGTGCGTGGGCACATCACGAAGCAGCGACAAATCGCCCGTCTGCTTTTGGAATGCAAATTTATATCTTTTTTTTCATAATGAAACAACAAGATACTTATTGCAAAGCTTTTTTAATATAAATTGACGAAACAAGTGTTAAAATGGCAATCCAACAGCGAAATGGAATGCGAAATCACGACTAAACTTTGGATGCACTATTGGCCAATGTTCTCTGCCTGTATAAGCAGGGTTAATAGCCTTCATGCCTGCATCAAATCGCACAATGAAGAAATTGGCATCCATTCTGAGGCCTAATCCATAACTGAAAGCTATCTGTTCTAAGAATTTCTCGAAACGGAAAGCGCCTCCTGGCTGATCTTCATACTCTCTGATTGTCCATATATTACCTCCATCAACAAATGCTGCGCCACTGAATTTCCAGAACAACTGCGCTCTGTACTCAAGAGACAAATCAAGCTTCACATCACCTGATTGATTCAAGAAGTTAATTCCCTTATCTGCGCCATTGTATGTGCCTGGTCCCAAAGAACGAACAGACCATCCGCGCACGCTATTAGCACCTCCAGCGAAGTATCTCTTTTCAAACGGAAGCTGATTGCTGTTGCCATAAGGGTAGGCCACTCCTAAAGCAGCATGCATAGCTACGGAATTGTTCTTGTCAATTCTTATACTCTTGGCAAAATCTATGTCACCTCTGAAATACTCCGCATAAGCCGTGTTGCAGAACATTCGTTGCCCATCTGCATTTTTCTTAGAGTCGAACATGCCAACAATTCCATCGAGAAGCATACCTGAGCTCTCGATGTTGAAGCGGAATGTATAGGCATTCTTTCCGTAAGTCTGCTCGCGTGCGCCAAGCGAATTATATGAGTATGTGTAACCCGTCTTTGTTATAAGAAGGTTCTCATAATTATACTTCAAAATTGCATTTGTCTTGCCAAGCGAGTCGAGATATTGCTCTTTGAAAGTGCGCGAAATCCAAGGCATATACACATAGTTCACTTCCATCAAGTCAAACTTATGCTGTATGTGCGTGTCGCGGCTTCCCCACTTATACCTCCATGCTGCAGTAAACACTCTGCGCTGAAACTCTGGTCTATCCTGCATGTTGTACTGCAAAGATATTTCAGAGCTTGCGTTGTGCTCAGTTCCCCATTCGCGCTTCACACCAGGCAACAGGAATGCAGGAAAGCCTAATCTTGCTTCGGCTCCCACTTCTATGTAGTTGTGGCCGTCATAGCCTTCAAGTCCTGTGATTGCTTCGTATGCTCCGCGAATCTTGAACATGAATGTCTCCGATCCTCTGAAGATGTTCTTGTTCTGAAACGAAGTAGAAACAGCTGCTCCAAGGTCACCAGCGGAGTTAGTAGCTTCTACATCAAACCCAAAAGAATTCGGTTTTGCGTGATTCACAATAATATAGCAATCAAGTGAATCATTGTTATTATCCTCAATCCTGATATTTGAGAATGCAATGCCTGGAAGTCTGTGATAATTGTTGTAAGTCTGCTTAAACTTTGCATCATTATACAAATCTCCTTTGTGCATCAACGAATGCGAAGTAAGCAGTTTCTTGCGGAAACGCAATCCATTCTGACTGACAAATCTGAAGTTGCGGTATTCCATCGTGTCCAATTCTGCATTTGGGTCAAAAACATCAGAAAGGAAAGTAACGCTACTTAGTGCGTAAGGCCTATGACTCTTTGCCTCTGTTCTGCCGTCTTCTTGAAGCAGTTTCACACGAACAAGCAGATCCACTTCATTGCTATTTGCTGCAGTATCAGCACTGTAGCGGATATTATCCTTAGTGAATTTATAATATCCGTGATTGCGCAAGTAGGATGTAATGCGATTTCTTTCGCTATTCAGGGTGGCTACATCAAAAGGAATACCCGACTTTAACAGAGATTTTGCTGTATCTTCCACACAAATGAAATGCTCAAGACCTTTGTCCTCTACAACACGATAGACATTTCTTATTGTGTATTGCTCATTTGGATGAATGCTGTAAGTAACAGCCATTTTCTTTCCTTTGATATCCTTGTTTTCATCCACATACGCCTTCATGTATCCAGCATTTACAAGCACTTTCAACATGTCATCCATCTGTCTTTTCGAACGGATGCTGTCATATAGCACTGGCGCCTGACCAATCTTTCTTAAAAGCTTAGTGGTTTTCTTTGTCGTATCGGTTCCCGAAAGACAATAGATTTTCAAAGGCACGCGCGCTCCAAACCACTTTGTGTTTGTATTTTGAGTCACATAATCGCCCAGCAAGTAGTTTTTCATCAGCTCCTCATCATCGCATACCACTCCTGTCTTGTCAAGCATATACTCGCCCTCAGGGATATACTTATCCACAGAGCATGAAGCAACAATCATGCTTACAACAATATATATAATAAAGTATATGAGGACTCGTTTCATTCTATATTGACTAAAATCGTACAAATTTACAAAGAAAAATCCAATCATCCGTCTATATTCTCAATAAAATGTCTTACCTTTGTGAAAACAATATAATTACGAGTAATGATAAGCAAGAATAAGATAAAATATATTCATTCGCTTGAACAAAAGAAATATAGAGTACGCGAGGGAGTATTTGTGGCAGAAGGCTACAAAATAGTTGGCGACATGCTTCCTTTCTTCGATTGCACATACATTGCAGCCACCTCACAATGGCTTGAGCAAAATCAAACAGCAATCAATCGCCATGCTCAAAACGCCGAAATCGACGAAGTCACCGAAGAAGAACTACGCAAGGCAAGCCTTCTCGAATCTCCCCAGCAAGTCCTTGCCATTTTCACACAGCCACACACACAAGCCAGCATCGACAGCATAGCCAACACAAACCTATGCATAGCTCTCGACGATGTACAAAACCCTGGCAACCTCGGCACCATCATTCGCTTAGCAGACTGGTTTGGCATTGAACACATCTTCTGCAGCAAGAATTGCGCAGATGTTTACAATCCTAAAACTATCCAGTCCACAATGGGGGCGCTCGCTCATGTTTCCGTGCATTATGTTGACTTAACCGAAGCATTAAAATCCATATCCGGTTCATGTCCAATATATGGCACATTCCTTGATGGAGAAAACATGTACACAAAACAGCTATCAGCTAATGGCGTTATCGTGATGGGAAACGAAGGCAAAGGCGTCTCAAAGGAAGTGGAATCACTCGTTGATGAAAAACTCTTCATTCCAAACTATCCTGAAGGCAGAGTTACATCAGAATCTCTTAATGTAGCAATAGCTACTGCAGTAGTTTGTTCCGAATTCAGAAGAAGGATATCCTAACATCAATTATATTACAAATTTGATTAAGTCAAACAAAAAAAGAGCAACCCAAATAGGCTGCTCTTTTTTTATTATTATAATGTTTATCAGTGTTATTACTGGAGGAATGAGATAAGCACACCAGCTGCAACTGCAGAACCGATAACGCCTGCTACATTTGATGACATACAGTAGTTCAGGACATGGTTCTTAACATCATACTTGAGTGCAATGTCGTTAGCAACACGCGATGCCATTGGCACAGCAGAAAGACCTGTAGCACCGATGAGCGGGTTGATCTTCTTCTTCGAGAAGAGGTTGAAGAGCTTCACGAGCATGATACCACCGAAGATTGAGAAGCCGAATGCGCAGAAACCACCAATAACGATTCCGATTGTAGTCCAGTTGAGGAATGCATCTACTGTCATTGTTGCACCTACAGAGAGGCCAAGGAAGATTGTAGCTGCGTTCATGATGCTGTTTGAAGCAGCGTCGAAGATACGGCTTGTGTTAGCACCAATCTCCTTGATGAGGTTACCGAACATGAGCATACCAACGAGTGATACAGCTGATGGAACGAAGATTGCAACGATGATAGTTGTGAAGATAGGGAAGAGGATCTTCAACACCTTCATATTCTTAATCTGAACCTTGTTAGGGTAGAGCTTATCCTGCTCCTTCATGTTGATCTGGAGTTCCTTCTTTGTGCAGCAGAGCTTAACCCCGAGTGGAACGATCACTGGCACGAGAGCCATGAAGCTGAATGCTGCGATAGCGATAGGGCCAAGGAGGAGTGGAGCAAGCTGAATAGTAGT
>JAGHVC010000106.1 GCA_018064505.1 Candidatus Minthosoma caballi | reverse complement strand
GTTATGTGGAGTGTTAAGTTCATTTTTCGTATCTTTGCAAGAAATAAACCAAAAAGAAATGAAACAATATTTAGACTTGCTCAATCGTATCTTGACAGAAGGCACAAAGAAAGGTGACCGTACAGGCACAGGCACAGTCTCTGTGTTTGGCAATCAAATGAGATTCAACCTTGCAGAGGGATTTCCTTTGCTCACTACAAAGAAGCTTCACTTGAAGTCAATCATATACGAACTTCTTTGGTTCTTGCAGGGCAGCACTAATGCAAAATGGCTGCAAGACAGAGGTGTGAGGATATGGAACGAATGGGCAGATGAGGATGGTAACCTGGGGCACATTTATGGCTATCAGTGGAGATCATGGCCTGACTATAACGGAGGTCACATAGACCAAATAACAGAGGTTATTGACCAGATAAAGAAGAATCCAAATTCACGCAGATTAATAGTCAGCGCGTGGAATGTTGCTGACATAGACAACATGAATCTTCCTCCTTGCCATATTCTGTTCCAATTCTATGTGGCAGACGGCAAGCTAAGTTGTCAGCTCTATCAGAGAAGCGCAGATACATTCCTTGGTGTGCCATTCAACATTGCAAGCTACGCATTGCTCACAATGATGGTAGCACAGGTTTGCGACCTTCAGCCTGGCGATTTCGTTTACACTACCGGTGACACTCATCTCTACCTCGACCATCTTGAGCAAGCAAAGCTTCAGCTGACTCGTGAGCCAAGAAAGTTGCCAAAGATGAAGATTAATCCAAATGTGAAAAACATCTTTGATTTCCAGTATGAGGACTTTGAGCTTTGCGAGTACGATCCTCATCCACACATCAAGGCTACAGTGTCGGTATAAGAAGACTCTCCCCCCATCCCCTCCCTGCAAGGGAGGGGAGTAGAATGCAGAGGATGGGGAGTATAGCGATATAGAGTGCATAAAAAGGATGTTCAAAAACAGCTACTTATGATTTCAATTATAGTTGCGATTGCAGAGAACAATGCAATCGGTTTTGAGAATAAATTGATTTATTGGCTGCCAAACGATCTGAAAAGATTCAAGCAGCTGACCACAGGCAACACAATTGTGATGGGCAGAAAGACCTTTGAGTCGCTGCCTAAGGGTGCTTTGCCTAACAGAAGAAACATAGTGCTTTCTCGCAATGGCAGAGCTGAAGACTTTCCTGGCGCAGACCTCTACCCTAACCTGCAAGATGCTTTAGCTTCTTGTGAAGGCGAAGTGTACATCATTGGCGGCGCTTCTGTGTATAAGGAGGCTATGGCTGTGGCAGATAGACTTTGCCTCACTTATGTGTACGACACTCCTAAGAATGCAGACACTTTCTTTCCTGAGATTGACATGGACGAGTGGAAAGAGGTGATGAGAGAAGAGCATGATGTGGATGAAAAACATGAGCATAAATATGCTTTTGTTGACTTGACAAGAAAATGAAACAATTACCTGAGGACTTTAAGCAGATGATGATTGAGTCGCTTGGCGAGGCAGAGTACGAAAGCCTTGCTGAGGGAATTGGTGGTGCTGTGCCAACAAGCGTAAGGATCAACCCGAGAAAGTCGAACAGTGAAGAACTGGAATACATGCTGAAGGAGGCAGAGACTGTTGGGTGGTGCGACAATGCTTACTATCTCCGCGAGAGACCTCAGTTCACCTTCGATCCTCTTTTGCATGCAGGATGTTATTATGTGCAAGAAGCTTCTTCTATGTATATCAGCCAGTTGCTTAGTCACTATTGCGAGCTTGTCAACACAGAAAAAGGCATGGAAAAAGATGCTCCTTTAGTGGTGCTTGATGCATGTGCTGCCCCTGGTGGAAAATCAACTCTTGCACTATCTACCCTACCTCACAATTCCCTGCTTGTGGCAAATGAGTATGTGCGTCAGCGCTCGCAAGTGTTAGCAGAGAACCTGACAAAATGGGGCAATCCTAACTTCATTGTAACAAACAGCGACACCAGCGACTTCTGCGCTCTTGGCCCAGTGTTTGACATCATCATCTGCGACGCTCCTTGCTCAGGCGAAGGCATGTTCCGCAAAGACGAGAAAGCCATCGACGAATGGAGCATGAACAATGTCCGCGTGTGTCAGGAAAGGCAACGAGAGATATTAAGAAATTTATGGCAATGCCTTCGCGAGGGCGGCGTACTGATATACTCTACATGCACATTCAACCACTTCGAGGACGAAGACAATGTGAAGTGGATTGTTGATGAACTGAAAGGCGAAGAACTACCTTTAGTCAACACTGATGGCATGAACATTCCTCATGGTCATTTCTATCCACACAAGACCAAAGGAGAAGGATTCTTCGTGTCAGTGTTCCGCAAGAAAGAAGCTGATGACAACGAACAAGATGCTCCACGCAGATCAAAGAAGAACAAGAAAGAACAGAAAGGCAAGTCAAAGCAGAGTAAGATTCCGAAAGAGATAAGCAATTGGATATCAGGCAACGAAGAATTCTCCATCTCAGAGCAGAGCGAAGGAACATACACTGCTTTTCCTTCCATTCATGCCAGCATGCTCAGCTCTGTTGCGCAGTCAGCCAAGGTTGTGCATTACGGCATTCAGCTTGCCACTGTCAAGGGAAAGGGATTACAGCCAAGCCATAGCTTAGCAATGTCGTGCAACGCCAATCTCAGCGCGTTTCCAAAAGCAGAAGTGGATTACGACCAAGCCATAGCCTACCTTCGCACAGAAACCCTCACCCTGCCGTCTGATGTACCTCTTGGCTACATCATCATCACCTACAAGGGACATCCATTGGGCTTTGTGAAGAACATAGGCAACAGAGCAAACAACCTTTATCCTTCAGAATGGAGGATAAGACGATAACGATGACGATAACAGCGTCCGTCAAACAGGGCAAGTTAAGATAAAAGGCGAAAAAAAATAGATAATGCAGAGTAAAACTTTCAGTTTTCAAATAAAAGCATTAACTTTGCAAAGCTAATTCATTCTACGAAAAACTATTTAAGCAACCATATATGAACTTATTTGTAAGATATTTTGACAGGGAATGCCTTGCCAAGTCAATCGACGAGGCTATGGACTTCTTGAAAAGCATAGAGGAAATCAAGCTCGACAACAATGTTGCCAACCGCATCAGCACCTTCCTCAATTCCAGCAACCTCTACCCTTTCCGTCTTAAGGTGAGCTACAGCAACTATGTGCTCTTCCTGAAGACAGAGGCAGAGACCATAGAGCAGTTCAAGGAAGAGGAACAGCTGCGCAAGGAGCAGAGAGCCGTAGAAGGCGCAAAGAGCTCAATGGCAGAAAAGAAGAAGACCATCCTCGATGCTCTCAACGAAGAGCATGTAGGCTGGTACGATGCATGCATCACCTTCAAGCGAGTAGTGCTCATCCCTCAGACACAGAAGTTCCAGTACATCGACACCCGTTTCCGCGTGAAGTGCAAGGCTGTGAGCGCCATGGACTGCTACAACCGCATGATGGATCATCTGAAAGGCCGCAAAGAGATAGACAAGCGCAGCCAGTTCCCATCAGCCAAGAGCCCAAGCTTCGAGTATAAGTTCCTGGGCGAAGAAGCCGAAGAGGTACAATGAAAAAGATTAAGAGAATTAGATATAAAGAAATTAAGAGAGACGACTCCTTGAGGTTATTAGCCTTGGGGAGTCGTCGTTTTTATCATTTGAAGTCGGCTTTGGGAACTTGGGGATATTTACATCAATGTAACAGCAACTCGTCTTCCTAATCCGTTGAAAATACGAGACAATGTGGATAGCTGAATGTCCACTCTTCCATTCTCAATACGAGAAATGAAACTTTTCTTCGTGCCAATCTTATCAGCCAACTGCTGCTGCGTCATGCCCTGACTCAAACGCTCTGCTTTCAATCTCTCCCCGATGATGAAAGCGTCGCATCCAAGTTCAAACTCCGCTCTCTCAGGAGTTCCAACCTCACCAAAATCCTCTGCAATGAGTTCTTCCAGAGAAGTGCATCCAATTGCTTTAAGTTCTTCCTGTGTCATATTACTTGTTCTTGTTTTTATTCTTCAATTCCTCTTTTGCCTTGAAATACTCATCCTTGATTCTCATCGCCCTATCTATCTCACCCTGTGGAGTCTTCTGTGTCTTCTTCTGAAAGGCATTAAACAGTATCACAAGGTTTCCTTCATCAAAGCAGCAAAGTTAACGAATTTGTTAACAGCAAGCAAATATATTCAGTTGTTTTTTCAATCTGCCTAAATAAAAGCTGTTTTTCGTTCTCATCCATTTGAGTTCATTTGACCGCTTCGCTTCCATTTGAGAATGAGTGGGAAAAGAAAAGTTCCCCAAAGAATTAGAAAAAAAATGCTACAAACATTTGGAAGAAATGAGAGATTGTCGTACTTTTGTACAATGAAACAAATATGACACAGAACTCTCGGCTGTCATACATGATAAACGATCATAATTAAATGATAGAAAATGAGTTGGACAGATTATACGGAGGCAATTCGATCATCAAAGACACAGTGGAATCAGCCTGTCACATCCCAGGAAGCTGTGGAACAGCAGAAGAGGCTGGATGCATCCGTAGGAATAAACAATCCTTACTTAGGGATGTCGTTCAGCGAGCTCAAGAGCTTGGAACATGGATTGAGGTAGATGGCTTGTTGGGCAAGATGATTGGCAATGGACAGGAGAATGATGTATTCATTTCGAAAAGTGGACAATCAGTAATAAAGCTGAATAATTTCGGTCTGCTTCCATCATCAGCAACCAGTCTTATAGGTTTTATTCATCGCCTTCAATCCCATAACAAACTGTTTCCCGAAGATGCTTATACAATTCTTGGATTCTCATTGAATAGCATCAATGAGCCTTGTGTTGTTCTTTGTCAGCCATATGTAAATGCAGTACGCTATGCAAGCGATGAGGAAATCGACTCATTCCTTGAAGAGCATGATTTCACGGTAGATATGGATGACATCTGGTTTGATGGTATGTATGAAATATCAGATGTAAAATCAACTAATGTGCTTGTTGACACAAAAGGGCATCTCCATTTCATAGATGCCATTGTTAATGAAGTTTCCTTCAAGATGGATCGTGTGAACAAGATTAGCATCAAGCATCCAGGCAAACGCACAACTTAAGATTTTTCATAGGCTCAAATCCAAACAATCATACAAAGCATCCTTTGGGATGCTTTTTTCTTTATCCTCCATTTTAGTTCATTTGACCGCTTACATTTGAGAAAGGGGAAAAGAAAAGCTCCCAAAGGTTTTGGTAGGCTTTGGGAACTTGGGGTGTTGGAGTCTGAGAAGCGAATCTCGACTCACATTCTCAATCATGCGAGTGAGTCATGTACTTGTCACTTGACCTTTTCAAAGCGTCCTATTCTTTTCTTACATCCCCAGCTCTTCCGCTTTCAGCCAAGGACACACATCCACGCATTTCTCTATGTACATGTTGCGGAGAATGCTGTCCTTGATTAGCGAGAGGTAGGAGATGAGTTTGCTGAGTGCTGCTCGGCGATGGTATGGATTGAGCACTGAGGCTTGGCGGAAACGATCGAGGCAGATGTCGAGAAGGCTGTGAGTGTCGGTTTGCGACCATCGGAGCACAGCGTCTTCGCCATTCGAGTGCAGAAGGTCGGCTGGGTCACATCCATCGGGAGCAAGCAGTATCTCTACTCTCACGCCAAGGGGAAGGAGCTTCAGGGCAGCCATGTCCATTGCTCGGATGCCTGCAGAGTCGTTGTCAAGACAGAGCACCACCTCGTCTGCATAGCGAGCAAGAATGCTTGCTTGAGCATCTGTCATGGCTGTTCCGCATTGCGCCACCACATTCTCAATGCCCGACTGATGCATTGCCATCGCATCGGTATATCCTTCCACCACAAACACCTTTCTTTCTCTTGCCATAGCACGAGTGGCGAGGTTGATGCCAAAGAGGTTTAAGCCTTTCACAAATCCGCTTTTCTCTGACGAGTTGACATACTTCAGCTGCACTCCCTTTGTGCGAACATCAACCACACGACCTGCCAAACCAACGAGTGCATTGCTTGCCGAATACCAAGGAAACACGATGCGACCTTGTATCTGCTTGGCATCGTAGCTTTTCTGCAATGCCTCTTGATGGCGACCGCAAGCAGAGAGCTGAGGGAAGTGCCCAACATGGAAAAGACGGAGCGTGTCATCGCTAAATCCACGAGAACGAAGATAAGCATGCGCCTCGTTGCCTTCTTCAAACAGATGCTCATGCGCAATGCTCACTATTGCCTCTCGCTGAGTGCGAATCATTTCCTTGAAGTCCTGCTGTCTCTTTTGTTCTGCAGAAAGGTCTGATGATGTCTCACGCAATTCCATTCCGTAAATGCCAGCAATGTAGCGAAGCGCTTCCACATAGCTCTTGCCCTCCACCTTCATCACAAAGCGGATAGCATCTCCTCCTGTGTGGCAAACTGGACAATAGAAGGTGTTCTTCTTTGTGTCTATAATCAGCGATGGGTTGTGATCCTCATGAAAAGGGCACAGACAGTAGTGCCTTGTGCCCTTTCGTGTGAGGGAGAATCCCATCTTGCTTATGACATCTTCAATACGGATTCGACTTTTGAGTCGTTCGATATCTTGATTGTCTATCATGATGCATAGTCCTCCTTTCGTTAGATGAGTTTGCGGTAAACACATGGTTCTATTTCCTCAACGAGAGGATTTGGTTTATGCGTATGCCAACGCCAAATGATAGTGCGAACATTGGTTGGGTCGCCATGCTTTGCACGAAGAGCAGAGAACTGAGAGGCAGAAAAAACATCAGGCAACATGCTGTAGTAATTGACATTATTGATGCCAGCACTATCCATTTTCGTGTTCTTCAATCTGTTATAGTCCTCTCCAAAGAAGCGTACTTGTTGACGAAGCACATACTCTGCCACATAGAGTGCGAAATCGCAAAGATTCTTGTTTTCCTTTCTTCCATTAATCAAATAGCAGAACACGCCAGCTTTATAAGCAATCTGAGCAGCACGCTTGCGAAAATGATCAATGGCGAGATTGTCAGTCTGCTCGTATTCAAGAGCTTTGTCGTCAAGCCAATGGTCTATTACCTTATGGAGTCGGCGAAGCTCAATCTTCTCGTTGAGAGTCTTGAGGGAAGCTACTATCTCGTCAATCTCAGCAAGGAGTTCTGCAGAGAAAGGCTTTATGCGAGGACGCTTTCCTCCAGCCATCTGCTCCACAGTCGAGAACCAGATGCGAGAAGTTGTGCCGTCAACAATATGCTTGCTGAACTCTGGAATAGCAATTTCAGGCTGAACACACTGCACAGCAGACAAGAAAGGATTGCAAATGCCAGACACAGTATCAACACTATGGTGTGACTGAACATACTCGCTTCCCTCAACCCCCTTGCGCATGAATGTCCATGTGTCGGTATTTGGGCCACGCTTGCAGGACAGGAAAAATTCTGCGCCCTCATTCGTGAACATGAACAGAGGATGTCCTTCGCTATGCAGAGCACGATAGAAAAGCTCTGTGATTGAAGTCGTAGAACCAACATATTGGATTGGCCTTACCTTCTTCTCCTTAAGCTTATCTCCTTCTGCTTCCTCAGCATTCTCTGCATCAATCTTCTTGCGGCCACGCTTTTTTTTGCCCGAAGCAGCAGCGTTCTTAATCGCATCCTCTTCTGCATAGCCAAGCTTAGATTCTGCTATTATGTCCTTGTTAATGACTGCGTTGATGCGGTCGAGGAACGACTTGCCACCAGCAGCATCTGCAAGCACAGCATCGATGAAGAGGAGACGATAGAGCTCTGTCTCGTTATAGACAGCCCATACATTCTCAGCGTGGAAAGCAAGACAAGCTACAGCCACAGAGAGGACAGCATGATGAAACTCCTTTGGGTAGCAGTCGAGGATGTCCTTGAGCAATTTTGGCAAGCGAGGAATTGGAATGAGGTTTGGGTTGACGCCATACTTTTCTGCAATGTCCCCCTTTGCCTTGTTGTTTGCTTTCTCCTCTAGCACGAGAGTGCGAACAGCTTTGTCAAGCAGTTTGTTTCCATACTTAAGATTGCTTGTCTTAACAGCGTTTTTGCAAATCTCAGCAAGGAGCTCCTTGTTGTCCACAACTACAAACTGATCAATGATAGCGTAGATGCTGTCAGCATCGTACAAGAGCGGAATACGAATCTGCTCCGCAAGTGTTTTCGCAGTCTTTATTGCCTCGCCACCTTCTGTCTCCAACCCGTTGCTCTCAATCATTGCCTGTACAAGAGCAGAGATTGTGAAGCCATGGTAGGTCTTGCGGTAAAGAAGCTCAACCTCGCGTGATACATTATTACCAGTCTCTGTGTTTTGGCCCATCTCCTTGAGATTGCCAAGGTCACCTGCAGTCTTCGCAGTCACCTCAGAGGTCTGTACCTCTGCAATTTTCTTAATTTCTTCTTTTGCCATTTGCGTATAAAAAAATTAAAAAGTGAAAATTAAAAATTATTTTGATGATGCGAAGTTACAAACTATTATGTATTTAACCAAAGAAAAAGTCATATCAAACAAATTGCTTAAATTCTCATATTTCAGCAACTTACAGTCTTCCTTTCTTGCAATTATCACATCACTCCACAGATTCTCACACTCCTCATGCAGCGATTTTCATATTACGAATTTCACAATCTGGAAAAAACAGAAAATCATATTATGAGAAAAACAAAAAAGTGCTGATTCTCACATCGAGAAGTCTTTGAAATATGAAAAAAGGTATCAATCCAAGTGAATTGATACCTTGCAGTGTGATAATCTTATTGAACAGAAAATAGCACTAATATGATTATCTTGATGCCATATTTACGATTTTTTGTTTTTTTGCGCTTTCCAGCTCTTCTTTTCTGCTCACAAACAACTTGAAAATATCGTTGTCCACATACTTTAACGCTTTAGGATCTGAGCAACGATTTGCAATATCTAATTCGTTCAGTTTCTGGTTGAATGTAGTATAATCACAAATCTTGAGCGTGCCCTTGTACTTTGATAAGAAATATTCATGAAATGCATGAATATCGGCCATCCCCGGTCTTACCCCAATTGCAAGAGCAAACATCGAGAGGTGCTTTCCTTTAACTTTCTTTGGCATGCAGCCATTCTTCAGTTTCGGAATGTACGAGTCAAACTCTGCTATGATGCTTTCTGTCACATCATTTTCATAGAACACAGAAGACTGAATGCCAGCATACTTCTGGCCATCAGCTGCCACCTCCTCTGCTTTGAGTTCTAAATTGCTGCTCTCAAGTGATTTGCATACACCCATAAAGACTCCAAAAAGGTAAGTTTTCAACTGATGTGTGGAAAACTTATGATACATGGTTTTCACAAAATCCTCAAATGAGTCGAATCCCATGCGAGCAACAAAAACAGAATCACTCTTCGCATCATACTCTGACATGTTGAGGAATGTTCTCATATTCGCAAACTCATTCTCTACCTCTTTGCAAAACTTGTAGTATTGCTCTTTCGAACGAAATACGCTTACTCTTACTGCATTTTCCTCTGCAATAAGTTTGAGGCACAATGCAAGACATGAAGACAGCAACTCATAGAATTTGACAATCAAGCCAATCAATGTGTCAACTTCTTCCCGGAACATGCCATCAAGCTTTATAGCATAATGCCTCACGCCTCGCTTGCTCAAATATGACAAAGAAGCCTTTGAAGGATATGGAGCTCCTCTGCGCTCGTACATAGCCTTTGGCTTGCGGCGCGGTGAGAGTCTCTCCTTTATCTTTCTTGCTGTGCTAGTGCCTGATCTTAGTTTTCTAAGCAAAAAAGCAGCCGTGTCAACATAGCCAGGCACCTCCGTTGTGTACGAGAGGTTGTACTCAGGTTCAAGCCTCCTCAGGCTATGTTCTTCTTTTACCAGTTTCTGGTATTGGCTACTAATCCATTCCTCAAGCTTAAATATTTCGTCTAAATTCAGTGAAGAATTGGCTACAGCATCGTAAACAAGCTCGAACAAATCATCATTTACGATATCATCATGCAGATTTTGCAAGCGAGCTTTCCAAGGTTGAATATTAACTATTTCTGCCATTGCGTTGTGTTTAAGATAGTTAGGTGAAAACACATGAGATAAGTGTCACGCGTCACAGCGTCACACAGGGAATTATTTGTTTTTTTTATTTCTTTTTGGTAAAACATAT
>JAGHVC010000010.1 GCA_018064505.1 Candidatus Minthosoma caballi | reverse complement strand
GTGCAAAAGAGTGGGGTGAGTTTATCCTTTCATTATAAGTGAGTTAAGGCAGATTTGTGAACAATTTGCAAACAATGTTTTGGGTGGTTTGCAAAAATGTGAACAATTTGCAAACAAAAATCTTTGGTTACCTTCCATGTAACATCTATCTTTGCAGGCAAATTCAATTCACACATGTTCAACTCTAAAATCATTAAATCATGAAACAGAACAGAACAGTAGCACGACTTGCAATGATGTTGTTTGCGATGTTTATCTCATCAAGCGTAATGGCACAGAAAGCCAAGACTACCGACAAGGACCTCATTGGCGTATGGATACTGGAGTCAATGAGGTTTGAAGGTAAGAAGGACAATTATATAGGTGAAGATTACAATCAGATAAAGGTGTTTCGCGCGAATGGCGAATATGCCTGTGCTGAAGTGGCACGAATCAACGGGACGGAGACTATGATTCTCCCTCACGAGTACGGCACATATACATATAAGGGTGGAAAATACACCGAGTGCGGTCGCAATGGTACGGTCATCATGCTCGACAAGACTCACTTCGAAGGCCAATGGAACAACCGTCACGACAAGTGGCGCAAGGTGACAAACATGCCTGCTGAGCTTGTGGATTATGTAGTGGACAAGTGCAAGCGCCAGAATGATCCGAAGAATATCCAGACTCTCACGAATAAATTCATCCTTAGCAAACCTAAGAAGTAACCATACCTTTCCCCCAATCTCAGAGTTTATGAAACGAACTTGTATGTTGGCATTCCTATGCCTGCAAGCCCTAATTATGTCCGCAGACGTAGTCACAGGACGAGTAGTCGATGCCGAAAGCAACGAACCTCTTGAAGGTGCTCAGGTGCAAGTAACTCGGGTTGAAGGCAATAGTTGGTATATGTATGACATGACCACAGACTCATGCGGAATCATAACTATCGATACTGGTAATTTCATGTGCCGTGTAAGCTTAACCGTCAATTACTTCGGTTACGAAGAACTGAAGATGAAGGAATTTATGGCTATGGGTGGCAAAGACACACTCGATTTGGGCGACATCAAACTGAAGATGTCTGCTGAGTTATTGAAAGAGGTTACCGTAAAGGGCAAGGCTAAGCAGTTCTATATGAAGGGCGACACCGTGGTGTTCAATCCTGAAGCCTTCAATCTGGAGGATGGAGCACGCATGAGTGAACTGATGAAGAAGCTACCTGGTGTCCGTATTGAAGATGGCAAGATTACCTTCAACGGAAAAGAGGTGCATTTGAAGATGAACGGTCACGATATTGCCGACGATTTTCTCACAGCTCAGTTGCCTGCCGAAGCTGTGCAGAACATCAAAGCATACGAGAAAAAGAGTGAGCTTGCCGAACTCACAGGTATGAATGACGGACAGGAACAGCAGATTCTGGACATTGTCATCAAGCCTGGCTTCCTCGACAAATGGTACGGACAAACCACTACAAGTGCCTACGCCTCAAAGAACTATCGTGCCTCGGCTAACATGCACTTCCTAAGTGAGACGAATCCGATGGGAATCTATGGACGCGTCTCGGACAACGGCTCTAAGACAGGTTCTGTATGGGATAGCGGAGAATGGGACTACGACAATGCTGTGCCACAGCGTCAGCAATACGGCAAACTCTCTTATCAGCATAACTGGAAAGTGAAGAATGCTACTACATCCTACGATGAGAATCAATGGAATGTAAATACTTCACCAAATCACCTTGACACGCATCAGAACTTTTGGCAAAATTCCGAAACTTTCCTCAGTGGTCAGCCATCATCATTCAGCAACAGCCACAGCTACAATTCCAATCATGGCTGGGAAGTGCCTTTGGCATTCGGCACAACGATTCATCTTACCCCTAAAACCTTGTTTATGTTCAATATGGACGGCAGCTATAGCAAGAGTGAAGATCATTCAACGAGCGACCAGCATACCTATAGAGGTGACGAATATACTGACACACCCCTATCGTTAGTGAACAGCAGCAAGAGTGAAAGCATCGGTCATACGGAAAGAGGAGGATTCTCCACTGACATGAGCTTGATACGAGGATGGGATAAAGGCGATTTCCGCATAAACTCATACATCACTTATCAGCACGAAAAAGGGCTCTCTGATAGTCAATCGGATTACGACTACCGAGAACTTGGCACTACCGAATCACTCGTGCAGTCGGCAAACAGCAAGTCAAACTTATTCCAGACCATATTTGACGCAAAGCTCAATTACGAACTGGTGGAGAATAAATTGAAGATTGGTGTAGGCTACTGGATAGACTATTGGTACAAAAAGGACGACAGCAATAACTATCGCAACAACATCTTTGACATTGCCAACAGCTATGACCGTAGGAAGACTTACTTGGTCAATGAGCCTCGCATTGAGATTAATGCAGACCTCAACAAGCTGTGGATTGGGGCAACATTGAAAATACAGAATGTAGAAGAGCATTTCGACTATCAGCGTGGCAAGCTCGACACTCTCGTGCGCCGCAACACATGGTTCCCTCGTCCTAACTTCAACTTCAAACTGAAGACCAGCAAGACCACTGAATTGAGTGGCGGCGCATCATGGGAATATCATGTGGCAGACCTGTTAGATGGCTTAGACTATACAGATGACACAAATCCACTTCTCATCATCAAAGGAAACCCTAATCTGAAGGCAAACAGCCACTTGCATTCCGACCTATCCTACAGGATGATGTTTCCTAAAGGGCAGCAGATGCTGACATGGAACCTGAACTACAACCGCAGATTCGACCCTGTGGCAAATGCCAGTACCTACAATTCCAAGACAGGCGTCTACACCACTACTAAAGTCAATGTAGATGACCGTCAGAATTGGTATGCAAAGGTAGTTTATGACCGCGCTTTGGGCAAGTATTTCCGCATGCGTAGTAGCGTTAGCTATAGTTACAATATCGATCATGGCATCAAGACCATGACCACCTTCGACGAACCTATGGAGCAATTCAAGCAGTATGACTCTGGATTAAACGGAAACCTCCGCGTCAGTTTCGAGAACAACGGTTGGGAAGTAGCAGCCTTTAGCTCATGCAGTTACGACGGAGTCACATACTCCGATGCTGGCATGAACGGTCAGAACCTTTGGGACTACAGCGGTGGCATTGATGGTAAGTACAAACTCAAGCGCTGGACCTTCAACCTCAATGGCAAACTTGTTGACAATGCCGGCTACCTCTCCGACATGATGAACCGCAACCGCTTCTCACTAAATGCAAGCATCACTTGGAAGACGCTCAAAAACAAAGGCTTGCTCACTCTCTCTGCCAAGGACATACTCAATGAGATGGATCAGGTCAGCTACAACATCTCACCTACCATGCGCAATGAGAGCCGCACCGAGTCCTTCCACCGCTATCTTGCCCTCACATTCACATACAACTTTGATGCCAAGGCAAAAAAGTCCACAAGTAAATGAGAAGCAATGTAAGCTTGCTTGAGCATTGTCTTGTTAAAACACAGAATCATGAGAAAACTACTATTCCCTACCCTCGCTTTTCTCGCCTCATCTCTCTTCACAGCTTGCTCGTCTGGCAGCAGCGAAGAGCATGAATGCCACAATGAGGACATTGCCCACATGTTTCCTTCGCAACTGGAGCATGCGGCAACGAACGCCAAGTGCAAGGAGTGTCGCTATGAAGCACTTTATCACTTATATTTTATATACAAAGAAAAAGGCACGCTCTACACTCTGTATGATTTTGCAAAGAAATTTCCACACTCTGAGTTTGCCGACTCAGCACTTGCCATCGTCATGCCCAAGAGTGATTCGCTTTATGCAGAGGCAATCAGGCTCAACACCATTGACTCTTGGAGCGACTTCGTTGTGCAGGTGCCTGCCGACCTTCAGCACGACGCCCTCTTTCGTCTCGACTCCCTGAGATGGGAAACGCAGGCACATAAGTGGGACACCGACGACAAGGCATGGCACGAAGCCTCGCATCTTGACCAGTTGCTTTCGTACGAACGCTATCTGTCACTCTACCACAATGGCACTCATGTTGCTGAGGCTGAAGCGAGAAAGGCTGAGATTGAGGAATACTACTGGGGCAAGAAACAGAAAACTGATTTGCTTAGGGCTGAGTATGACGAGAGGCAACGCCAGCTGAAAGGTGACATTAGCAATGTGGGCGTCTGGTCGGTGGTTGACTCGCTTATTGCTGTGCATGGCGTTCCGACTCAGTATCATTACGAAGCAAAGGGCAACTCAGGGATTTATCTCGGAGAGCAATACATGCACACATTCTCCGTTGGCTTGGGCGCCGAAAAATCGCTGCCAGAGCTAAAGAAAATATATATGAAAGACTTCTACAAGCTATGGCAAAACAAGCACTTCAACATCATCATTCAGTTCAGATGGGAAGACAATGACATCGTTGTGCAACAAGCAACCTCAAATGGCCGTCCGCCAAAAAGCCAGCTGAAAGTCGATGGCGTTGTCACACGATTGCCATCATACAAGTCGGCACAAACTATTATATCAGAATCAAATAAACTACAATAACAACAAAGAGAACTAAAATAAAACTAATTTCTTAAGTTTTAACGACAACAATGAAAACATTTTTTCTTACTATTATTGCAATGCTGATGACATTCTCAGCAGTTGCTCAAACAAAAGACAGTGTGGATGTATCACAATTCACGGTAGTGTATGACTATGCTTGCAAGACAAAGATGGGCAAGACGGGCGAAGACATAATTGACACGGCTCGCATAGCTGTACAGGTGGGAACGAAGATGACACGCAACATGGAATATAATTGGTTTGCTTATTGGGTGCGTGATCAGAAAAAGAATCAGTCATACCTCTATGGAATGTGGGATCACGCAGTCAACCAACTTCCTGAGATGGTGTATGTTGGCTATCCTGAAGGCAGCATCACGAATAGAGAGGGACTTGTACCAAAGGCATACGAAACTTGCGAACAGATGGGAACAATCAATTGGACACTCACAGATGACACACTTACTATCTGCGGCTACTTCTGCAAATCCGCTGTTGGCGAATATGCTGGCCGCACATGGAACGCATATTACTGTGAGGACATTCCAAAAAGCGTTGGACCATGGAAGCTTCACGGTTTGCCTGGACTCATTCTAAAAGCTGACAATGGTGTACACAACTTCAGCCTTAACTCACTCACAATGGAGGTCTTGCCAATCCGTTTTGAACAAAAGCCTAACTATGTAAAAACTGATCGCGATAAATACATAAAATTCCGCAACAACCTCGTATGCAGCCCTCGTTATGTCAAAGATCCTGTATATTGGCTTTCAAGCGGTGACAATGTTAGAGTAAATGCATTCGCATACGGCGAGGGGGATGCTCCCAACCAGATTCTATATTACAATGGCATCTATGCACCCAACAAAGATAATGTTAGAGAGTATCAACCACTCGAACTGAAATAAAAGAGCGGAAGCAGAACATTCCCTCTCATTTCCCAAACCGCAGAGAAATTAAAACACTCATCACTCGTCACCGATAGGATGTATTCTGCTGATTGCCACATGCCGTCTTGGATTGAGAATCTGATAGTGGATGAAATAATATGTATATCGAAAAATATTTTGATTTAGGGGTATTTGATTTCGTCATTCGAGGGTCTTATAAACAAAGACAACAAAAACTAAGAGAAAATGGACTATTCTAAACATCAATTCGGACTGATGTTCAAGGAATGTTATCCGATGATGTATCGTGTCGCATACTCGGTGCTGGAAGACGAAGAGTCAGCAAAGGACGCAGTCAACCAGGTGTTTACGGAATTGTGGCACAAGCAGCCCGCAATTAAGGATGGCACGGAAAGGGCTTATCTTCTCACTGCTGCGAGAAACCAAGGCCTTCATATATTGCAGAAGCGGAAGCGTCGAGCAGAACTTGAACGAAGCCTCTCCATCAGCGAGGATGACCAGCAAGACGCTGATCGCCAGAAACTGATGAACGAGCTGCAGCGAGTTATTGACAGCAGCTTGACGGAGCAGGAGCGTCGCATCCTTTTTCTGCACTACGACGAGGAAATGACATACGCCGAAACGGCACAGGCAATGGGCATCAGTCCTTCGGCTGTGAACAAGCACATCACTCGCTCGCTTTCAAAGATTAGGAACATTTTCAAAACCTCGAAGCATTATGAAAACTGACGAAATCGACAAGAAGATTGGCATGCCTGATGTAAACGCAGAATGGGAGAGATTCCAGCGCGAGGTCATCAGTGGCGAATCACGAACAATAGTATCAACCCCTAACAAACGAGTTTCTATGTTAAAGAAAGTAGCAGCAGTAGTCCTCATCGTGCTCGGTTTCAGCGGAGCGGTGTTGGCAGCAGTTCACCTCCAGAAATCGGAGGATGACAAAGAGTTAGTAATCGACAAAAGCGGCGAGACAAAGCCTTTGGTCACATTCCGCGACCAAATCTCCCCTAACCGCAGGAATGTCTATGTGGTAAGTCTCTGCCCTGGCACCTGGGTTAAGAATTCCGATGGCAAAGAGCACATCGAAGAGGAGTTCCAGCACTATTACTTCTTTGCTCCAAAAGGCACTCTGACGATGATGCTCGATGGCAAGCCATTCGACAAGAACAGTTTGCCTAAGCTCACCAACAAAGACCTGAAGAAAATTGAATCAACAGCCAATGGCGACAATCTCGCAGTGAATCTCATTACGAAGGAGATGAAAGTGCCTGCTCACATCATGGGCAACCTGCCTCGCGTGATGACTATTCTCCTTCCGGGCAAGGGTGACATATACTTCACAAAGAACAAAGCACAGGAGGGCAATTGGATGAACAGCAGCATTGGCTCGTGGGCAGAGACCGACTATGGATGGAGCATGGCACAGGAGTTCGAGAAGTCGCAGCAGAGAGTGCCTGGCTTCAAGGCATACATCTATTCCAGCACCGAAACCACCCAAAAGGACATTGACCGTGCGACCGCCCTGCTCAAAGAGGTAGGAGTGACCAACATCACATACCGAAAGGATCTACCTGTCAAGCATTTCACCAATGCTGAGCTTCGCCAATGGGCACAGGATCAGAAAGACAAAGGCCTCCCATACGATGACCTCTACAACAAGATGGCTCCGCTGGGAATGCCTGTTGAGGATGTTCGCGCTCAGTGGCACATCGTCAAGAGCGTGTATGGCATCAAGAAATGAAAAGAGCCCCGAAACATCCTCTTCTCAACAAACCGGATTTCTTCACGATTAAGTTTTAG
>JAGHVC010000144.1 GCA_018064505.1 Candidatus Minthosoma caballi | reverse complement strand
ATATTAAAAATAGATAAAAATAGAACTTGATATGTTTTCAGTCCTAATCAGCACTAATAAAAAAATGAAAAAACTGCTTACACTTTCAGCTCTCCTGATGCTTGGCACCTCAGCCTTTGCCGACGATGTTCAAGTGTCCGAAATGCGTTGCGCAGGACCATTCCCAGTGCATGCTCCTGTGATGATTGACAGCAAGAATGTGAATTCCGTCGAGTACAGCAAGTCAGTGCTGCTCGACTCTCCCATCAATCTCGATGCCGTCAACGATGGCGCCATCATAACCAATGGCATACTCCCTTCCGACGCAAATGCAGCCTCGATATCACTTGCAGGATTCACCATCGCCAACAGCATCTTCACCTCTGCCACAATCTCTGTCGATGGAGTAGGGGGCGACTACCGCCTTTATGTCGATGGCAAGCAGATAACAGGAGGCTATGTGCAGCTGCAGCCAAGCGTGCACAAGGTTGTGGTGAAATGCATGACCGAAGCAGGGAGCAGCGACACCCTCACCGTGAAAGTGGATGCAGACAAATGCACGCTCGGCATGATTGGAGGCGGTGCCAAGCGCACCTACAACTTCAGCGATGTGCTTCATGCCCAGCAATACACCGCTGCCAACATCTCCCCCGATGGCAAATACCTCATCTCAAGCACATACATGCAGAACACTTCAGGCAGCGAAGTGCGCAAGAACTACCTGTGGAATCTCTCCACAGGAGCCAAGCAGCAAATCACCCCAACTCGATGGATGCCACGCACCAGCAAGATGCTTCTCACTCGCAAGAATGACGGACTTCCAGGCTACACGCTTCTCGCCATCGATCCCGTCACATTAGCCGAGACAGAGCTTGCAGCCAACCTTCCTGAAAGCCGATTCACAATGTCGCCAACAGAAGATTTCGTCATCTATAGCGTGCAGACAGAAGGTCCAAAGGAAGACAAGGGCGTGTTCGAGGTAGTCACTCCAGACGATCGTCAGCCAGGGTGGCGCAATCGCACCAATCTCTACAAATACGATTTCAAGTCGGGCTTAGCATATCCACTCACTTATGGCTACCACAATGTCTATCTCAACGACATCTCACAAGACGGACAGTATGCCCTCATCATGAAGTCGGAGTACGATGCCTCGCAGATGCGTCCTACAGATTTCAACACGCTCTATCGCCTCAATCTTTCCACAATGCAGGTTGACACCCTCATCTCTCACGACGGCTTCATCTCCTCTGCATCCTTCTCGCCCGATGGCAAGCAGGTGGTGGTTTCAGGCTCACCAGAAGCCCTTGGAGGCATAGGGCTCAATGTTGCTCCAGGACAGACACCAAGCAACTACGATGCTCAGCTCTTCCTCATCGACTTGGCAGAACGGCTCCAGAGCGGAAACGGCATCTATCCACTCACAAAAGACTTCAACCCTTCGGTGCAGTCGTTCGATTGGTCGTTCACCGACGGCATGCTCTATTTCTCTGCCGAAAACAAAGATTGTGAGCACCTTTTCCGTCTCAATCCAAAGACACGAAAGATTCAGTACATCCCAGTGCCAGAAGAGATCTTCCAGCGCTACAGCATCTCTGCAAAGACAGGCACCCTTGCCTACTACGCCCAGAGTGCTGCCAATGGCGATCGTCTCTACACCCTCAACCTCAAGTCGCTCAAGTCAACCCTCATTGAAGACCTCTGCAAGAAAGACCTTGCCGATGTCGAGCTTGGAGAGTACCATCCATACACATGGGTGAATGCCGACGGCGACAGCATCTGCTGCACATACTACCTTCCGCCTTACTTCGATGCTTCCAAGCAGTATCCGATGATAGTCAACTACTATGGCGGCTGTTCGCCAACATCTCGCACCTTTGGCGGCCGCTATGCAAAGCAAGCATACTCAGCTCTTGGCTACATAGTGCTTGTCATCAATCCACGCGGAGCAACAGGCTTCGGCCAGAAGTGGTCGGCAATGCATGTCAACACAGCAGGCAAGTATGTAGCTGACGACATCATCGGCACAGTCAAGGCGTTCACAGCCGAGCATCCTTATGTCAATGCAAAGAAGATAGGCTGCATCGGAGCAAGCTATGGCGGCTTCATGACACAGTATCTGCAGACACAGACCGACATCTTCGCCGCCGCAGTATCTCATGCCGGCATCTCCGACCACACCAGCTACTGGGGCGAAGGCTACTGGGGCTATTCCTATTCTCAGACATCGATGGCAAACAGCTATCCATGGACGCGCAAAGACCTCTATGTTGACCAGTCACCGCTCTTCAATGCCGACAAGATTCACACTCCGCTCCTCTTCGTTCATGGCACAGGCGACACCAATGTGCCAGTAGGCGAGTCCATCCAGATGTACACCGCCCTCAAGCTTCTCGGCCGTCCAACAGCTATGGTGCTCGTCGAAGGCGAAAACCACTGGATCACCGAATACCACAAGCGCATCAAGTGGCAGAACACCATCTGGGCGTGGTTTGCCAAGTGGCTCCAGGACGACGACTCATGGTGGAACAGCATGTACAAGGACAAGGACTTGTAGCAGAGTGGGGTAGTCGCTCAATTGACAAATTAACAAAATAATTAACAAAATAACAAAAGGGATGCCATCACATCCCTTTTTATTTTGTATTCATTTTTATCACGATTATCCAAAGTGCTACCCACACCATCAGCATAGTGATGGCGAGGATAGCTTTAATTTGTTCTGCGTTCATCCTACATTAAGGTATTAGCTCCAATGGAGGTGGTCAACGCTGTGAGAATGGAGATGATGATGTTAGCAATCATCTTCCAAGTGTCTTTTTCGTAGTTATTACTGTCCGCTAAAAGTTTTAATAAGAGAAATAAGAAAGGGCTGATTCCATAATTGTGGAGTCAGCCCAAATTGTTACCTTTGTTTCTGCGACAAAA
>JAGHVC010000149.1 GCA_018064505.1 Candidatus Minthosoma caballi | reverse complement strand
ATTCGTTTTCAATCAGATTGAGCATCTTGATGGTGGCCTTGTTGGCAGCTTCTGTCTGGTCGGCATCGAGAGCACGGGTGCGATAAGCTTTGTCGCGGTATGTCCACGAAATACTTGTCTGCACGAGGGCGTCGGTGCGACCGCCTGGAGGAATGCTGACAACATAGTTTGTGAGCCATGGGAATTCACGACCAAGAGTGCGCTTGTAGATGTGGCGAACAGCGCGAACAAATGCGTCGTACATACCGTCGCCCATTGCAGATTCTTCGTAAATCTGATCTTCCACCTGCAGCTTCACCGACGCCATAGGCTTCAATCCGTAGGCTGTGCTCACCATGTAAGAAAGCAGCTTCACCTTGTCGTCTGGAGCACTATGCTTGAGCACATCGGCTACGATGTAAGGCAGATCTTCCTGAGTGACAAGCTGCTTCTTGTCGCCAAGCTCAATGATTCTGTCTGTCACGCGACGAGTCTGTTCTGGGGTGAGCTCAAGGCCAAGTTCCTCAAGGTTCTTGAGAATGTTTGCCTTGCCAGAGTTCTTTCCAAGGGCATACTCACGCTTTCTGCCAAATCGCTCAGGGAGAAGGTCGTTGCAATAGAGATTGTTCTTATTATCGCCATCGGCATGCACTCCTGCCACCTGTGTGAACACGCTCTCGCCAATGATTGGCTTGTTTGGCGGAATGGCGATGCCTGCAAGACTCTCTACCATGCTGCTGACTGAACCAAGCTTTTCTTCATTTATATTAGTTGTTGCATGGAAATGGTCCTTCAAGATTGCTTGAACACTTGAAAGGGGAGCATTTCCCGCACGCTCTCCAAGGCCATTGACAGCCGTATGCACACCACTGCAACCGGCACTTACCGCTGCCAGTACATTAGCTGTGGCAAGGTCATAATCATTGTGAGCATGGAAATCAAAGCGAAGCTCTGGATAGCGGCTCGTCATCTGGCGCATGAAATCCGCAGTCTGCATTGGGTTGAGTATTCCCAATGTGTCTGGCAACATGAAGCGCTTGATGCTGCTATCGCGCAATGCATCAACAAAGTCAAACACATACTCTGGAGAGTCCTTCATGCCATTGCTCCAATCCTCAAGATAGACATTGACATTGATGCCAAGCTGAGCAGCATAAGCAAGACTCTTTTTGATGTCGTCCACATGCTCTGCAAGCGTCTTCTTGAGCTGATACTTGCAATGCTTTTCGCTGCCTTTACAGAGAAGATTGATGTTCTGACAGCCACAATCAGCAATCCAGTCAAGGGAGGTCTTACCGTCAACAAATCCCAGCACCTCTACCCTATCTATCTTGCCTGCCTGACGAGCCCATCGGCAGATATTCTTTACCGCTTCTTTCTCTCCTTCTGACACACGAGCACTTGCCACTTCGATGCGGTCAACATTGACCTCCTGAAGCAGCATACGCGCAACAAGCAGCTTTTCGTGAGGAACGAACGACACTCCGTTTGTCTGTTCGCCATCACGGAGTGTCGTGTCCATTATCTCAATAACAGAACAGACCCTCTCTTCCCCCAGCCCCATTTCTCCCCCTCTATGGGGAGACGGGGTGACTGATGATGCACTTTCCCCATCCCGCATGGCTCTCCCCATAGAGGGGGAGATGCCCATAGGGCAGAGAGGGTCTGTTTCTTTATTTTTCATAAGCTTCAATCTTTTCCTTATTTGCAAGCAAGAAGTCGATGTCGTCGTAAGCATTCATGAGACAGTACTTCTTGTATGAGTTGATGTCGAACTTCTCGCTATTGCCTGTAGTCAAGTTTGTCACTGTCTGGTTAGGCACATCCACCTTCACCTCTGCCTGAGGGTTCTCTGCAATTGTCTTGAATAGCTCAAGCTGGAACTCACGGCTCACAATGACAGGGAGCACGAAGCAGTTGAGGAGGTTGTTGCGGTGAATGTCGGCGAAAGAGTTAGAGATTACCACTCTGACTCCGTAGCCAGCAATAGCCCATGCTGCATGTTCGCGCGAAGAACCAGAACCCCAGTTCTGACCGCCCACGATGATTTCGTGAACGCCCTTGCTTGGAGCTGCCGAGAACTCAGGCTTATTCATTACGAAGTCAGCAATTGGCTGATTGTTGGCGTCGTAGCGGAGGTCATGCATGAAAGCCTCTCCATAGAACTTAGGGTCGCGCGTTGTGAAAGCGAGGTAACGAGCTGGGATGATGTTATCTGTATTGTTATTGTCAATCTCAATAGGAATGCAGGTTGACTGTATGATGTCGAATTTTTCTTTAGCCATTTTTTTGAGGGAGTTAATGGAAGTTTATGGAATTTTGTAAGGAGTTAACGGGAGTTATCGGAAGTTAATGGGAGTTAACGGACGATACCATTGTTGTTGGAAACACCATTGCAATAGGCATTTAGATACCAACTTGCTTTGTTAATCTGCTCTAACAATCCATTTTCTTCCTCTTTATTTATATATTTTAATCCTTCTGAAAGAATGATGTAATAACGACATTCTTCAAGACTGCCTTGCGCAATATTGAAAAAGCGCAACTTATCGGCCTTACTGAGTTTTTTATACCCTTCTGCAATATTTGCAGGGATGGAAACAGCCGCTCTTCTAAATTGAGAGGTAAGACCATATTTCTCATCTTCAGGAAAAGTCTTTGTGATTTTATAAACCATTAAGACGAACTCATGAGAAAATTGCCAAGCTTTGATGTCAGTAAAAGATGTTGTCATTAGCTAACATTCGTCCGTTAACTTCGCGAAGCAAACTCCTGTTAACTCCGCGAAGCCACTACCTTAAAGAGAACGTGGGTCTGTTACTACTCCAGTGATTGCGCTTGCTGCCACTACGAGAGGCGAAGCAAGGATGGTGCGAGCACCAGGTCCCTGACGACCAACGAAGTTGCGGTTGCTGGTAGAGATTGAGAGCTTGCCTGCTGGCACCTTGTCTGGGTTCATTGCAAGACATGCTGAGCATGATGGGAGACGGAGCTCGAAGCCTGCCTCTTCAAGAATCTTGTCAATACCCTCGTCAATGATCTGCTGACGAACAAGCCATGATCCTGGCACAAGCCATGCTACAACACTATCAGCTTTCTTCTTGCCCTTCACCACTGAAGCGAATGCGCGGAAGTCCTCGATACGACCGTTTGTACATGCGCCAAGGAAGCAGTAGTCAACTGGTGTGCCTTCAAGCTTCTGACCTGGCTGGAACTGCATGTAGTCGAGCATGGCAAGGAACTGCTCCTTCTCTGAGTCAGACATTCCGTCGGTTGTTGGAATGCACTCGTCGATAGCGATGCCAGCACCTGGATTTGTGCCGTATGTGATGCGAGGAGCAATGTCCTCTGCCTTGTAAGTCACTTCCTTGTCAAACACAGCATCTTCGTCACTCTTGAGCTTCTTCCACTCCTCTACTGCCTTGTCCCACTCTGCACCCTTTGGAGCGTATTCACGACCTTTAAGGTACTCAAAAGTGATGTCATCAGGAGCGATAAGACCAGCGCGTGATCCCATCTCAATAGAGAGGTTGGAGAGTGTGAGACGGCCTTCCATGCTCATGTTGCGGATTGCAGAACCAGCGTATTCAACAGCATAACCTGTAGCACCAGAAGTTGTCATCTGAGCCATGATGTAGAGAGCCACATCCTTGGCAGTAGTCTTCTCAGGAAGAGTTCCTTCGATGTTGATGCGCATAGTCTTTGGCTTGCTCTGGAGGATACACTGCGAAGCGAGCACCTGTGCTACCTCACTTGTACCTATACCCATTGCGATTGCACCTACAGCACCGTGAGTAGAAGTGTGTGAGTCGCCACACACGATTGTCATGCCAGGGAGTGAAAGCGCCTTCTCAGGACCAACAACATGGATGATACCATTGTCCTTAGTGCCCATAGCGAAGTGCTTGATGCCAAACTCAGCGCAGTTAGCAGCAAGAGTCTCCACCTGAGTGCGGCCAACTGGATCGTCAATACGCTCCTGCTGGTCAGATGGAGTGTTGTGGTCAGGCATTGCAATCACATGATCAGGACGGAATGCCTTGATGCCCTTGTCTCTCAATGTGTCGAATGCCTGAGGCGAAGTAACCTCATGAGCATACAAACGGTCAATGTATAATTGTGTAGGACCGTCCTCTACATTCTGTACTACATGAGCGTCCCAAATCTTATCAAATAAGGTAGACCCCCTCTGCCCTACGGGCATCTCCCCCTCTATGGGGAGAGGGCTAGCGCATGAATTGCAAACCTTGTTATCTGTATTCATTTTGTGATTATTTCTTTAATTGTTGAAATTACTTTGTTAGTTTCGTTTATGACCTCCTCGTTGGTAAACCTTATCACTCGGAAACCAAACTGCTTGAGATTGTCAGTTCTGTAAGCATCGTATTCAATTTGTGAATCCGTAAAATGATAAGCACCATCTACTTCTATGACAAGCTTTTTCTCCAAACACACAAAATCTGCGATGAAATCATAAATGATGTGCTGCCTGTTGAACTTCACTCCCAACGCTTCCCCACGCAACTGCTGCCACAAACACTTTTCCGCATTGGTCTGATTATTTCTGTTCTCTCTCGCAAAACTCTTTAGCAACCCATACCTATCCGAACTCGCCGTTTGAAAATTCCTAATCATAAAAGTTCATTTGCCCTCATCGCGTTAGCCCTCTCCCCATAGAGGGGGAGATGCCCGCAGGGCAGAGGGGGTCTTTATTTAAACTTATTAATTGCGTCAATATAAGCCTCAACAGAAGCTGTCACTATATCTGTGTTAGCACCAAAACCATAATATACGCGGTTGTCGTACTCCACTTGCATGTGCACCTTACCAAGGTCATCAGATCCCTTAGAGATTGCTTGGATAGTGAACTCCTTGAGCGTCATCTGGCGCTTGATGATAGTCTTGAGAGCGTTGATAGCTGCATCCACAGGACCGTTGCCGCTTGATGCTGCTTCAAACTTTTCACCAGCAATGTCAAGACCGATAGATGCTACAGAGCGAACACCCTTACCTGTAGTAACCTGGAGGTAGTCGAGCTTGATGTTGTGACCTTCTGAACGCTCTGCACCTGCAAGCACGAGGATGTCGTCGTCAGT
>JAGHVC010000178.1 GCA_018064505.1 Candidatus Minthosoma caballi | reverse complement strand
ATTTGCGCTATTGTTGGCAATGCCATCACCAACAAAGCTATTAACAGTATTATCTTTTTCATACATTTCATTGTGAAAGTTCTTCATTTTCTTCGCTCCTCCCCTATGGGGGGGAGGCAGGGAGGGGGCTTCTTATTCCAATTCCAACGGTTGATAAACATGAGCTTTCTTTGGCACAACCATGTCGCGCGAGAACACCGTTACCTTGTCCTCAGGTGCCGGCTCTGGGCCTGCTGCCCACATTTCCACTGCTTCCTTGAGGTCGTCTGCTGTGATGTAGTAGCGTGGATCGTGGACATAGCGCTTGCTCGTAAACACCTTATTGCGGTTCTTGATGAACTTGCGCTGATCAGTCTTTGTGTATAAGTGCATCTGTTCCAGGCTATTGAAACCAATCTTGTCCTTACGGTTCTGCAATCCACAGAACTCAAACGAATGTATATTGTCGGCATCAACAGCTTTCATAATCAAACCTGGCAATCCACGCAGTTTCCAAGGACCAGCAGTAGTAGCAATATCTTCGGTGTACCATGCTGTCCATTTTCGCCCAGCAAACTTGCCCACAGCCTTGTGGCAAATATAACCGCTAATGTTAAGCGTGTCATCCGTCATCTTCCAGTCAATCACGGGAACAGCACCACGCACTTCATACCACTGAGGAATAATCTTGTCAAGCGTTGTCATCTCGCCCTCAGGATAATTGATGTATATCGTAGGGATGTTGCTTTTTCTTTCAAACCATTCGCCTTCCTGATAGCTGCGGTTCTTCCACTCTCCGAAGTCCTCGGTCATAGTACGGTAAAACGGAGCGCATTTCGTCACATGCGATCCAACCAAAACCGCAAGCTTGAAGGATTCTACAACGGCACTTCCGTTCTTGTCGAGGGTGTTGCAACGATAGTCGTATGCTACGACAATCTGACATTGGTCAATGCTGTCATTTGTTTGTGCCCATCCGCATAGTGCGCTGAGCATTATGAGTATTGATAATGTTGTTCGTTTCATGTTTATTTCTGTAGCTTATTTCTTTACAGGATGGAGTTTCATTAGTTCCTCGCAGTTCTTATTGTTCACAAAAAACTGCAGATTGAAGTTTGTTGGCGCGACGCATTGAGGATCGCCTGGCACAGCATGAGAGATGCAAAAAATGTCCAGCATAGGATAGACTCTTTCCAACCAATAAAAGTCTGACACGAAGGTAGAATGTGAAGGATCATCGAAAGTGACACTTGCAGTGTAGCCAGGAATGTCGCGAAGGGTGCGGAACAGTTTGAACCAGTCTTCCATGTCAAATTCCAGACTCCTTCCTGTGTAGGTAATCACTCTGTCGTTGATGGCTCTTACCACAGCACGATCCATGTCAGCATCCTTATTGTTTGTGTATAGTTTGGCAAGCACCGTTATGCCTTTCAGCAGATCTTCGTTAACGGAAGAGGCGAGTGATGGCTTGCTGTCGAGCCTTTTGTTTATGGCTTTTTCTATAGCCTTGCTGTTCTTCATCGCCACTTGGTACTGCTCTTCCGACTGAGGTCCTGAGAGCACGAAGGTTCTCATGCGAACGGCTGGAGTGTTCTTTGCGCCCGTTTCCACGAGCCACCATTCCACTCCCTTGATGTGGCGATAGACAGGATTCTTCTGGTCGTTGGTGCGCAAAACGACATAGTTGCGCCCAACACCTCCAACAACAAGAGGTTCAAGACCTTCGCCATAGTACATCTGCAGCGACTTGCTCTCTATAGGGTTGTCCTTGCGCAACTGGTTTGTGGAACAATAGCCTCCTGTGTGGTGCTGCAAGTCGGTGTCGTATGCCTTCACGAACTTCGTAATCAGTTTGTCAACATAGTCCTTGTCCCATCTGCTATCGTATGGGAGCTCATATGTCTTCATGTTCAAGAAATAGAGCGAGTCGAGTTTGTCGCGACCCTGTTCGCCCGATGTTCCGACAAGCCTGTCGGAAGGCATCGACTCTATGCACTTCGTCATCTCGTCTTTCCTCGAATTGTTATTGCTGTTGGTACTGTAGTAAACTTGTGAATTACCGTTGTTGCTGTAGAAGGTATAGCTTTGTGCCATGCTGCCAAGGGCGACAGCAAAGAAGGCGAGGAATGGGAAAAGCTTTCTCATAATACAAGTTCTGGTTTATTTGATTTGTTTGACATGTTTGCTGTAACTTCTTCCACGATGGAGTGGTAGAGACATTCTTCTTCAGCCTGCTCTTCTAAGGCTCGGTTCTCCACTTCTGTGATGAGAGCGTAGAGGAACTCCTGTTCTGCTTCATCGGCTGACGGATGAGATGTTTCTGTCGTTGTGTGCTTATGCAGAGTATTTGCGGCATTTAATTTGGAAGCACCCACTGCTGGGAGTGTGTTTATTCTGTGCTCGTCGCTTTCCGTATGCTTATCGCTTTCCGCAACCGCAGGTTTCTTTGCTTCTTCCAGAGCAAGAAGGGGGGGGGCACTCTGCTGATTATCGTTCGCAGGCTTGACGACCTCCGCTACGGAGCGTGAAGATTCTGTATTGTTGTTCATCATGATGCTGATGGATGTGCCTATGATTGCAAAGGCGATGCATGCGGCTGCCACATATTTATATATAAAGGCGTTGCGCTTGTGAGAATGAGTGTGCTGTTCGTGCATAGCCACCACTTTGCCCTTGCTTGCAGGAGCCTTGCCTTCCGTCATCAGTGCGTCATACTCATCAGCACCAGGCTTCAGCTTAGCCACGATCTGCTGGTAGAGCTCTTCATCGTTATATGTATTGTGCTTTTTCATTGCCTTTTCAGTATTTTTATCAGTTTTGACTTTGCAGTAGATATCATGCTCTTCACCGAAGGTTTCGGAATGCCAGTTTGCTGTGCTATCTCCTCTGCCGAATGCCCTTCCAAGTAGCGTTGTCTGACCAGTTGCTGTTCGCGAGGCGAGAGGTGTTCGATTGCCGAATCTATCTTTTCGCGAATCTCTTTTGCGATGATGTGTGCGTCGGCTGAATACATCTCGCCGGCTGCTATGTAGCCTGGCGGTTCGTGAGCTTCTGTCTGCCTTCGTTTGAACTTCTCCACACAAATGTTTTTAGCCACCATCACGGCAAGTGCCTCCATGTTTCTCTTTGCATCAAGCCGTTCGCAATACTTCCATAGCCGCTCCAGTGCGTCCTGAGCAACATCCTCTGCATCGCACTGGTTGCCAAAGAAATCGCGCCCCACTTTGACCATCAGAGGCCTTAGCTTTGGCACCATATTTTCAAACTCATTGTGTGTCATTCTACTTGCTATACTGATAAAACAAGAAATAGTTAAGTGTCAACCAGCAACTTTTTTTGTTTTTTCATTCATTTCAGTTCGAGAGGTTGATACTTATGAGGCTTTTCTGGAACAAATAGTCCTCCTACGAATTGATATTTTGTCTCACTACTTGTGGTCACATAATTGATTTCTTTAGGACCAGTCATGTAGAACATAGGATCGGTCAGATACATGCGATTGCCGAAGACATTATTCTTCTGTTTCTGCATCTGTTCTCTTGTGGCTT
>JAGHVC010000108.1 GCA_018064505.1 Candidatus Minthosoma caballi | reverse complement strand
CTTCATAGCATGCGACTTGTCAGCATTGCATTATATAGTTACCTAATTATATTATATGTTACTTAGCCAAAAGCTTTTTGCCATTCTTCACATAGAGTTTTCCTGACTCCATAGCAGTGCTCTTACGGCCATCAATCGTGAATATCTCTGCCTCACCACTTTCGGCATTCACTCCTTTCACGCTTGTGCCATAATCTGCATTGCGAACATAAATCACGCCCTTAGTATAAAGATCGTTTGTGTCCCACTTCTGAGTTGCTGATGGCTGAGCTGGAATAATCTCAGCAAATTCACCTGTAATCTTTGTGCCGCTTGCAAAAATTGTGATTGCCTTATCGTCAGGCAATGCCTCATCCACATTAGTCATGTCAAGTTCAAGAGCAACGCCAGAATTGAGAGTCATGCTTGATGCCAGCAACTTGTTGTTTCTGAGAGTAGCATTTGAATAGCGAATAGGAACTATCACAGATGATCCCGACTGCATTGTGACCTTGCCCTTAAGATTGAATACCTTTAATGAAACAATAGAGTCGCCTGCAAACACTGCACCTCCGCGCTTCACTGTCACAGGAGCAACGACCGTACCCTGACCTGCCAGTGTTGCTCCGCTTGCCACACTTATTGCGCCAATTCCTGAATTAGTGCCGTTGAAGATAAGCTTGCCATTGCTCACGGTTGTAGTGCCGCTATAGGTGTTGTTTCCGTTAAGTCTCCAATATCCTGTACCAATTTTCTCAATGCTAACCTTGCCCACATGTCCAGATCCTGAGCATGACCAGTCATTAATGATTCCAGAGAACACTTCATCAGTATTTGCAGAGCCAATATGCCATACACAAGTGAAGTTATTTGTTTGTTTTGAAGCTCCGCAGAGATAAGTGCCAGCAGCTCCAGCCAATCCTCCGAGAGTAGCATCGCCATTTGTTGCCCAGTTGCAAGCGCGAGCACCATTCTTCAGCACAACCACCGCCTTTGGTATGTTGAAATTGCTGTTTGCAAGGAAGAGGTTGCCATTATTCACTGCATTTGCCACAATCCTTCCTGTGAAGCCGCTCCAATCACCCTTTACATACTCACGCACATAAGGAATCACAAGCTCAATAGTGCCATCGCCAGTCAGCTTGTTGCTCATGTAGCAATTACGATGAGGGGCAAAGTATGAATAAGTGCCTGACTGAACATGAATTGGGAACGAGTATGTCTCGTATGCCTCATTCTCACCCTTTGTTGAAAGCTTGCCTCCAGCAAGCACCAATCCGCTTGAGTTTCCTAATCCATTCTTCGAAGCCTCAATTGTTGACAAGAAAAGCTCACCACCATCGAGCACTGTCTTGCCCGAATACTTGAAGAAGCTTGTGCCAGCTATCTGCACTTGTCCTGCTCCGCCAATGTGGAACTCAGCATCGCTGTTGCTGCCTTCCACGCTGCCATTCATCTTTACTATAGCAGACTTCGAGGCAACTTCAAAGACTGTTGAGCTAAGCAATCGCGCCGAACGATTCGTAGCGGTTGAAACACCAGTGTATCTGTACACGCCGCCATCCATTATCCAATTCTGAGCAAATTCCTGTGAAGCGCCGATGCTCGAAGCCTCACCTCCATTCTTCAGAGAAGAGAATTCAAGCACACCCTCATGCAGAACAGTTGCTCCCTTGTAGTCATTAGTTGCATTCATCAGCAGCACACCCTCACCTGCTTTATTCACAGATGTTGTCTCGCCGCCAATCTTTCCTGTGCCCTTCAAAGTCACATCACCGCTTCCTGTCACTACAACAGCAGCTGGGCTCACATCATTATTCAAACCGATTTCCACATCAGCATCAGAATTAATCAGCACATTCTTCGTGCCATCATTCACCCATGCAATGCCTTCTTTCCAGCCAGTTGTCTCAGTGTTCCATTCTGCTACATCCTTTGTCCAAGTATAATCAGGAACATAAGTATCAATATCTATTACACCGACCTCCACAGGGCGAGTCTTGCAAACAACCTCTGCAGAATAATCCGAATAAGCCATTTCTCCCTCATGCTCTGCAAAAGCACGAACTCGCAATGTGTATCCTGTGCCTGGTTCCAAGCCTGTCAACTTGCACGAAGCAACATCACCCTTCGTACGCATCACTTCCGACCAAATGCCATCACTGCCCTTCTGCTCCACAGCAAAGCCATCTTCGCCGTATGTATAGTCAGCCCATTGCATTGTCAATGTGGTAGTTGTGTTGTTTGCCATTGCAAGACACATAGGTGTTCTCAAGAAGAAATCACGCTGCTCCGCAGTGATTGAGTTTATGTAATTCTCAATGTTAGCATAGCCATTATCAGCTATCTCCATGGCATCATTCTTATTAGGATTAGTGCCATTAGCACTCTCCCACCAGTCAGGCATTCCATCGCCATCAGCATCAGCACGCTTGCCGCCCTTGTAAATCTTCCATGTACTTGGAATTCCGTAAGCAAGCGTAGCCTCATTAGCAATCAGCTCACCTTTTGAGCCAAAGCTCATCACCTCATCCACCATGTAGCAGTCTGTCATATCTCTGTATGGCAAAGAAGCACCTACTGTTGGCAGCAAATCCTCTATCAGATTTTTGCCGCTTGAAATCTCAAGTTCAGGATAGCTGTAAGGACTTGTCTTCTTGTCCGAAGCTGAGTAGTCAGTCACAGCAATCGGAGCGAACTTGCCGTCAGCATTGCTATCCTGCCAGTTATCTACGCCATAGAAATGGAAGTTTCCATTGCCGCCAGTGAAAGCAGCACCGCCACCAGAAGGGCCATTTATGAAGAGATTCGACTGAATATTGCAATACGACTGTCCTTCAGAGTCGCCACCCATGATGTAAGCAGCATTGTTCCAGTTATACACAATGTTATTGGCATACTGGTTAGCGCCCTTTACCTTATTATTTCTTGTTGAATTGTCGCAATAGAAATTGCGGTAAAGAGTAATATGATCAGCTTGCATCAGTCCGCCAGCAGAGTGTGGCATCAAGCCCTGGCCGATAATGCAATTCTGCAATGTTATGTCGCCAAGAGCGCCCTTGCCATCCGAATTGATGGAGAAAGTCTCATCCAATCCCCACGCAAACGAGCAATGGTCGAATATCATGTTTGTGCCATTAGCCACTCCCGCGCAGTCCTTATCTTTTGTACCTCCATGTCCCATTCTTACACGCAAATATCTGCATATAAGGTTATTAGCGCCAGAGAAAGACACACCGTCTCCATACACGGTAATACCTTCTCCTGGAGCAGTTTGACCTGCAATGTAGAGATTTGCGGCAAAAGTCATTCTCGATGAAATATTGATCACACCTGCCACATCAAACACGACAATGCGGTTAGGTCTCGACACAGCATCTCTCAGCGAACCAGCCCCCGAGTCATTCAGATTTGTCACATGATACACAGCTCCAGTACGGCCACCTGTTGCGAATCGGCCCCATCCTTGTGCTTCAGGAAACGCCAGCTTACCTTGAGCAGACACATTGTTTGCACAAAGCAAACCAGAAGCCACCAATGCTATTGCGAGAATATTTTTCTTCATATTATAATTTAGTTTTCTGAGCACAAAGGTACGAAATATCTCAAAAACAAACAAAAAACGGACACAAAACAGTCGTTCTGTGTCCGTTTTTTGTTTATTACAACCCTCAAAGAGTTTATGCATTATACTCCTGCCAACTCTTGATCTTCACATCCCCAACAAACCGAGAGCATAGTCGCTAAGGTTTGCTTTCAGTTTCTCTGCATCGATGGTGATGATAGAGGCAGGAGTAGTTACCACAAATCCGTTTTCCTCAATCTTGATGTTTGTGGTGGATTCCGGGTCTATGCCTTGTCCCTTGAGGTGAGCAGCCAAGGCATTGCTGACAAGGTCTTGAAGAGATATAATGCGCGATGCATTTGTGTCATAGACAAAGAACATGTAGTCTGAAATCTTGGTGAGATTGTTTGCATTAAGCTCACGATATATGACACACACCACCCCGTTCTTGTTGTAGCACTCCTCGATGTTGAACGATTGCGAAAGCTTGCAATCCACAAAGTTCTCCTTGTGGAACTTGCCAAGGAACTCTTTGGCAGCATCTCCAAACGAACCGCTTATGCCAAACACCTTCTCGCTAACGATGCGCTCGAGGGCTTCATTATTGGTCTTCATCTTGTTGGTGATGGTTAGCTTCAGCGTGTTGTTTCTCGCATCTTTCATGCCAAGAAGAAGCACATTGTTTCCCTCGAAGTTCTTCTCTAAAGAGTACGAGCCAAACTTAGGGGCAGGCTTGAAGCCGCCACGGCCTCCGAACTGACCGCCTGGGCCACCCATTCCTGGACGAGGCTTGGCAGCACCACCACTTCCTTTATTCTCATCCCTATTCAGTCTGAACATGACAGGCAAAGTGTACAGCACGCGAACAGGTTTACCCTCCACTTTGCCTGGCTTCCACTTCGGCATGTGGTTCACAACTCTCAGTGCCTCCTTCTCAAGGTCGGGATTGACCTTCCTGACAATTTCTGCGTTTTCTATCTTGCCTTCCTGAGTAACTACAAATCTTACAAGCACTCTGCCCTCAATGCCATTCTTCATTGCAGCAGGAGGGTATTTCAGATTGTCAGAGAGGAACTTCATAAGCGCTTGAATGCCGCCAGGAAACTCGGGTTGCTCCTCCACATTAACAAAAACGCTGTCATCATCAAGCGAACATTTCATCGTTTCGGACACAGATGCTGACATAGGTATCGACAAAGCGCACACTAATGCGCACAAAAGGATTTTTTTCATCATGACTTGGTTACTAAGTTGGTTTTGGTATGCAAATGTGAAGAAAAAATGCGAAATGCGCAAACACAAGGGCACATAATTGTCATTTGTAACTGTTTTATATGCATTTCTCCTTGAAAATGACACATTGGCGCTGTCACTTCACTCGTTCCATCCTCCCCCTTGGGGGAGTTAGAGGGGGATTTTTCTGACCCTCTGTGCCTCTGTGGGTGGCCAAAATTATCAGTCATAATGTACAACATAGCCATAAACAAAAAAACGGACACAAAACAATCGTTCTGTGTCCGTTTTTTTGTTTATTACAACCCTCAAAAGGCTTATGCATTATACTCTTGCCAGCTCTTGATCTTCACATCCTCAAGCTTGAGAGCGCAGAATGCCTCGATGAATGCCTTAGCAAGACGAGCATTTGTCATCAATGGGATGTTGTGGTCAATAGCGTCGCGACGGATACGGTATCCGTTAGTGAGCTCACGCTTAGTCTGATTCTTTGGAATGTTGATGATGAGGTCGAACTTGTGAGCTGCAATCATGTCAATCACATTGTTCTCACCTTCCTCATCTGGCCATGCAACAGTTGCACACTCAACGCCATTCTCGCTGAGGAACTTAGCAGTGCCTGCAGTTGCATAGATTGAGTAGCCATTCTTCACGAGTTCCTGAGCAGGCTCAAGCAACTGCACCTTGCCCTTTGCGCCACCTGAAGAGATGAGCACATTCTGCTTTGGCAAGCGGTAGCCAGTAGCAATGAGAGCATTGATCATTGCCTCGTTCAAGTCGTCACCCATACAGCCTACCTCACCAGTTGAACTCATGTCAACGCCAAGCACTGGGTCAGCATTTGAGAGGCGGTTGAATGAGAACTGAGAAGCCTTCACGCCGATGCGATCGATGTCAAACTCACCCTTGTCAGGACGAGAATAAGGAGCGTCGAGCATAATCTTAGTAGCAGTCTCAATGAAGTTGCGCTTCAGGATCTTGCTGACAAATGGGAATGAGCGTGAAGCACGGAGGTTACACTCGATTACCTTCACCTCACGGTTCTTAGCAAGGAACTGAATATTGAATGGGCCAGAGATGTTGAGCTCTGCAGCGATGCGGCGAGCAATCTTCTTAATCTGGCGCACTGTGCTGAAGTAGATGTTCTGTGCAGGGAATACCATTGTTGCGTCACCTGAGTGAACACCTGCATACTCAACATGCTCAGAGATAGCGTATTCAACCACCTCGCCCTTGTCGGCAACGGCGTCGAACTCAATCTCCTTAGTGTCCTGCATGAACTGAGAAACAACCACTGGATAATCCTTGCTCACCTCAGAAGCCATGCTGAGGAATCTCTCAAGCTGCTCGTCGTCGTAGCAAACATTCATTGCTGCGCCTGAAAGCACATACGATGGACGAACAAGCACTGGATAGCCTACCTCCTTGATGAAGTCCTTGATGTCGTCCATGCTTGTGAGCGCACGCCATGCTGGCTGGTCAATGCCAAGCTTGTCGAGCATAGCAGAGAACTTGTCGCGGTTCTCCGCGCGGTCAATGTCCACTGGAGAAGTGCCAAGCACTGGCACGCCCTGACGGTGGAGCTTCATAGCGAGGTTGTTAGGAATCTGTCCACCTACCGACACGATAACGCCGCGTGGCTGCTCAAGGTCGATAACATCGAGCACACGCTCGAGAGAGAGCTCGTCGAAGTAGAGACGGTCACACATGTCATAGTCAGTTGACACAGTCTCTGGGTTGTAGTTGATCATGATTGACTTGTAGCCAAGCTTGCGAGCTGTGTTGATTGCATTTACCGAACACCAGTCGAACTCAACCGACGAACCGATGCGGTAAGCACCTGAGCCGAGCACGATGACCGACTTCTCGTTCTTGTACCACTCGATTGAGTGTCCCTGTGGCTTGAGGCAGCGAGCCTTCCACTCCTCAGGAGTGAGAGCGTCAGCATTTGTTGGCTCAACCTCGCCAAGATATGTGAAATAGAGGTAGTTTGTCAATTCTGGATGCTCACCTCCCACAGTCTCGATGCGGCGAACGCATGGGAGGATGCCACGCTGCTTGCGTGCCTTGCGCACCTCAAGATTAGCCTTCTCCATGTTGCCCTCTGGCTTGAGCACGAAGCGTGCAATCTGGAAGTCAGAGAAGCCAGCGCCCTTCACCTCGCGCATCTTCTCGTCAGAGATTTCCTCGAGGCTGTTGTATGACTGCAGCTCATGCTTCAAGTCCACAATGTGCTTCATGCGAGAGAGGAACCAAGTGTCAATCTTAGTGAGCTCCTCGATGCGCTCAATAGTGTAGCCCTCTTCAAGAGCCTGAGCGATAGCAAAGATGCGAAGGTCTGTTGGGTTAGCAAGCTCTTCGTCAAGATTCTCAAACTGAGTATGGTCATTGCCCACGAATCCGTGCATGCCCTGACCAATCATGCGGAGACCCTTCTGAATCATTTCCTCGAATGAGCGGCCGATTGCCATAATCTCACCTACCGACTTCATTGAAGAACCGATGAGACGGCTAACGCCAGCAAACTTAGTAAGGTCCCAGCGAGGAATCTTACAGATCATATAGTCAATAGAAGGAGCAACATAAGCTGAGTTTGGAGTGCCCATCTCGCCAATCTGATCGAGAGTGTAGCCAAGAGCAATCTTAGCAGCAACGAATGCGAGAGGGTAGCCTGTAGCCTTAGATGCAAGAGCAGAAGAGCGTGACAAACGAGCGTTCACCTCGATGATGCGGTAGTCGTTAGTCTGAGCGTTGAATGCGAACTGGATGTTGCACTCGCCCACGATGTTGAGGTGGCGTACGCACTTGCGGCTAATGCTCTGAAGGAACTCAACCTGCTCCTTAGTGAGCGAGCAAGTAGGAGCAACCACGATTGACTCACCAGTGTGGATGCCGAGTGGGTCGAAGTTTTCCATCGATGCCACAGTGAAGCAGTGGTCATTTGCGTCGCGGATAACCTCAAACTCTATCTCCTTCCATCCCTTAAGCGACTCCTCAACGAGCACCTGCGGAGCGAAAGTGAAAGCAGACTCCGCAATCTCCTTAAACTTCTTCTCGTCTGGGCACACACCCGAGCCGAGACCGCCAAGAGCGTATGCCGAGCGAATCATGATAGGGTAGCCAATCTTGCGAGCAGCAGCAACAGCTGTGTCCATTGTCTCGCAAGCCTCTGAAACAGGAGTCTTCAAGTCTGCCTTGTCGAGTTCCTTCACGAAGAGGTCGCGGTCCTCAGTGTTCATGATTGCCTCCACGCTTGTGCCGAGCACCTGAACGCCATACTCAGCGAGCACGCCATTCTGATAGAGTGCAGTACCCACATTCAAACCAGTCTGACCACCCCATGCAAGCATGATGCCGTCAGGGCGCTCCTTCTTAATGATTTCTGTAATGAAGTGTGGAGTGATAGGCAAGAAATAAACTGTGTCAGCAATACCCTCGCTGGTCTGGATAGTAGCGATGTTAGGGTTTACGAGCACTGAACTGATACCCTCCTCGCGCAAAGCCTTCAATGCCTGCGAACCAGAGTAGTCAAACTCACCTGCCTGTCCAATCTTGAGGGCACCAGAGCCCAAAACAAGCACTTTCGATAGTTTCTGTTTCATTGTGATGGTTGTTTTATCTTTTTGGTAATCTATATACAATATTTAATCCCCTATCATCGGAAATTGTGCAAAGTTATGAATTTTTCCTAATATCTCTGCATATCCCCCATGTTTTTTCAATAAAAAAGGCCATGTTGTACATTTTGACTGATAATTTTGGGCATCCAAAGAGGAAGAAGAGGGAAGAAGACCATGCGGAATCTCTTCTTTAGCGAAGCGTTCTTCTTCATCTTTGGAGGTCTGAAAAAAACTTTTATTCCGACAAAGAAACCTCTAAGCTGAACAAAAAAGGAATTAAAATTTTAGGCATCCAAAGAGGAAGAAGAGGGAAGAAGACCATGCGGAATCTCTTCTTTAGCGAAGCGGTCTTCTTTTTCTTTGGAGGTCAGAAAAAGGAACTAAAACCTTGCGCCCGTCACGCTTCATCGCTTACGCCTTACAAGCCTTAAGGCTTATGCCCGATATGCGATAAGGCTTCACGAGCAGAGGCTTTCCGGTCTGTTTACGGCACGAAATCGGAGGTTTCGGAATCATGCCAAATTGTATGATTTTAGCCTTCGTAAAACGCAATTTTTAGCAAAAACAACCGTGATTTTTCGCGAATTTATGTCATTTACATTCAACAAGATAAGTTATCTCGAAAATTCTTGCTAACTTTGCAGGGGCTTTATGTAAAGATTCGCAATGCGAAGACGGTCACCATCGCTCCATATCGTGCATGGATCGGTGGTCCACGCATCAATGAACTTACTGGCAGCAGCGCCAAGGCAATCCGCATAGTGGTTGAGGACGAGGATGGCGAGACCACAGCCCTTGAGTTCGTAGGCGAAGACCTCGTACCAGTACAGAACACCGGCAAGACTTACTCGCTGATGGGTACAGAGGTGGGCGAAGGTTATCGTGGAATCGTGATAAAGAACGGAAAGAAGTATTTGCGTAAGTAAAGAAAGTATTACGAGAAATAGTGTGGATGCTTTTTTTGCACTTCGTGCTGAAAGGAAAAACCTCGAAAAACCTTTTTAAAACCTTGAAAAATATTTTGGTTTTTATGGGTTGATAAAGGTTTTTATGGGTTTTTCTTTTCTGCGCTAGCGCAAAATTCACGCTTCATACTGTAGAACAAAAATTATTATTTTTACTTATTTTTATCTATTTTTACTATTTTCCCTTTCAGCGCGAAGCGTAAGAGATATACAACCGTAGCATGCTAATTGTTAATAATTCAAAGCATTATGAAAATGAAGATCTGGGGAGCGTTGCTGTTTGCAGCTTCCACGCTGGCTATCAGCTGTAGCGACAATGAAGCGGTGAAGGCACCAGAGCAGAATCGCAGCATCGTTGTAATTTATGACAACGATGTGCATTGTGCCATAGACGGGATAGGCACACTCGACTACGAGCAGGAATCTCTTCTTTAGCGAAGCGGTCTTCTTTTTCTTTGGATGTCAAGCGGATCAAGGGACTAATAACTCACTCGCATAATTGAGAATGTGAGTCAACGGTTCAGCTTCTCTCTTTGACACAACTTTACTCCAACAGCTTCTTCAGCTGGTCGTCGTCCATGTTTTCTGAGTAATAAGCAACGAATTCTGTTGGAGTCATGCCAAAGTATTCGTGGAAGTTGTTGCTGAAATATGAATGTGATGCAAAGCCAACCTTATACGCCACTTCGGAGATGTTAACCTTGTTGTTGACAAGCAGATAGGCGGCTTGCTTGAGGCGCACGCTGCGAATGAATGCATTAGGTGAAATGCCGTAGTGCTCTTTGAGCTTGCGGTTGAGGTGCACACGGCTCACGCCCACCTCACGGGCAAGAGCTTCCACTGTGAAGTCAGAGTCATCAAGATGCTCTTTGATGGTTTCGTTCACCTTCTGATAGAACTTGTCCTCAAACGACTCCATTTCCACCTTGGTGAAATCGTGGTGAATATCAGTGCGATGACGCTTGCTGAGCAAGTTGTTGCGCGAACGAGTCACCTGTTCGAGCAAGCTGCGCAATATCATGATGTTGAACGGCTTAGTGAGATAGTGGTCTATGCCTGCAGCTAAGCTGTCGATGTGCGACTGCTCATCATTTTCGGCAGTGAGCATGATGATTGTGATGTGCGAAGTCTCAGGGTTTTGCTTGATGTTGTTTGCAAGCTCCATGCCGTCGCCATCAGCCATCTTGTAGTCGGTGATGACAATGTCTGGACGGAGAGAAAGCACCTGCTTCCATGCGGCTGAGCCACTGAAGCACACCGTGATGTTATAGTCGTTTTCAAGCTGAGAGCGCATATAGTCGCACAACTCGCGATCGTCGTCCACAAACAAAACATGCTGGCGACGATGCTCCTCATCCACAACACTGGTCTCAATCGTGCTGGCAGCCTGAATTGACGAAGTAAGAGTCTCCACCTCTGTCTTGTGGCTGGCAATTTCAGCGGTCTCGTTGGTAATGCGTGGCTTAAGCTCTTCCTCGGTGAGGTGGTTGCTTTCTATAGGGATGCGAATCGTGAATTCCACTCCGTCTGGATTGATGTTCTCAGCCTCGATAGTGCCATGATGCAGCTTTACAAGCTCATAGCAAAGGTTGAGTCCTATGCCCGAACCTACGATGCTCGACTCAGTTGATCCTTGATAGAATCGCTCATAAATGTGCGCAAGGTCTTGCTCATTAATGTGTGAGCCGCTGTTGTACACGCTGCATGTGAGATACTGATTAATGCGCTTGTCGGCAAAAGTACCATCTGTGTTAGAATGCAAATCTGCAGAGACGAGCACCTTTCCATTCGCTGGCGTGAACTTAAAGGCATTGCTGAGAATGTTGATAAGTATCTTCTCGAAGTGCACATTGTCTGCCCAGATGAGAAGTGGCCCGTCGGTAGAGAAGAGGGTGAACTGAATGTTCTTTGCTTTTGCAATGCCCGAGAACGACTCCATGATGTCATTGCAATATTGGTTGAAGTCGAACTGAGTGAAATGGAGGCGAAGCTGTCCGTTGTCAATCTTTCTCACATCGGTGATTTGCTTTACGATGTTGAGCAGGCGGTCGCAGTTGCGCTGCATGATGCTGTAAAGCCCCTGTCGCTCAGCATCAGCATCGGTGCTCTTGAGTTGCTTGAGCGGAGAAACAACCATAGTGAGCGGAGTGCGAAGCTCATGCGCTATGCTTGTGAAAAGCCTCAGTTTTGACTCCTTAACTTGCTCCTCGTGCTGAAGTTCGAGCATCTTTGCCTTGTCTGCTGCTCGAGCACGGCGGAATCGCCAAATTCCGTAAGCAATAGCCACAACGACAAGCAGATAGATGATCATTGCCCACCATGTCTGATACCAAGGATGGCAAATGACGATGGTGATGCTCTTCTCAATGTATTTGTCGGAATAGTTATAATGTGCCTTGAGACGGAATGTGTATCTGCCAGGAGGCACGCTTGAGTAGTAGGCTGAGTTCACAGTGGCTGAATGCCAGATGTCTTCATAGCCTTCGAGCGTGTATTCATACACAATCTCATCGGCATGTGCATATTCTGTCGAGCCGAAATTGAGGCGGAATGTGTTCTGATCGTAATCAAGATTTATTTTCTCCACCGTAAGAATACTGCTGCTCAAAATCTGCTCATTTTCGTCAGGATTGTATTTGCACTTCACGCCATTGACCTCAAGACCTGTGATGAAAAGGTTCTCAATGTTCATGTATGGCGCATTGGCAAAGTTTGCCGATATTGCCACAATGCCATTATCTCCTCCGAAGCCAATAAGTCCGTCTTTTGTAGCAAAGCAGCTTGATCTCTGCAACTCGCCAATATAAAAGCCTGGGAAAGAAGCATAATTCGTAACTTGCTGATCTGCACCGCTCACGCATGCCACACTCTTGGACAAAGCAAGCCAAAGGTCTTTGCCTGATGGGATTATCGACATCACGCGATTCTCATGCAGCTTTTCATTGACAGGGTCAAGAAGAAGCTTTTTCTCTGCGTAAGAATAGACAGCAAGGCCGTTGTCTGTGCCAGCATACAATTTGTCGCCCACGGCCAGAATTGCATTCACCTTGGCATTGCCAATGTCAGCAAGGCTGACTGTCGTAGCTTTCTTTGTGTCAAGATTAAAGTAGCACATGCCCGTCGCAAAGAGCACCCAGATGTTTCTTTTTGAGTCGATTGCGGTCTTATACACCCATCTGTTTGCAATTTCTGGCATCTCGATTTTTGTCACTGTCTGAGCATTGATGTCAACTTCTATCAAGCCTACGCCGTTCACGCTCACATACATCTTGTTTGTCTTCAAGTCGGTCTCTATATCCAGAACACTCATGCGGCTCAATTCTGCCACGAATGGCGGCACTACCCACTTGCCATTCTCAAACTTCTGAATGCCACCTCCATAAGAAGATGTCCACACATTGCCATTGGCATCTTTAGCGAATGATGTCATCTGGAGAAGATTAAGTCCGTCTGACATTTGACTGATGTTTCTTGCCTGCAGATTCTTCTCTGACACGAACACGCCGCTTCCGTCGGTGCCTATCCAGATGCGATTGCCATCGTTAAGGAAACAGGTCACAGGGGAAGAATTGCGATCAGAATTGCTGCGCGACACTGGGATGTAGGTCATCTTGCTCAAATGGCTTGGCACTATAAGCACACCATTATTATATAAAGAGGCAACAAGATTTCCTTCAGCATCCTCCACCATGTGATGCACCTTGCTCACCCGCAAATCATGTCCAGGGGCAGACCACTCCACAGGCTTGAGCGACTCGTCTTCGCGTGAAAACTTCATGATTCCGTTGTTGTCAGTGCCGACAAACACATCTTGAAGCTTTGTGTATATGACAGAGCGAGCGTTGATGTAGCGGCTGTTGCCAGCTATCTCTCTAACTGTGTTAGACTTGCTGTCGTATATAAGCACGCCCACGCCCGGAGCTCCCATAATGACATTGTGAGTCTTCTCATCCACACACATACACATGATTGGATTGCTGATCTTCAGCTTATTCTCCAGCTCAGGCGCAATGTTGACTGGCTCTCTCTTGTGAGTTTTTGCATCTATCCTAATGATTGGTTCAATAGATGTGCTGAACCAGTAGTTGCCATTTTTATCTTTTATCGTTGCATAGACAAACTTATCCTCAATCGTGTTGCTAATTTCATCAGAGAGCTTTTTGTCTATTTTGTGATTCTTGTAATCAACCATGAAGGTGCCGAAGCCAGAGGTGGTAACAACTGCCCTATTCTCTTCGTCAGCAAGGTTTATTGAGGAAATAGGATAGCCAGGTATTGCCCCTTTCACCTTTGGCTCTCCTAAGTCTATCTGAGTGAATGTGTATTGCTTTGAGTCGAATAAAAATAATCCATAGCCCGTGCCAATATAATACTCGTTGTCTCCTATCTGAGCCATGGTGTACACAACTGAAATCTTGTTGGCCAAGTCCGACTTTTCGTCTATGACTGAGTGGAAACTGCCACCATCAAAGAACGCAAGCATGTGCTCTCCCATCACCCACAGCAATCCGTCACGATCAATATAAGATGAACTGAGGCGAGTGGTTGTCAAGCCCTGCTCCATAGTGTACAAACGCGACATCTGGGCATTGACAGCAATGCAAATAAACAATGAAATCAGTGTTACATATATATGTTTTTTCATATCAGGCAGTAAAAATAAAGTTCTACAGAAATATTGCAGTTAGTTGTAAATAGGTGTGCAAAGGTATCATTTTTTACATATTGTTGCAAGTTTTCGGAGAGAATATTTGCTATAAGAAATGTAAATTAATGCTGTAAGATATGAAACATCAGCAAAAGCAGGGTATGTTACGCCATGTCTCTACCCCTTGAAAAACGATATTTTATATAAACAAATCGACAAATTTATTGCAAATTTGAAAACACGTGTTGTATATATACATAATTATATATAATTTTGCACCGTCAAAAAAAACGGAGTGCATTAACGAAGATGTTGCATTCTTTCACCTATTAAACTAATAATGTATCAATCTTTTTTTTGCACCTAAAGAGAACACTTTATTACATCTATTTATTAATTAATTTCATTTTTATGAGAAAACTTTTACTCACAGCGTCATTGCTTATTGCAAGCATGACAGCATCTTTTGCCCAGACATGGAATGTCGGACAGGAGATCACTGACCAGGTGAAGTGGGGTAACCTCAGCTTTGAGAACAACCCTATGGACTTCTGGAAGTACGAGGCTTCTAAGGGCAGCACTACTCAGACAGGAGGCCTCTTCGAGGTTTACGATGGTGCAGACGCAGATCTCTATCAGTATGTAGAGCTTCCTGCTGGTATGTACCGTTTGGAGTGCCAGGGCTACTACCGTTGCGGTAACTCTTGGGCAGAAGACCCAGGCATTTTCAACACTGAGGCATGGCAGGACAATGCTGTTCTCTATGTTCAGAACGGAGCTTACAACATCGACAGCGATGAGTTCCTTGCTGCTCGCACATTCAAGAATCCTTTGATGCCTCGTCTTTTCGACTTCCAGGACTCACAGATTTATGACATGGCTGCTGCTGGCGATGAGAGTACATGGGATATGTCCGATGGCAATTACGGAGATAAAGGCTGGGGTCCTTGCTCAGTGCCAGGTTCTCTTGCATGGTTCAATGCTGGCAAGTACAAGCCATACAGCGATGCTGAAACTGGTGTTAAGTACAACACTGTAAACTTCTTCCTTGCACAGGATGGCTATGTAAGAATTGGTGTTTCTAAGAAGGAAGCTAAGGAAGCAGACTCATTCATGGCTACTAACTTCAAGCTCTACTATGAGGGCGAGGCTGGCGAAGCTGCTGAGCTTGCTGCACTTCAGGACGAAATCAAGACTTACATCAAGAACTGTGAGGCAATCCAGGACAACAACCCAGGTTTGCTTTACACTCTCATCAACGATGCTCTTATCGAGAATGAGTATGATGCTTCTTATGTTGACAACCTCAGCAAGGAAGAGTGCCTTGAGACTCTCGAAGGCGTAAAGAAGCTCTACATGGAAGCTGCTGCATGTCTCGCATTCCACGACAACCTTGTAAACGCAGTTAAGGGCATGAAGAACCTCGCTGGTTCTACTAACTACCCTGGCAAGGCTGCATTCGAGGCTGCAATCGAGAAGGCTAACAGCTATCTTGACGAGAACTTCGAAATCAACTACGATACTGATTCATTCGCATCATTCGAGACTGCTTACGATGCCCTCATCGAGGCTCGCGGTGCTTATCTCCAGTCACAGGAGGCTAAGGACGGCATGTATGACTACACTGCATTCATAAGCTATCCTTGGTTCTGCTTGCCAGATTACGAGCCAGTATGGAGCGAGGAAGAAGGCAGATACATCCCTAACGAGGCTGCTCTCGCACATCTTTATGATGAGGCTGCAGGCGACGAAGTTACATACGCAGAAAAGGACGATGTTAACGGTACTATCAAGAACATCGCAAGCGGCGTTAATGTAAACGGCAAGAAGGGCACTCCTGGTGTATGGTATCAGGAAGGCACTGAGGGCGGTGGCCTTGAGGTTTACTGGAACGACAAATATACTTGTATCAAGAAGTGGGATATGCCACATGAGGGCTACCATGATGTAAGCCAGCTCGTTGCAGGTATTCCTAACGGTTACTACAAGCTTAAGGCATTCGCTCAGACTTGGAGCAATGACTGGAATGGCAACTGCCGCAACCAGATCTACATCAAGAGCAGCACAATGGAGTCATTCTCTCCATATCTCCAGCCAGGCGGCTGGTGGGGCAATGATGTAAACCAGTGGCAGGAAATTGAGACTGACATGATTCAGGTTACTGACGGCGAGGTTCTCATTTCTTCACGCGACAATGGTTTCGCTGCATTCACAGGCTTCCGTCTCTACTACTTTGGTGAGAAGCCAGACTTCACAGCTCTCCTCGCTCCTAAGTACGAAAGCGCTAAGGAAGCTGTTTCTGAGCTCGTTCTCCAGGGTGACTCAGCTATCGTTAAGAAGATGATTGATGCTCTTCCTGAAAAGGTTGAAGACGAAGATGCTTTTGCTCTCGCAGTTGTTCAGCTCAAAGAAATCAACGAGTACATTAAGGACGCAAACTCTTACATGGCTGGCTGGGATCTCGCAGGCAAGTATGAGGGTCTCATGGACAGATATGAGTCTGCTACAGAGGTAAATATCCTCACTCCAGCATGGACAAATGCACTTGAGTTCCCTGACCGTGAGGACGCAACTTACACTCAGGCACAGCAGCTCGACAAGGACTATGCTGCTTACGAGAAATACACAGACACTCGTGTCAGCATGGCTGAACTTGCTAAGACTTACGAGCCACTCCAGACTGTTCTCACATCTCAGGCTTCAGAACTTAATAAATATGTTGACGAGGCTGCTATCAACAAGTACCTCGAAGAGCTTGCTAAGCCATTCAACGAGGCAACTCTCGCTTCTCTCGGAGCAGACAAGGCTTCTGAAACTAATCCTGTTGAAATCACTGCACTCATCGTTAACCCTAAGTACGATGAAGACCAGAAGGGTTGGTCAGGTGACAACCTCACATTCAACTTCGACCCATCTTCTGTAGAAAAGCCACATACAGCTGAAAAGTGGAACACTAATTTCAACACTTATCAGACTATCTACTCTCTCCCTGTAGGTACTTACCGCATCCAGGTTCAGGCTATCTACCGTGATGGAGGTGGTGCTCAGGACGCATGGAACAGCTGGACAAATGCTGCAGAGGAAATGGAATTCTGGGACAACCAGAACGCTAAGCTCTACGCTAACAAGAACGAAACTTCTATCTGTTCTATGGCTTCTTATAAGTCAACTACTCGCTCTATGGATTCATTCCGCGACAAGATGGTTGAAGCTCCTGATGCTGACGCAGATGGCAACATCGTATGGCTCGAGCACTGGAACTATCAGTTCAAGAACGAAGTAACAGATCCTGAAACAGGTGAAATCTCTTACGAAGACCTTGATGAAGAAAACGGTAAGACTGACTGGTGGTGGGATAACAAGATCTACGATGATTTCGAGGATGAATACTACTTCTATCCTGCATCTCTTTGGGGTATCTCACAGCGCTTCGAGAAGAGCCCAGAAGCTTACATCAACTCTGTCGAAGTTTATGTAGAAGAAGGTGGTTCTATCACATTTGGTATCCGCAAGGACACTCTCATCGGCGGTGACTGGGTTGTTATGGACAACTGGAAGCTCTTCTACCTCGGCAAGGAGATGACAACAGGTGTTCAGGCTACTAAGACTGCTGCTCAGGCTGGTGCTATCTACTCTGTAAGCGGTGTTCGTCAGAACTCATTGCAGCGCGGCATCAACATCGTTAAGATGTCTGATGGCTCTGTCCGCAAGATCCTCAAGTAAGTTTTATAACTTATCAATCATAAAAAATCCCCTCTCTCATACTTTGAGGGAGGGGGTTTCATTTATTTTTATTATCTTTGCATACAAATCAACTACTTTTAATAACAAAACTTTTTTACTAAGCAAGTGAACACAACCTTTTGCTCGCGTAGCCAATTATTTTTATAATAACGAACACGAATCTTTAGCTGGGCGAAGCCAATCTCACTAATAACACGAACATTTATCTCAGCGTAGCCAATCTTTTTTTTCGTCAGATTCGAGAAATTGACTGCGTCGAGCCCTTCGGGGTTCGTGTTCGAAATAAAACAAAGTGGTCATTTGTGATTATAAAATTAATTTAGAACAGTTACTTATATGAAGAATTATTTACGAAAAATTGCTGCATTTACTTTACCTCTATTAATTGCACAAGCTTCATACGCTCAGAACCCTGTAGTACAGACATGGTTCACTACCGATCCTGCTCCTATGGTGGACGGAAACACATTATATATATATACAGGACACGACGAAGACAACGCAGACTTTTTCTGGATGCAGGAGTGGCGCGTGTATTCCACTCAGGACATGGTGAACTGGCGCGACCACGGATCACCGCTCGCTATCGAATCTTTCTCATGGGGAGATGACCGCGCATGGGCTCCTCAATGCATCGAAAGAAATGGCAAATACTATTTCTATGTTCCTCTCCACTCTAACCTCACAGGAGCGATGGCTATCGGAGTGGCTGTAGGCAAAACGCCAACAGGTCCTTTTGTTGACCCAATTGGCAAACCTCTTGCTGACGGCAACTGGGCTTACATTGACCCAACCGTCTTCATCGACGACGATGGCCAGGCATGGCTGTATTGGGGCAACCCAAAGATTTTCTATGCTCGTCTCAACGACGACATGATTTCCTTTAAGGATGGTGTCCACGAAATGGACATGACCGGTCTTGACGGCTACACTGAAGGACCTTGGATTCAGAAAAGAAATGGCAAATACTATATGATGTATGCTTCTCACGGCATACCAGAGAATATTTCATACGCAATGGCTGATTCTCCTACTGGCCCTTGGACCTACCAGGGAGTCATCATGCCTAAAAACGAGCAGAGTTCATTCACTAATCACTCGGGCTTGGCAGATTTCAAAGGGCACAGCTACTTCTTCTATCACACAGGCTGGCTGCCTGGCGGTGGCGGTTTCGGCAGAAGCGTGGCTGTGAAAGAGTTCCAGTACAATGCTGACGGCACAATCCCTGAGCTCCACGCAGACAAGGAAGGCGTTGCTCCAATCGGCACTTTCAATCCTTTCCAGACAGTAGAGGCTGAGACTATGGCATACTCTGTTGGCATACACACTCAGCCTAACGGCCATAACAATGTGTATGTTTCTGACATTCACAATGGCGACTGGATAAAGGTGCGTGAAGTGAATTTCGGCTCACGACAAGCTAAGTCTTTCAGCATCACCGCTGCAAGCGCATTGCGCGGAGGCACCCTTGAGGTGCATGCTGACAGTCTCAAGGGCGATTTGATTGCTACTATCAAAGTGCCTCACACTGGCGGCTGGGAGAAGTTCAAGACTTTCACAACAAAAGATGTACGCACACCAAAAGGCAAGCATGACATCTACCTCGTATTCAAAGGACGCAAAGGTCCTGAGCTATACACTCTTGACAAATGGAATTTCAAATAATATAAGAACATGAAACACTTTTATCTTACAATCCTCTGTGCTTGTGCAATGATGCTCTGCTCTATCGGAATCAATGCACAGACACCAGATCCGAACTTTCACATCTACCTCTGCTTCGGACAATCAAACATGGAAGGCAACGCAACCCCTGAAGCGCAAGACAAGAAGAGCCCTGGCACTCGCTTCAAGATGCTCTCTTGCGTGGACATGCCAAGCTTGGGACGCAAGAAAGGCAGTTGGTATGCTGCCACTCCACCACTCTGCCGACAGGGAACTGGTCTTACTCCTGCCGACTACTTCGGACGCACAATGATTGAGAATCTGCCAGACAGCATCTCAATTGGCGTTGTGCATGTAGCTGTTGGTGGCGCTCCTATCGAGCTGTTTGATGAGGATGTAAGTCAGGTAAAAGGTTACTTTGACAACAAAGAAGGCTGGTATGTGAACTATTGTAAGGAATATGACATGAACCCATACCGCCGCCTTATTGACATGGCGAAAATTGCACAGAAGAAGGGCGTGATTAAAGGCATTCTCTTCCATCAGGGATGTTCAGACAATACACAGAAAGAATGGCTGATGAAGGTAAAGAAGGTTTACACTCGCATTTGCGACGAGCTTAACCTTGATCCTCAGGAGACTCCTATCCTTGCAGGTGAGACTGTTGGCCAGAAGGAAGGCGGCGCATGCTGGGGACACAATGCCATTATCGCACAGTTGCCTAACACAATTAAGAATGCTCATGTCATCAGTTCTGCAGGCTGCCCTCAGAGAGGCGACGGACTTCACTTCACAGCCGAGGGCTACCGCATGATTGGCAAGCGCTATGCTGAAAAGATGCTTGATATCATGAACAATCCAAAGGAATATGTTGAGCAGCCTACAGCTCCTGATTGCTTCCCATTCGACAAGATGTATTTAAATCCTTCTATCTATCAGAAGGGAACAGTTTCTTTCCCAAGTATTAATGACCAGAATCTTGCAAACATCAAAACTGCCGAAAACGGTTTCGCTGGATGGGAATATTTTAAGCCTCTTGACCTTTCTGAGTATAAATATCTTGTGATTAAGTTCTATTCACAAGTTCGTACAACCACTATTCTCAAGATTTTTGACAAGCAGGACTACTGGGGAACTAATCACTTCGAATACAAGCTTAAAGGATTAACAGAAGCTGTTATTGACCTTAAAGATCTTAAAACTACAGACGGAAAGGGTGTGGTTGACCCAAGCAACATTCGCATGCTTGGCATCACTAACACAGCAGGTTCTGCAGTGTATATCTCTGAAGTGTTCCTCAGCAATGACGGCGAGACTCCTGTCGGCATCTTCCAGCCTGCAACAGAGGCAACAGCAAAGCCTGCTTATTACAATGTAAACGGTGTTCGCTTGAATGCTCCTCAAAAAGGCATTAACATTGTGAAGAAAGCCGATGGCACAACAACTAAAATATTTAAGAAGTAGTATTGAGCAATGATGCGTCAGTAAGTAATGTACAAGAAATTATTACTAAGTAATATAAAAGAAATTATTACTAGTAATAAAAATTACTAAGGCTGTCGTTGCAAATATACACAACTAACTCTATACCTATGAATAAGAGAACTATACTTTTCTACATTCTGTTCGCATTTGTGCTTTGTGCTCATGCACAATGGCCAAAGCAAGGATACCAACGCGTGGAGTTCATCACACAGAATATCGTGCGCATCAATTTCGGTGTGCAGCCTGACTATTCCCCTGAGGGCAATGCCACAGGAGTGGTGCTCCGCAAAGCGGGCAGCCAAAGCTTCGTGAAGGAAAAGGACAACAAGAAGAAGCATATCTACATGAGTGACAGCCTGATTGTGGAATATGATAAAGCCACAGAAGCTTTCACTTTCAAAGACAAGAAGACAGGCAAGGTGCTGCTGAGCGAAACAAATACTGGCAGAGCTTATGCAAGACAAGCTAATTATCGCGTCTTAACAACTCCTGTTTATGACGAATCTTCAACACGCACCGTGCAGTCTGCCGATGGTCAAAAGGTGGAGAAGGATATTCTTCGCTACGACACTATTGGCCACAAATGGGAGTTTGATGTGCGCTTCTCTTGGCAGAAAGACGAGGGCATTTATGGCCTTGGCTCACACATTGAGGACTACATGAACCTCAGAGGCAAGACTCAGTATCTCACACAGCACAACCTCAAGGCAACCGTACCTGTTCTCACATCTACAAAAGGCTATGGCTTGCTGTTCGACGCAGGATGTGCTATGACTATCATTCCTTTCGACATGAATAACCCAGAGTCGGGGGCTGATGTCACATTCGAATCAGCAAAGTGCCAGGACTACTACTTCATGAAGGGCCACAACCTTGATGCAGTAGTGAAGCAGTACCGCTATCTCACTGGCGACAGTCCAATGATGCCACGCTACCTCTTTGGCTACACACAGTCGAAGGAGCGCTATTGCTCTCAGCAAGAAGTAGTTGACATCGTGAAGGAATATCGCCGCCGTCAGGTGCCGCTCGACATGGTGGTGCAAGACTGGAACTACTGGCCTGAGGGTTGGGGCTACATGCACATGGATCCTAAGTTCTATCCAGACCCTAAGGCTATGGCAGACTCTGTTCACGCTCTCAATGCAAAGCTCATGGTGTCAATCTGGCCTAATCCTCAGTATTGTCCACAGGCAGAGGACTTCAAGAAGCGCGGATTCATGCTTGAGCACTCTGTTTATGACGCATTCTCACCAGCAGCTCGCGACTACTATTGGTCATACGCCGACCGAGAGTTCTTCAGCAAAGGCTTTGATGCTTGGTGGTGCGACTGTTCAGAGCCGCTTGATGGCGACTGGAAGAATATCCCTAACTATTCCCACAACAATCATAAGGAACGCTACGAGTCAACCAAGAAGATTCTCTCCGAGGCACTTGGCGAAGACCGCTCTAACCTCTATTCGCTCTATCATGCAATGGGCATCTATGAGAATCAGCGCAAGGCATCAGCCGAGAAGCGTGTCGTAAACCTTACTCGTTCAAGCTATGCAGGACAGCAGCGTTACAGCACAATCACTTGGAATGGCGACACTTATGCTTCATGGGAATCGTTCCGCAAGCAGATTCCAGGCGGACTCAACTTCATGGCGTCTGGCTGCCCATACTGGAGCGTTGATGTTGGCTCTTTCTTCACAAACGGCGACCGATTCAGACGCTGGTTCTACATCGGAGAATTCCCTAAGGGATGCAATGACCCAGCCTACCGCGAATACTACACTCGCATGTTCCAGTGGGGCACATTCCTCCCAATGCTGCGCAGCCACGGTTCCGACACGCCTCGTGAAATCTGGAGATTCGGAGAGCCTGGCACACCTTTCTACGACGCCATTCTCGACATGATACACTTACGCTACAAGATGCTGCCATACACATACAGCCTTGCCGCAAAGGTGACAAACGAGCAATACACAATGGCACGACTTCTTGCCTTCGATTTCGCCAACGACACAGAAGTGCTTGACATCAAGGACGAGTACATGTTCGGTCCAGCATTCCTTGTATGCCCTGTCACAGAGCCAGAAGCAAAAACTCGAAAGGTGTATCTGCCAAAGGGCTGCAAATGGACAAACAACTGGACTGGTGAGGAATATGCTGGAGGTCAGTGGATAGACGCAGCAACTCCTATCAACCAGATTCCTCTTTTCGTTCGTCAGGGCAGCATCGTTCCTATGGGACCAGTGCTCCAGTATTCAAGCCAGAAAATCGATGAGCCACTTGAAATAAAGGTGTATCCAGGTGCCAATGCTGACTTCACTCTCTACGAAGACGAGGGCGACAACTACAACTACGAGCAGGGCAAGAGCGCAACAATCCGTTTCACATGGAATGACAAGACTCACACCCTCACAATCAGCGACCGCAAAGGCTCATTCGAAGGCATGGACAACACTCGCAGTTTCCGCATCAATGTCATCGGAAAAGCAGAAAAGACTGTGATTTACGAAGGCAAGGCACAGAGAATCAGCATGTAATAAACAATCAACACAACTTCATTTCCCCATGCATATAAACAAATTTGCTACCGCTATTGCAATGACATTTTGCACGATGTGTTCGCTTCAAGCGCAGAACCCTATCGTTCAGACTTGCTACACAGCCGACCCTGCGCCTATGGTTGATGGCGACAGACTCTATGTCTATATTGACCGCGACGAAGGGCCCGACTGGTATGTGATGAATGAGTGGCGAGTGTATTCCACAGCCGACATGGTCAACTGGACTGACCACGGAGCCTGCCTTCCTCTGTCCACTTTCAGTTGGGGAGGCAAAGACACCGCATGGGCAAGCCAATGCATACGCAAAGGAGATAAGTATTACTGGTATGTTTGCTGTGACAACAAGAATGGTGGCGGCAAAGCCATTGGAGTGGCAGAAAGCGATTCGCCAATAGGACCTTTCAAAGATAAGCTCAAGAAACCTCTCATAAGTGGCGGATGGGGATACATCGACCCATCCCCATTCATAGACGATGATGGTACTGCCTATCTTGTATGGGGCAATCCGGGCTGTTTCATTGCCAAGCTCAGCAGCACAATGCTGGGCTACAGCAAGACATGGACTGTCAAAGGCAACCATGTGCGCAAAGAGCAAGACGGAATCTGGGAGTTCATACAAGACGAAGCTTCTTTCGGCGGTCCTAAAGATATTCCCGAGGGGAAAAAGAACAGCGACTACATCGACCTCTACGAAGAAGGCCCTTGGCTCATGAAGCGAGACGGAATCTACTATCTTATGTATGCCGCAGGAGGAGTGCCCGAGCACATCTCATATTCCACTTCCGACAGTCCAACAGGCCCATGGACCTATCGTGGGCAAATCATGCGCCAGCAAGACACCAACAGCTTCACCAATCACGCAGGCATCTGCACATTCAAAGGGCACAACTACTTTTTCTACCACACAGGCTGGTTGCCAGGCGGCGGAGGTTTCACCCGTTCCGTTGCTGTGGAAGAGTTCAACTACAATGCTGACGGCACAATTCCGCAAATCAAAGCAACAAAAGCAGGAGTGAAGCCTATTGGCACACTCAATCCCTACCAGCGCCAAGAAGCAGAGACAATCGCCATGAGCAGCGGCCTCAAGAGTGCAGAAGCAAAAGAAAAGAATGAAGTCACAGGCGAAACCGAAAAGCAGATATACATCACTGATATTCATAGCGGTGACTACATCAAAGTGCGCAATGTAGAGTTTGGCGACAGCGTGGCAAGCATCACCGTAAGAGTGGCAAGCAACTTCGGACGAGGCAAGATTGTCATCTGCTCTGCCTCCACAGGTGGCACCACCTACGGAACAATCACCGTTCCTGACACCGGAGGCGACGATGTGTGGCAAGAACTTACAGTCGAGCTCACAAAACCTGAAGCACTCTCTGGGGTGAAGGACATTTATTTCCGCTTCCTTGGCTCTACCACAAAGAACTGCTTCAACTTCGACTGGTGGCGCTTCAACTCCACTTCTTATGTTGACGGCATCAACACTCCTCAAGCCACAAATGGCAAAGATGAGTTCTACACCATTTCCGGCACAAAGATTGCCGCTCCACAGCGAGGCATCAACATTGTGAAGCATCCCGACGGAACAACTACTAAAATAATTAAGAAAATGTAAGAAATAACTTATAAAGTTTAAACTCAGAGTTCTCGGAGGACTCAGAGTTTGAAATTCCCATTCGGATTAAGATATAACTCTGAGTACTCTGTGTTTAAAACTTTATAAGTTATTATTATCACTAAACGCTAAAATACTTTTTATAAAATTTATACATCAATGAGAAAAACTATCCTCACTGCAATTGGCACCATGTTGCTCAGCACAAGCGCTTTCGCTCAGATGCCAATCATTCAGACAGAGTACACAGCCGACCCAGCTCCTTATGTGTACAACGACACCGTATTCCTCTACACCACTCACGATGAAGACGATGCCGACGGCTTCAAGATGAAAGACTGGCTCCTCTACACATCCACCGACATGGTCAACTGGACAAACCACGGAGCAGTAGCTTCGCTCAAGAGCTTCGGCACATGGTTCCACAAAGACAATGGAGCATGGGCAGAGCAGGTAATATACCGCAACGGCAAGTTCTACATGTATTGCCCTATCCACGGCAACGGAATTGGCGTTCTCGTCAGCGACTCCCCTTACGGTCCGTTCATCGACCCGCTCGGTCATCCACTTGTATGGCAGAAAGAGCACTGGTTCGACATCGACCCAACAGTATGGATTGACGACGATGGCCAGGCATACATGTACTGGGGCAACCCTAACCTCTACCATGTTCGTCTCAACGAAGACATGATCTCATACAGCGGCGAAATCGTTCAGCACCCAAAGATCAATGACTATCAAGAAGGCCCATGGTTCTGGAAGCGCAACGGCAACTACTACTTAGCATTTGCATCGACATGCTGTCCTGAGGGCATTGGCTACGCAATGAGCAAAGGCCCAGAAGGCCCATGGGAATGGAAAGGCCACATCATGAATCACACTCCAAAAACACGCGGCAACCACCCGGGCATCATCGACTACAAAGGCAACAGCTATGTCTTCGGTCTCAACTACGACCTTCTTCGCCTTCAGATGCCAGAGCACCACGAGCGTCGCTCCGTGTCTGTAGCTCCAATGCACTACAATGCCGACGGCACAATCAAGGAATCTCCATACTTCAAGGAGACTCGCATCAAGCCTGTTGACACATTCAATCCTTTCCAGAAAGTACAGGCAGAGACAATGGCATGGGGCTGGGGATTGAAGACAGGCGTTCTCTCCCTCGTAAAAGACTCTAAGACTTACGACCGCAACAACCTCTATGTTTGCAACATCGACGAAGGCGAAACACTCACTCTCCGCAATGTTGACTTCGGCAAGGGCGCAAAGACATTCACAGCATCAGTAGCATCAATGACAGAAGGCAGCATCATTGAGATTCACCTCAACAATGCAAATGGCCCTCTCGTTGGCACACTCGAAGTGCCATGCACAGAAAGCGTCGATGCTTACCGCACAGCCACTTGCTCACTCAAGAACTGCAAGGGCAAGCATGATCTCGTCTTCAAGTTTGCTGGTCCTTCACAGAAAGACCTCTTCCGCTGGGACTGGTGGGAGATGAAATAAAAGCAATCCCAAACTAACATCATATACTTATAATGAAAGGCTGCCGAAAGGTAGCCTTTTTTGTTTGCAATTTGCCAAATGTTCATCACAGGAAACTTTTGTTACATTGATTTCTCTTTGAAACGCATTGCGTTGCACCTGCGCAGACAGACAAAGGAAACCTATGTTAGCAGTCCCTTTAGAAGCTTTTAGTGGTGTGAGTCACACCACCAAAGCGATATGAGTCACACCGGTATATGTGGTGTGAGTCACACCACTAAAGACGAGCAAGGCTAACGCGTCATCGCTTATCAGGCAGAAGCGTTATGGCTTGTAAGGCGGAAGCGATGAAGCGTCAAAGGCAGAGAGTTTGGGGGAGTATTAGGGGCACTCACAGAGTGCTCAAGATGAACATGACACATCCGTTACTCTGTATGAGGAAATCAGTCAAAATATACTACAGAGCCACTTTTTTTTTGTTTATTTATTGCTGAACTGTATTAATTTCATTACTTTTGTAGGCTAAATACAAAACTCTGTTGTACAATTTGCATGATAACACAAAGACTTATTTTTACCTATGTTTAATATATATCGACATGTTGTCAGTTAGATTATATAGCGGAGCCATTTTATGACTCAAGTCTCAATATCAACATGAAACAAATTCTCTGCACAATATTACTCCTTTGCATCGCCTTTGGCATGCATGCACACACTCCTATGCATGCTGACTATCAGGGGGATGACCCGACAAAGAATGTTCCTTTCAACGGCATCATCACCGACATGATGGGGCTGCCAATGAAAGGGGTGCGCATCTGGGTGAAGGATGAGAGACGCTATGCCATAAGCAATAAGAAAGGGCATTTCGGACTCACGAATGTTGGAGCTACGGACACTCTTCACCTGCGGTATAAGAAGACTATGTACGACATCCCAGTGGATGGGAAACTGAGCATAAGAATCAAGCTTGCCGACCAGTTGGAATGTTGTGAGGATGAGCAACTTGTGGACTTAGGCTATGGGTTTGTGAAACAGAGAGAATGCACCACGAGCCGAGGGGGCATCAGCGGTGAGGAGCTGATTCGCTCGGGCAAGACTAGTATTCTGGCTGCGTTGCAAGGCAAGGTGGCAGGACTTAACATCAGCACCTCGGGTGCTCCTGGCGACCCTGCCACAGCAAACATCCGTGGCGTGAACAGCATCAACCTCGACACCACTCCCCTCTTTGTGGTCGATGGCGTGGTTGTCTCTACTCTCGACATGGTCAGCGTGTATGATGTTGACTATGTGGAGGTAATGCGCGAGGCAGGCATCTATGGATCGCGTGGAGCTAATGGGGCTATAATTGTGCACACGAAGAAAGGGGTGAAGTGAGGGAAGCGTCAAGCTTTTCTCACTGAAATATATTGGCAATGTTATAAATTTTTGACTTCCCACAGAGACACAGAGTTCTCAGAGAATTTCTTTGGATAACACAGAGGTCGCTTCACGACCATGGAGGACACAGAGCCATCCGGAATGGCATCAGCAATGCCGTCAGGCACTCCGTGAACTCCCACTATCCGCATGGCAGTTATCGTTTCTCTGTGTTCCTCTGTGCCTCTGTGGGCAGTACTTTCGCATTATTTTCTTTTATTTTCCCAAGTTTTCTATAGTTTTCATGCATGATTGTTGCAAGAAAATATTATCTTTGCATGTTTTATTATCAATTTTATATATTTTATTACTAACTTGATTTTATATCATTAAAGCTTTTTAGATTATTTTATGAATGATGAAGTTGAGAGAATAATCGTGGCGAATAGCGGCGAGGAATACCTGAGGCAGTATCTGATGCCTGAGTCCTGGGACAAGGACGGTTTTATGACTCTTTTGCTTAACACGGACGCGGAGACTTTTGAGCTCGACTGCCAAGAATGGATTTCGCGATTCGCAAGCGTAACCACAGATTTTGAGCAGATTAAGCGAAGGTGCATAGAACTGCTGGAGAACTCGGAGTTCCTCAATTTTTATGACAATGATATTCAACTACGCAACTCATTCCAAGAACGACTTACACTAATTGCAGAATACACAAGCTATTATATACAGGCCAAGGAGCTGACTTTAAATGACACGGAGAACCCTGAGATGGGTTCGAAAGCTTACATAAATGATTTATTTGCAAAGCTGAAGAAATCTGGCTTTGTGTATCATCCTCATAAGCACATCAACATCATGATGTGTCTGTTTGTGCTGAAACCTGAACTGATGGAGTTCAGCATCGAGGAGTTATTCTCTATCATCTTCACTCGACAAATAGAGATCTGGAAGCAGTATCCTTTCCGCACGGTCATGATTCGTGCGCTGGATCGCTACATTCAGAGCACTGACGACAAACTGAGCTCACTGGCTGGCAACTCGTCGGCTATCGACAACACAATGAGAGCGTTGGTGGTGCAGCTGACGCTGGGCGACGAGAATGACGACAATGTTTTTGACCGCAATCTGAGCACTGCGCGCTTGTATAGATATGCAAGCTATAAGGCTCTGGGCAAGAGTATGCCAATGTTTGGCAGAGCCTATGAGTTCTTGCTCGGACAGACATCTTTCGGCATTCCTATGTATTCGCTCTACCGCTCTAAGGCTGTGGATCTGATTGCGAGCTACCTGAACAGCGAGATGAGCAACAGAGAGCTGGAGGAGTGTGACGCTGAGTGGAAGTTTGAGAACAACAATGTGCGCTTGCAGATTGCAAAGGACAGGATTCAGCTGCTGCCAACGGAGGTGAACGCCAACACTCGCAATGCTCTGCCTGAGGGACTCTTGCCTTGGAACAACATTGAGGTGAGAGTGAACGACAAAGTGAGCACTGACAGCCTGAACACGACTGATATTCTGCCATATAAGAATATGTGGCGCGACATCGAGAACTTGCTGTTCAGCGAGCATGCAAAGGTGGAGCCGCAGAAGCATGTGAGACAGTTCCTGGCTGAGGGCGACGAGACAATGATCACGATAGACAAGGCTGTGGACAGCGAGAACGACTGCTTTGTGTGCACCATCCTGGACAAGAACATCAGGGGCGAGGCATACATCGACCTTGCGGACATTGTGAGCTACCTGAACCATGCGTTTGCTCGCAACTTCTGCGATGCCTACGGATATAAGCTTAAGTTCATGGCGAAGGTAGATAGCGTGGATGATGACGGCACTTACCACATGAGCCTGAAGGACGGAATTGACGAGTTCATCAAGGAGAGCGTGTGGGAAGGCAGAGAGTTTTCTTGTTCTGTGGGCGACAGCTATCTGGCTGACTTCGGCATGCAGCGTGGCATTAGCTTTGAGGGATTCCCTATGACGGTCATGCTGTCAGAAAAGCTTGAGAAGAACACAAGGCTTACTGCTGCATACAGCGGATTCGACGACGACTATCACTCAATGAAATTGGCATTTGTCGATCTGGAGCCTGCGCAGAAAGTGTTCACTCCGAGCGAGGCTTTTGCAAGGTTAATGTCCGCATACTCAGAGTATTGCACTGCAAAGGAGTACGAGCGCAAGAAGATGCTGGCTACGATGGAGAAGTCAACGGTGCCTACCATGCTGCGCTCACATGTGGTTGAGCTGATGCTGATTGTGGATCGCATCGCTATCTTGCAAAACGACTACCTGACAAGCTACAACTACCTTGCTGTGGCACGCATTTTGGCAAGACTGCTTGGCATGGAGGATAAGCGCAGCTTCTACAACGGACGAATGGACCTGATTGAGCTGCTGAACTATTTTGCCATCAACAATGTGATTGACGAGAATAAGCTGATTGAGCTGGAGAATGTGAACGGAGAAATGTTCACTCAGAACATCATCCTGCGCAAGCGTTTCAATCAGGTGCAGCTGATTAGCTGGCTGGGCAAGCCTGAGCACAACATTGACTTGCGCAACACATGGGAAAATGCTGGCGAGGATGAGATAATCAGCGAGATTGCAGGTTTGGCACTGTCGTACAACATCTTGATTCAGTCGGGATTGGACCGTCAGGCTGCCGATGTGCATAATCAGATTAAGAACCTGCTGAACTTGAAGGGCCACGAGAGCAACCTGAAGAACTACGGCGCAATGGAGGATGTGACCTGCGAGTTCAAGACAAGTATCGTTTATCTTGCCGGCACCGCCAACAAGTTCGACCCAGAGGCACAGATGGACAATATCCTCAAGGTGGTGGACGAGATGCTCAACACTCGCGGTGGTATTATCTATCTCGGTGTGAACCGCTACGGACAAGGCGTGGGCTTGAAGAACGACTTGGACAACATCCTCTTCCGCAACGACAAGGAAGAGTACATCCGCTTCATTTACAAATATATAAGCAACAAGATTTCTCCTCATGCAGCCAATGTGCTTGTTCACATCGACTTCGACAAGGAGAACACGCAGCATGATGTCTGCATCATCAAGGTGAACCAATCTCCTACAGGATTCCCATTCAAGGGAGAGTACTGCGTGCGCCGTGGCGACAGTGTGTACCGCTACGACAAGCAGGGCTACGAAGAGTATCGCAAGATTCGCGACTCTATCTATGCGAGCGAGGAAGAGCGCAAGCAGACAATGCTGGACGAGGGCTTGCAGGCTGTGTCGGTGAAGGAAACAACTGTGGTGGAGAGCATCGACAAGAAGGTGACATCGTGGGACACTGTCCAGGCAAGCGCATTCATCGAGCAGATTGCAACAAGCATGCTGCATCACAATGCCACAACAGACTCATTGCCATTGCGATACATCAACCTCTTGGGCAGCGGCAAGTATCAGCTGTCGGAGCGACAAATGGGCAATATTCCGCTTTCTCTGCCTCTGTATGAGAACGACGAATTTGTGGTGATTGTGTATGCCGATGGCACAGCGGTGAATGTGCCAGTAAGCAATGTGCTTGAGAAGGAATATGATAGCGAGTATCATGGCGCTACAAATCAGCGCGTTGTGTTTGCAAGCACAGCAAGCCGCACCGACTCATTGCTTATGGTGGTGAACACTCGCAACGGTGGCGTGATGCGAGTGCAGGATCTCGACCGACTTCAGAAGAGCGACATGCTCGGAGTGGGCAAGCGAGTTGTGACAGATGAGGCCATCACTGTCGATTGCGTTGAACTCGTGAGCGACGAAATCAAGGGCCAGTTCAAGAAATGCCGCAACATGGACTGCGACCTCAACTCAAAGCATGGCAAGAAGAACATGGAGAAACTGATTGACCTTGGCGTTGGAGTTGGGGGATGAGAGGGAGAGTGAGAAATGAATAATGAAAAGTGAAAAATGAGGAATGGATAAATAAATGAGGAGTGAAGAATGAAAAATGAGAAATTAAGAATTGCCGTCCTTGCATTGGTGATGATGTGGGGAATGGGCGTGGGAGCCCAGGAACAGGTTTATAAGGTTTTGACTTTCCCAAGCCAATCAAGTAATATTACATTTAATGATTATTCTCACACATGGGAAGCATCTATTGATGATTTCACATGGGAAATAAAGAATTTTAATAATTACCAAAACAGTTCGACTTGGACTTACATAAAATGCGGTAAAAAAGCATCTAGTAGTTCTTCATACATATTAACTACATCCCCAATAGATAAAGCTATTGTAAAGGTAAAAGTTAACATCACAGAAATATCAACAAAAGCCGTCAATTCTATTTCACTTATAATCTCAGAGGACAAAGACTTTTCAGAAGGATTGACTGAATACAAGAAGGAGAATATCTCTAGCGGTGAGCTGGAATTCTCTATACCCTCAGCAAAAAGTAATCAATACTATAAACTTGTGTTTGATTGCAACAACAAAGAAACTAATAATGGGTATGTTGTTGTATCAAAAGTTGCTTACTATACATCACCTTTTATTTCCATTTCACATGACTACGCAACATTTTATAGCGAATATCCTTATGTAATGCCCGACGGACTCACTGGATACACAATTGAGGCTGTCAACAACGACAAAGAAATACAATTGACAGCGAGCTATCCTCAAAACTCAATAGTACCAGCACATGAAGCACTATTAATAAAAGGTAGCAATGGCACTTATAAGCTGTCTTATGGAACAACTGATGAAAATCCTATTTCTGGCAATCTACTTCATGGCACCTCAAATATTGAAACTATTTCAGGTGAAGGCAGCTATTACAAATTCTCCTACGATTCCTATGGAGATAACCTTGGTTTCTATTGGCAAACAGCAGATGGCACCAGCATTACTAATGCGGCAAACCGCTGCTATCTACTCATCCCAACAACATCTGGAATCAAGGCCTTCACTCTTTCTGACCTTTTCAACACAGAAGAAGAGACCTCAATCATCAACACCACTCTACCTCACAGAGATTCAAACGCTTACTCTCTCACTGGTCTCCCAGTATCTCCTGCTTACCGAGGCATCGTGATCAAGGATGGCAAAAAGATATTAAGAAAGTAAGTTATGGCGTTGATAAGATAAATCTTAGGAAGTTTTTTCAACTCTTAGAAAGTTTTTCAACTTTATCGCATCGAAACGCATCGAATCGCATCGAAACGCATTCCGACAAAAAAAAGAACGCTTACCTTTGCACCCGAAATTGCAAAAGCAAGCGTTCTTTGACTTATTGATACAATTATATTTAGTAACCTGTATGAAATTTAAACTCAGAGTTCTCAGAGGACTCAGAGTTTTATTTTCTCATTTGAATCAACACATAACTCTGAGTCCTCAGTGTCCTCTGTGTTTATTATTACTTGAACAACTTTGGAGCAAGTTCCTTCAAGCTGCGACGCCATGTGAGGAACTCGTGAGCTGTGCCCTCTGAAACATAAGAATCAGCGTTGAAGCCTGCAGCCTTAAGGTCGGCAGCAGCCTTGTTCACGCCATCAGGATTCTCCTTGCTGCCACATGTCATGAACATGTACTTAGGAGCCTTCTTGCCTTCAAGATCCTTAGGCGAGTATGTGCCACCTGAGAAGAGACCCCAGTAGTCGAATGTGTCAGGACGAGAGAGTGTGATTGCGCGTGTCTCCATGCCACCCATCGAGAGGCCTGCCATAGCGCGCTTTTCCTTCTTAGCAATTGTGCGGAAGTTCTTGTCAACATAAGGAATGAGTTCGTCGCAAAGAACAGTCTCGAAATCCCTAGCACTGAATGAGCCAATAGAACCGAAGCGAGCCTCATTTGTCATGCCGTATGTCATAACAATGATGAATGGATCGCACTTGCCTTCAGCGATGAGGTTATCCATGATGATGCCAGCACGACCCTGAATGTGCCATGTTGTCTCATTCTCTCCCCAACCATGCTGGAGGTAAAGAACTGGATACTTCTTCTTAGGGTTCTGAGTGTACTCAGCTGGAGTGTAAACATAAGCTACACGCTCTGCGTTTGTGCTTGGTGAATGGAAGAGAATCTCCTGAACCTGTCCGTGAGGCACATTCTTGAGCTGGTAGAAGTCCTGATCGTGAGCAGGGATTTCGATACCGCTCTCCCAACGGCATGAACCGAAGTAATTGCCTGTGCCTGGATCATTTACGACACCACCGTCGATTGTAAGGTGATAGTAATGGAAACCTTCGTCCATAGGACCTGCTGTTGTTCCTTCCCAAACGCCATCCTTGTTCTTGCGAAGCACTGTGCCGCCACGGCCACCGAGACCAAGGCTAACTACTACCGACTTTGCATCTGGAGCTTCAACGCGGAAACGAGCGTAACCCTGTGAGTTAACCATTGGGTACTGCTTACCTGGCTGGTTGAGTGGGTTTGGAACGAAGTCTTCCTTGATTTCAACATTGTCGAGTGCTGCGTCGAAGTCGCGTACTGCATAGTAGCCGTCCTTATAATTGAGGTCCTTATCTACTAAGAGAGGATAGTTTGCTGTGCCCACCCATGAGTCCTTATCTGAGAGGTTCCAGAATGTGACAACCTTAACAACATCCTTATGCTTGCGAAGCACCTTGAAGAGGCTTACATACTGGTCGGTGTGCATAGCCTTGATGTGATCCTTGATAGCAACGCCCTCGCGAGAGAACTGAAGCTGACCACCCATCTCCTGGTTAGCACGGATGTCGAGCTCTGTGAAGTGGATGTTGTCAACAAGCTCAGAGTACTTAACGATAGCTGCCTCTACATCTTCCATAGAAGGACCATAGATGTTGTAGTGGCCCTGCATGCCGATACCAGTGATTGGCACGCCTGCGTCCTTCATCTTCTTCACCATGTTGTAGATGCGATCGCGCTTAGCAGGGTCAGCAGCATTGTAGTCGTTGTAGAAAAGGATTGCATTAGGGTCTGCCTCGTGAGCGAACTCAAATGCCTTTGCGATGAACTCGTCACCGAATTTCTGGAAAAGACGCGACTGACGATATGGGCTTGGTTCCTGACGATTGCCACCCCAGCGAGGACCACCGCCGTTGCCGTCTGCCATTGCCTCGTTCACTACATCCCAGCAGTAAACAATGTCCTTATAGCGATTCACCACTGTGTGGATGTGATCACGAAGGCGCTGATAGAACACTTCCTTAGACACTTCCTTGCCCTTCTTGTCAGTGAACATCCACTCGCAGAACTGTGAGTGCCAAACAAGACAGTGGCCACGCATCTTGATGTTGTTCTTGCGGCAGAAGTTTGCAATCTCGTCTGCCTGCTCCCACTTCCACACATCCTCCTGTGGGTGGAGCTCGCCCGACTTCATAGCGTTCTCGCAAGTCACGCTGTTATAGTTTGTGAGGATAATCTTCTGCGAGGCCTCATCAAGGTTGCGGTTGTTGAGAGCAACACCTACCTTGAAATAATCCTTGTAAGTGTCCTTGAGACCGTAGGAATTGTCACGGGCAGGACCTCTGAACTGCGCAAATGCTGATAATGACATCAAGCCGAGAGCAGCAATTGTAAATAGTTTTCTCATCTGTTTTTAAATTATTAATTAGTTATTGGTTATAGTACCTTACATATAATAGGATTCGTTTCTCAGAGTTAGGTTTTTTGGCTACACTTTTAGACTTCAAAACAAGCCTTTGGTTTAACACAAAACAGCAAAAAAAATAACAATTTATTGCCCCAAGAACAAACTCATTAACAAAGAGTTAGAAAAAGGGCGACTGGCAAATGCCAATCGCCCTCCTTATTGTGATATTTCAGTTTCTGAAACCTATGATTACTTTACATAGATCTTCTTACCGTCAACGATGTTGATACCCTTCTGGAGTGAGTTGAGACGCTGGCCAGCAACATTGTAGATAACGCCATTGCTTGTAGCTGTCTTAACCTCTGATACACCAGTAACAACCTCCTTGAATGTGTCACCTGAGAGGTAGAGGAGTTCGAAGTCGTCGAAGATAACCCAGTCCTGGCTGATTGCAGCAGTCTTGCGAATACCAACCTCAAGCTCGTCACCTGTTGCGATAGTGATCTTCACGCTGTTAGTAATCTGCTCTGGGTACTTAACACACCACTGGTAGAAGCCCTGCATTGAAGCAGCATAGTAGTAGTCGCCAACCTTAGTGTCCATTGGGTAAGCACCTTCTGCTACAAATGTATAATCTGCAGTCTGAACATCTTCAGGTTCACCCTCGATAGCTGTAATCTTTGTTGGGAACCAAGTTTCATTGCCTTCAGCATCTTCCTCATAGTCCCAAGCAGTTCCTACTGAACGGAATGAAGTCTCTGTAGCCTTGATAGACTCAATAGCCTTGATGTATGAGAACTGATCGTTTTCGTCGCTTGCCTTAGCGAAGATCTGTGCATTGTGGTTAGCCCAGTTCTCTTCGTTGCCAGCTGCGTTGTAAGCGTCAACAAGTTCCTGAGTTACAGAAGTGCCGTCACGATAGATAGCCTTAACACGGAGTTCGTAAGTACCAGCTGGGAGACCAACAAGCTTCTGAGAAAGAGTGAATGCGCCCTTGTTCCAGAGCTCTGCATTTGTCTTCTTGCCTTCAGAGTTGAATGCGAACTCATTGTCTGTAGGAGTCTCACCTGTCCATCCCTTAGTTGGGCCTTCAGAGAATGAAGGGTTGATCAAGAGAGAAGTTACATCTGCAGGAGCAGCTTCTGTAGCCTCAGCAGCACCAAGAGATGCGAGAACTGCAACATTGTAAGGAACAGCGAGGTTGTCAAGATACTTGTAGATAGTCTCCTTTGACTTCATCTCTGCAGAGAGTTCAGCAGTCTGCTTCTTGATGATTTCATTTACAACAGCATCGTTGAGGGCAACTGCCTTGTCATAAACTTCGCAGTAGTCGCTGTATGCCGCAGCTGTTGCGTTGAGTTCTGCTACACTTTCATAAGTGTCAGATTCATTGCTGCCAAAATTGCTAGCATATACGAATGCTGGCATAACAAATTCATACTTGTCGAGGAGTTCGCTAAATGTATTAGCTGCTGTGTAGCTCTTTTCGCCAGCAAGTGCAGCATCGAGCTCTCTCTTTGCCTCGTTGTAATAGCCGAATGCAACTTCGTATGCATCCTTGTCAGCGATAGGTAACTTAATCTGATCAAGAATAGCCTTAACAGTCTTCTTGTCACCTTCGAATGAGAGCTCTTCCAATTCTGGAGCAATCTTGTCGAGATATTCCTGAAGCTTAGCTGTGAAGTCAAGCTGTTCGCCGTAGAAGTAGAGACGGAAACCAGTGAAGTTAGAAATCATACTACTCTGGCCACCAATGAGAAGCTTACCATCATTGATTGCGATGATGCTTGTCTCATGCTCCTGCCATACATTTGGATTCCACTCGTACCAACCGTAAGCTGGAGAATAATACTTGTCTGTGCGACCAACCATTGATCTTACACAAACTTCTTCTGAGTTCTGTGCGAAAATGTTGTGGTAAGGAGGAACTTTGTCATCATTCCATGTGATATTTGCACTTGTGCCTTCACCACGAACAAGACCCTTGAGGCTATAGTATCCATTTGGAAGACCTACAAGCTGCTGTGCTACGCCTTCATAACCATCGAAACCGTCGCACCAACCCTGAGATACACCAACAAGACCGCCCTGATACATAAGCTGAACACCTGCTGACCAACCGCTCTGCTTAACGAGAAGCTTATACCACTGGTTAGTTACCTTGTCGTCACCACTGAGAACGACCTTTGAGCAGATGTCTTCAAGGCCTTCACGAGCGCTGATGTCAATGTCAGCATAATTCTTTGGTGAACCAAACTGTCCACTAATGCTACCCCAGTCGGCCCATCCGCCTTCCTTGAGTGTCCAAGTTCCATCCTCATTCTGAGTTGGAGTGTATTCTGCATTTACAAACCAAGGGTTCTTGATAAGACCTGAGAAGTCCTTAGCACCCTTTTCGTCTGGCTCCTGTGAGTTAAGGTAGTCAGCACGAGCTGTTGAAAGCTCATTGTAGATTCCCTTGAAGTAAACAGATGGATCATCACCAAGCTTATCTACATCACTAGTCTTTGCATCAGCTACTGCTTTATCAACTGCAGCTGTGTATGCAGCCTTGCCAGGGAAATCACTTGAAACCATAAGGTCCTTTGCAAACTGCATGAGTTCGTCAAGCTCCTTAGCTGTCTTATAAATGTCTGTATATCCAGCTGTTGTCTTTGTGATTTCTGCAGATACTGCATCTACCTCTGCAACAGAATTAGCGTCATCAATAGCATCATTGAAGCCCATAAGCAAGTCTGAGATGTTGCCTGCCAAACCTTCGAAGCCAGCAGCATCCATGTCTGCCCAATATTTCTCAAGTTCAGAAAGTGACTTGCGGCAGTCTTCCTTTGCGCTTTCAAGCTGAGCAGCTTCACCTGCCTCACCTTGATAGATCACCTGAAGGTTGCCGAATGGGAATGAGTCTTCAGAAATCTTTGCAATCTTCTTCAAACCGATACGAACATAAGCATCTTCTACAAGAACCATGTTAAATTCGTTCCAGTAGCATCCAGCAGCAAAGTAAGTAGCTACACCCTTTACACAGCAAGGTGCATAATAATACACATCATTTCCGTCTGCACCAACCTGCTTCGCTGATCTTGCGTCATTCTGCCAAGAAACATCTGGGTTTGTGTAAAGCTGTTCTGTAATGCCAGAAGAAGCAATAGAGCAGATAGCTTTTTCTATTGAGCGTACTGGCTCAGAATTAGGATTGTTGTCAGGAAGGACACTTGCATAGAAGAATGCATTTTTCTTAGGTGTGCCGTTGAAATAGCTTACGAAGCTGTTGGCTGGAGTTCCTTCACGATAATGTGACTGAACCTTCAGAGTGTACTGACCTGCAGGGATCTTAACCACCTGATAGATGTCGAAACAATCTGCATTGTAGTAGCCCAACATGTGAACTTCGTCTATACCACCGTATTCGTTAGGGTGAAGATCACCCTTCCAGTAAGTTCCGAAGTCCTTCACATCACTTGCTCCGTAATCATTAGGAGTAGCTGTGCCAGAGAACTCAAAAGCTCCTGAGCAGTCGCCAAGACCTAACTCGGCTGCTACATCATCACCAACCTTCCAGTTAGCTGGAGCCTGAGCGCTTACGCTCAAGAATGTAATGAGCGCTGTAGCTAAGGTAAAAAGTTTTTTCATAAAGGTAATAATTAATTAATGATGTAAATAAAAAGGTTATTAATAAGTGTAATTAATTCAGAGTTAGATTGGAATTTTCCTGGATAGATGTGCCTAATTGTAATTGAGCACCTATGTACAGAAAATATTCCGTTGCAAAGTAAATAAAAAGAAAAACAATGTACTTTTAAATATGATACATTTGCTATCATTTTTGAAATAATATACAATAAAAGTAACAATTTCTCTACTTTTATTAACAAAAATACATAAAAGGAATGCCGATTTTTCCACAAATGCTAAAAAGCAACAAAAAAACGAAGAAAACCTTAAAAACTTACGCCTTGTAACACTTTTACGATACAAGGCGCAACGACTGCGCGATGCAAGGCGTATCGACCGTGCGATACAAGGCATAAACTGCGGGTGGTATAAGGCACACGATTCGCGACATAAAAGGTGTGAGTTGCGGGTGATATAAGGCATACGATCAGCGTCTCACAAGGCGTGAGTCGAAAGTCTCACAAGGCATACGCTGAACAAAAAAATGGCAAGCATTCACATCTTGAACGCTTGCCATTAGATAAAGGAATGTTATGTTTGTTTACATTACTCAAATGTGAGTTTTTATCGCACGATTATCTTCTTGCCGCCATGGAGATAAATACCTGCCGGGAGAGATTTAAGCTCAGATTGAGGAAGGCTCTTGCGAACAAGGACTCCAGAAAGTGAGTAAACATCAGCAACTGAAGATGCGGATGGCTGAGCGAGTTCTGCAATAGCAGTTGAGTTTGGCGTAACCTTTGTCTTGACAGCATTTATCACTTCTCCTGATTGCGAATCGATGAGCATTGCAACTACAGATGCATTGTGAACATCCTCAATCGCCTTAGGGTAAGTGCTTGAGAGTTCTGCAGTATAGGTCTTGCCTGCTTCTATTGCTGCTGGGAAAAGGCCCTTTGTGCCACTCATTGTCTGGCCAACTAATAAACGAGCAACATCGTTGTGCATGACTGGATATGCGTAAGCACCTGAATTAAGACCTCCTAAGCCCCATTCTCCAAAGATGGAATTAGTGAGAGAGCCAAGATTGTTTGCCTGATAGTTCTTGAGGCCATCTTCAAGAACGACAAGAAGGAGCGAAACATCCTGATTCTCAGCACTGATAGCATAGCGAAGACCTGCCTCGTAGTTGATTGTCTGTCCGTCTTCGCTCTGCACTGCCTTGAGAGTGATGTCGGCAAGAGCAGGTACGCTAAGCTGTTGAGCTACGATATCATACCAAACTGGAGATGCTGGGTTGGTATCGAAATAGTCAGAGCCAACTGAACCCATTGGATAGTATATTCCCTTCACACGATTGATACGAGCTGATGGAGCACCATTGAGCCCAAGGAATGTTGAGTAGCCTTGCATGTTGCCCATGTATGGGTCGCCATCGTATGTGTGAATTGAGATTGGGATGAACTGATCGCCAAATGCCTTTTCACATTTCTCTATTGTGAGAATGCCTTGAGGGCAGTTTGGACAGTCAATACCTGTCATCTCTTCAAGCACAACGCGCTTTACAGGTTCGAAAGAAAGGTTTACTATTTCACTATTATAAGTATCTTTCTTGTCACCAATCTGAATATCAACAGAATACTTGTTCGCAGCGCCAAACTTCAATGGAAGCTCTTTGTCGAATGCAAATGGGATTTCTCTACCATTCACATTACCTGAGATTGGCCATTCAACCTTAGACACTTCAGCTCCTGAAGCATCTTTCAGAGTAAGGCTGATGCTGTTCACGGTTTCTGCTGTAAGAACTTGCAGAGCTCCTGAAACGGCTATACTGCTTTGATTAACAACACTTTCTACATTGCGGAACACAATGCTGTAGAAAACCTCACGCTGCACATAAACATTGTCAACGAAAATTGCGCTCTGGTTGTTGTTCTGATTGACAAAAGCAATGTAAATGTTCTTGCCAGCCCATTTAGACAAATCATATTTATAATGTGTCCACTCGCCTTCTGTTTTCTCCTGGGATTCGCCAGATGTGAGAGTGACTTCATCGAGAAGAACTGACTTTTCCCTCACATCTTCCATCCATGCGCTGTTGAGAACAGGAATCTCGAAATCTTCCTCAAACACATAGAGCTTCAACACATCATTCTTATTAGCCATGTAGTTCTGAGCGTCAAACTCAAGAGTTGCTTTTCCGTCGTCCGGAATCATGAGCTGCGGAGTCATCATCCAGTCGTCACTCTGAGCTGAAGGAGCATAAAGAGAGTGAGAAGCCGCATACATGTTTGAATATGTATCGTCGTCTGCCAATCCGAATTGCCATGGCATATTGTCGGCGTCAAACTGCCAGTTCTGCATTGATGCCAATGGAGTGTGGTGGTCACCTTCGAAACGGAGCCATGTTGCAAAGCTTGTTGCAGGATCGCTGAAGTCGTCTCCGAAGATAACTGCATCTGTCGTCACTTCTCTAAGGTAAGTGCCGTGATACTGTAACTCTATCTTCTCATTCAAGCTGACAGCTGAGCCTGCATAATCAGATACTGATCCTGCCTCGAGCACTACCTTATATTCAAGGCCATCGTGAAGATAGACTGCCGCTGTAGGATAGAGAAGCAACTGATTCTTAGTCTCTTCTGTGTTGCCTTCATTGATAGTAAGTGTAGCCATGCGTGATCCATCTGCCACACGCTCAATGTATGCCGAACCATTTTCTGTTACCTTTACAGGACAATCGAAAGTGAGAAGAATGTATGCTGCAGATGCATCTATCTGGCGTATCTTTGCATGATTCTCAGGCAAAGACTTCACAAATTCAACAGGTCCGTTCTTGCGGCCAACATAGTTGACACGAATCTCTTTGTTGATACGAGTTTCGTCATTGCCTACCGAAATTGCTCCTGCATCTACAGAGACATAATACTTAACTCCTTCTTCAAGAGCGCGTGTGCGGAACACAGCATTCACAGTAGTCTTTGAACCTGTCTTGAGGGAAAGTCCTTGATTGCCAGCAGTAAGGCCATCAGCCACTTTTGTGCCATCTTCTTTATAAAGATGTACATTCTTGCCTGTTCCTAACACCTGAACATGGCGGCCAAAGTTAATCTCTATTGTAGAAATCTGTGAGAAAACTGAACCTGATGCAGGAGTAATGCTATAATTGTCAAGCAAATCGATACCATCGCACACTTCCTCTACTGACTTACCAAAGTCAAAGCAATAGCTTTCACCAAGTGGGTCAGGGAAACAAACTACGCGGCTGCCATCTCCACTGACGGATGAAACAGTTCCGGTGCGCTCATAACCAGTTTTCTCTGTGAATGAGAAGCCATACTGCTGTTTGCAAATCTGAGCAAGAGTAATCCAATACTTGCCTTGATAGAGGACACGGAAGTCACGAAGAGGGCTGCCTGTGTCTGGATTGCCAAAGATAGTTCCAGCGTTATCAACTGCTCCGACAGTGATGTTGTTTGACTCAACCTCGTCATAAACAGTGAGGTCCTTAGTCTTCATGTCATAGAGAAATGGCACTCCATACTCTTGATTGAAGCTGTTACCATCCTGAGTTTTAGACATATAAGCCAAGCCCGCAAGCCAATGACCGTCAGGGCTCAATGTTGTGCCTTCGATGTGATGCATATTTGGGAACTTTGGCTCCCAATCACTATTGTCATGCTCGATGTATCCCAAAGCCTCATAGCTCTTAGCTGTTGTGTCATAGATGAACACAAATCCTGACTGCGGCTGCATGATGTACCAACTCATCTGACCGATAATGTATCGTCCGTCGGCTGTGATGTTGGTGAATGTCATTGCATGCTGGTCAAGATGTGCCATATCCTTTTTTGGAAGGTTTGGCGTAGCAATAGTGTCACCAGTTTCAATATTTACATAAAGTGGCGAGTAATAGTAGTCATGATTTAGTTCATCATCGCCTGCAATCTGACCATTATAGCCATTGTAGCCGCCTACTGCCCACTTTCCGTCTGGAGTGACTGCTGTCAAAGATCCATTTTGCCAAAGAGGACGAAGAGGGAAGATGGTTATCTCATTCTTAGCACGATTGAGAGCTGCTGGACGACCGAGGAATGAACCTACCACAATATTGCCATCATCGCTGACTGCGCCAATATTGAAAGTACGATTCTGATATTCTACAGATATTACTTCTTCTGTATCAACATTGTAGAGCTTTGGTGTAGCTGTTCCTCCTCCAGCAGAAGTTCCCAATGTGATAATTCCCCATTTGCCATTTGGGGTGATATCCATAAGAATACCGCCATCATTAGAGTCGTACTTATGTATCTTGTAGTTTGCAGATTGAGCACTCGCTCCGAGAGCAAACGCCAATGATGCAAGCACAAACACAATTCTTGTTACTATTCTATTCATATAAATATAAGTAAGTTAGTTCTTATTTCTTATCAGCAATGAGCTTGCGGATATCATTGATAATCTGCACCTCACCACCTTCCTGATAGCCACTGTGCTGCTCAGCAATTTTGCCATTGCCATCCACAATGATGGTGTGAGGAATCATCTGAATGCCAAGAGCATGAAGGAAGTCGCTGTTTGGATCAAGAAGCACATCATACTCCCAACCTTCAGCATCAACCATTGGCTTGACTTTCTGAGAGTTTTGTCCTTGATCGATAGAGATAGCATAAATCTTCATGCCTGTCTCGTCAACCCAATCCTCATAAACTTCATGAATTGCCTTCAGCTCACGGTTACATGGCTTACACCATGATGCGAAAAAACATATTGCAAAAGGTTTTCCATCATTACTGAGGGTAGCTGTATCTATTGTCTTGCCCTGGATGTTCTTCACCTGAACAGAAGGAAGTTGAGCATATGCAGCTAAGCACATAATTGTCAACAACACTGCAGAAAACAGTCTTTTCATATCTTTTTGGTTATTTGTCCTTTTTACTTTATATATATCTTCTTGCCATTCTTGATGTATATGCCCTCTCTCAACTGAGCTTCGTTCTGAACACGAATGCCTGTGATAGTGTAAATTGCATCTGATGCTGGTGCTGCCACGGCAGAAATGCTGCTTGCTTCATCCTTAACTGTAATTGATACTTTCTGAGAGAGAACAGTGTAGTCACCATTATCACCATAGCAAGTAACAAGAGTATAAGAACCTGGATCACGCAGAACTTTGCCAGAAATTATGAGCGTTTTCTCTTCGCCTGGAGCAAGCGAGCAAGGCATTGTTATATACTGACGGCTTCCATCTCGGTCACCTTTCTGGATACACACACCGACTTCATCATAAAACTCTGTTGTGCCAGAATTCTTAACCTTGATCTGGAACTTATTATCCACATTCTGATATGCATTTGCATCTCTGCTGACAATGGCAGGAGCTGCAGTGTCATCAATGAAATAGTCGGACTTCAAGTCAGTAAATGTAACCTTGTTCCCAGAAACCTCCATTTTATAATAGGTAGGCTTTCCATACATAGCACGAACTGGGAAATAATTGCCAGGATTATCATCAAGAGCTGTGGCAAGGCAAACAGAATAAGTACCGTTTTCCACACCTGACGCATCAAATGAGAATTCACAATCTGTAGTAAAACTATAGCCCATAGGAAGCTGTCCAGGGAAGAAACTATCATACACTGCATTTGTCACAAAATAAGCAAATGAACCGTCTGTATTATAGAGTGCTAAGCCTAACTTTCCCTTAAAAACAGGAGTGTTATTCTGCAAGTGATGAGTGTTAAATACAATCGAACGCTTTTGGCACTCCTTGGCCATAGGCTCGACAGCATCTGCGTCAATTCTAGCAACATGCATGCCTGTTTCTGTTGGCTGAACATCTACAAACATCTGCTGCTCATAACTGTAGTTTCCTGCTCCTGCACCAATGCCGCCTTCGCCAGGCTCAAGAGCTGTAATGGCATAATATCCATCACATAAGCCTCCCCAGCCCCAATTGAAGTGATACTTTCCAGTTAAAGCATCATATCCATCAAGGATAAAGAAATGACCAGAAGTCTTTTCACCATCAAAACCTGCATAGCAAAGAGGATTGCCTTTCTGCAATTGGTCTATCACCACGGCCTTCCAAGCACCGAGACTCATCTGATCGCGACTTTCTACATACAAATTCTTATTATATCCAAAGTAATTAATCAGCGCATAAGCAGAATTGATGTTTGGAGTGCCGCTCGACTCACTTCCCCATTCCATATCTGTTGCAATACCAACATGATACATCAGCGTTGCTACAGCATCCACTTGCTCCTTTGTATCATATTTGCTGCCATACGCAGCTTTCATGCTTGCCCAATTATAGGTCGTGGCAGAGAAATCCGCGAAATGACTCTGGAAACGAGACATTGAATGCGTATGAGTGCCTTTACCCTTCTCTGGATAGTTCCAATACTTCATAATCTGTGCTGTTCCAGTTGCTACACAGCCTGTCATGTAAGTAGGAATTTTATTATTGTAAGGAGAATTCTGATTCCATGTTGTTTTCACAAGAGGCGCAACAGACTGAGAATAAGCGCTTGACGCCTTGCGTCTTGCTGCCTCTGAACTGCCCTCATAGCCGTTTGCAATTGCTGCTTCCATCTCATTTGCCAGAGAACCGAGCCAATATGCAAGCCCGTCAGGAAGAGTTTCCTCGCTGAAAGAGCCATTTGTAGAATAGCCTAAAACTGGGTGGAAACGATCATCGCCAGACACAATAACAAAACCATTTTCACCTTCAATGTTCACGGCGAAATATGATGGTACAGGTTCAACTCCTCCCATTGACTTCACATGCGCTGTGATTGAAGGGGAGAGTGTCATTTGCATGTTGCTGACAGAACTCATTGCAGGAGTCTGAGCGACAAACTGCTGAGCAATCTTTAGCGCTTCTGCTGCAGAGCGAGGTGCAGCCGATGCTAACAATGTAGCAGCAAGAAACGCAAGGGATGATATTGTTCTTTTCATTTTATATGTATATCCTTATTATTATCTCGTTAATATTCTATAGAATAATGTGATTGGGGCTCTAGAAGCTACTCGTTCAAAGTAAGTTCCATTTTATAATAAATGAACATAGGAGAGAAGAATGTAGCGCTACCCACAACACTCTGCATAGTCTGACCATTTTCGTTGTAAATCATACCAGCAATTGGCATGCTGAACACAATGCGAGTAAAGTCGGAATTAACTTCGCCCACTACTTGACCAGAAGTTACAATTGACATTCCGATTGTTGCAGAAACGACAGATGAAACGGAGAAGTCATTCCCAAGATCATCCTTTCCGAAGTCCAAACCTTCTGCCATTGTCGTTCCCAGTGGGAGTGTAACTGTCGCTGTTTCAGATGATGCATTGTAAGCAAAACGCATTCCATGTGACAGCATAGTGTAGTCTGCCTGAACCCAAGGAGACATAAAGAGATCTACTCCATAACCTTCTTCACCTTCGTCAACCGAAGTAATCTCTGTCTCCCAAGTTGTGGTTTCTGGGTTGTCTGTTGATGTAGGATCCTCAACATAAGCAACAACGGTCCATTTGCCAGCCATTCGTTCGTATGGAATGTCGTCATTATCCATGAGCGTCACTAGGGTAGATTTGTTCTGCTCACTTATAGAAGCTCCTTCTGCTTTTACAATTGTAACCTTGAACTTACGGTCTTCATTGATTACACGATCATCAACAGCCTTGATTTCTATGTTTACAGACTTCTTGGATGAAGGGATTACAACATTGTTAGAAGTCACGATGAAGTGCTTATTCTCAACGCAATTCTGGCCTTCTGCTGCCACTGCAACTTCAACCTTAATATCACCATTCTGTTCTCCAGAAACCAGCACAGGGATAGTGAATATTCCTTTGTTTTCCTTTATGCTGTATGTTGATTCACCCATGCTCACTGTCGCAGTAGCAGTATTGATATTGTCATCATCTGAGCATGACGACAAAAGAATACTTGAAGCACAAAATGCGAAGAAAAGCAGTATTGTAAAGAAATTTTTGTTCAAACACATAATAATTTACTGTTACTGATTAATACCCAGAATTCTGCTGACCCTTAATCTGAGGGTTTGCATCAATCTCATGCTGAGGGATTGGCCAAACCAAACGATAGTCATCAGCATCATAATGAAGATGTTTATAGTTTGAAACAATTACATTATCCGAATTCTCCCACACCTCGCCACGAGTAAAACCAAGGTTCCATCGTTTCAAGTCTGAAATACGGAAACCCTCACCCATCATTTCACGATGACGCTCGTTTTGAATCTCTGCAAGTAGCTCAACTCCAGCAAGCTCCACCCCACGATAGCGGTTAATGCGGTTCCCCTTAATCAAATTAAGGTAGAAATTCGCATTATCTTCTTCATGTCTATTGTAGCTTGCTTCGGCTGCAATGAGATACATTTCTGCGCTACGGAAAGGCTTAGCCTTATTCACAAAGTTTGAGTTGCCAGAATACAATTCACTATTGCCAGGATACTTCATGAATCGATACATACTTGCCGTGCCGCCGCTGTTGCTTACTGGAGTTTCTTCAAACCAAGCTGACCAGCGCGAATCGTTCTCATCAAACAAATAAATGCACTCATTTGTTGGTACATAATCTGAATTCTGAGTATTTGAAGCAAATGCTGTGCCTGTAGAACTACCATGGTAAGTGTAGTCAGCCTGAACCTGCCATATTACCTCTGTGCCGTTGTCTGTAAGCCAAAGATTCTTGAATGCATTGCGTTCAACAAGAGGATAACGACCAGTATCAATAATGTCCTTTGCCAATACAAACGCCAGAGAATCCTCTCCCATGTTCAGACTCACACGAGCAAGAAGCGCCTTTACAGCATCAGAGGTAATATAGTTGCTATTATGAGCAGGAACTACATTCTCTGATTTTTCATACTCTTGGATATCTGTCAAAGCAGAATTAAGGTCGGAAAGAATCTGTGCGTATGTAGCACGCATGCTGCTTCTTGCAGGATATTTAGTATTGTCTGCAGTTGGTGAGTATGTGAGCTGCAATGAAAGTCCCTTTCCTGGAGCATCAAGGTCTGCTGTTCTCTTATATGATCCACAGAATTTATCAGCAAGAGAATTGTAGCAGTATGCTCTGAAGAAGCGCACTGCTCCTACATATCTGTTCATTCTTGCACGGTTCTCTTTGGTGAGATTTTTATCCTTCAAACGCGCCTCTGCTTTATCAAGGAAAAAGTTTGTTTGAGAGATAATGGCATAGTAGCCTCCATATATTGAGGCAATCTCGCCTGTAGAAGGGTTGAAAGAGCCATTGTAGAAATCCATACGACGGTTGCCGTTACCTATCACAGCATGGAAGTCGTCAAGCTGAATGTCGGAAAGAACAACGAAATCACCTGATGTAACTGAACGCATCATTGCATACACACCATTAGTGAAAGACTCATAGTCATCAACTGTCTCCAATGCTTCTTCGTCAAGAATCTCACCTTCTGGCGTAAGTTCCATGCTGCATGAAGCAAAGGTAAACAAAATCGTTGTAAGTGCTATATATATTTTCTTCATAAATGTTTTTTCTTAAGTGTTATCAGTTCTTATGTTTTAGAGTTTATAGTTGCAAGCTATAAGATAGTGTTAGAATGTTATCTCACAACCGATGAGGAACTCACGAGTGTTTGGATAGTTAAACTGAATAACATTAGAATCAGGCTCTGGGTCATAACCTGTGTACTTTGTGAAAGTCAAAAGATTGCGACCTGTAACAAACACATTCACATTACTAATATACTTAGTAGGAGCGATCCATTGCTTTGGAAGATTATATCCTATGGTAAGTCTCTTCAAGCGAAGGAATGATGCATTCTCAAGCACATGGTCATCCATCTGTATTGTTTCTGTAGCTGCAGGTATGTCAGTGATCTGGCCAGGAGTTGTCCAGATATTAAGCATAGATTCGCTCTGGTTAAATGACTGACCAAATTGAGCATTCTCAAAGAAATATCTATCATTGTTCATAGCATACTTGCCGAGAGCCCATGTGAGATCGGTGCTTACATTCAATCCCTTCCAGCTGAAAGTAGAGCCAAAACCGCCACTCCATGGAGCAAAACGGTTCTTTCCTGTGAACTGCGAGTTTTCTTCCTCGTTATAGTTCTTTGTGAGGTTGCCATCAGCATCATACCACATCTGGCTGCCGTCTCGTGGGTCAATTCCAGCTCGCTTCACAAGATAGAATTCACCGAATGACTTGCCTACCTGCAATTTCTGTCCTGTGCCAGCAATCACATATTCATCCAAGCCATTGAACAATGACTTGACTTTGTTGCTATTGTAATTGACATTAGCATAGAATGACCATGCCATGTCTTTCTTGCGAAGAATGTCCAGATTAAGACTAACATCAATACCTTCATTAGACATAGAGCCAATGTTTCCCATACCAGAGGTAAAACCTGTAGTATAAGAGTAAGGTATTGACAGAAGCATGTCTGTTGTCTTTTTGTAATAATAATCTACACCAACAGAAAGACGATCAAACACTCGGAATTCCACGCCAAGGTTTGTCTGTGCAACGCTCTCCCAAGTCAAATCATCAATACTCTGCTGTGATATTACAAGACCGCCGTTTCCGTCATATTGAACACCCTGGCTTGATGCAAGACCCATGTAGATGTAATCTCCAATAGAAGAGTTACCTGTAGTACCATAACTTGCTTTGACATCCAATTGATTAAGCCATGACTTCATTGGAGACATGAACGACTCCTTCATCATGTTCCACCGGCCTCCAAGCGACCAGAATGTTGACCAACGATGCTTCTTCGAGAAACGAGAAGAACCGTCACGACGGATAGAAGCATTCAAGAAATACTTCTCTGCATAATTGTAAGATGCCTGAGAGAATACAGAATTGAACACTGTTTCAGAGATAACATGAGTAACAGTTGGTTCTTCTGTTGCATTTGTGAGAAGCAGCATGCGAGGGTCGCTAAGTCCTTCACGAGAAGCTGCAAATCCATCCATTTTCGAATAGATTGTTTCTTCACCTAACAATACACTGAAATTATGCTTGTTCTGAAGGTTGAATATGTATTCTGCTGTGTTTGAAGAAGTAAACTGATACCAGCGATCCGAAGATTCTGTACGATAAGGAGCAGATCCGTCACCATACACATCTACTTTATCACCCATTGGAGACTCATATGCATCTTTTGGTTCCATTAAAGCTGTGTATTTATCATCGTAGGCAGCAAGGGCCTGGACAGCACGAATCTTAAGTCCTGGAATAGGCGACAACTCTTCGTAGATGTTGCCATCCAAATGTACAGTCTTGCTCTCGCGTGTACGGAACTCTGCCATCCAATTAGGATTGAAGAAACTACCTGCCGTACCAGAATAATGCAAGAAATCTGCTCTGCCACGCTTGTTGATCGAACCATCTGAATTTACAGTATAATAATAAGGTGCATCATCTGGGCGCGCAAGACGAGTGAACACGGTTGGGTTTGTAGCATAAATGCCCGAAGCGTTCTGTTCTGGGTTTGTCTGGCTATTGTTATATGACAAATTCATATCCACACCAACCTTAAACATCGGAGCAACGCGAATATCTTCATTGAAACGGATTGATTCACGAGTGGCTTTCGACAATGGCTCAATACCCTCGCGATTCATATGATTAAGAGACAAATAGTAATTTGTGTTAGCAGAACCGCCCATCAATGATGCATTAAGCTGGAAAGTTGGAGCATTGTTGCGATAGATCTCATCCATCCAGTTAGTGCTAATGCCATTTTTCGTAACGACATTCTTGTGCTCCAGCCACTCAGAATTTGTTGCAAGTGAAGGATCCACCAACTCACGGAACTTCATGTACTGCTTAGAATTCATCATCTTTGTTCCGGAATTAATGATATTTGCCACACCATACTGAGCAGAAATCTTCACCGTAGGCTTCTGCTCCATCTTTCCTTTCTTTGATGTGAGCACAATAACGCCATTTGCTGCACGCGAGCCGTAGATTGCTGTTGATGCAGCATCCTTCAAGACTGTCACATTTGCGATGTCAGAAGGGTTAAGCGCATTGAACACATCATTGCTGATTGGTGCTCCATCAAGAATGAAAAGAGGCTCATTGCCTGCTGTCAAAGAGTTCACGCCACGCAAACGAATTGTAGCAGAAGCTGTTGGCTCGCCTGATGAACTGAGGACAGACAAACCTGCCACTTGTCCTTGCAAAGCATCAGTGAAGTTCGCAGTCGGAACATTCTCTATCTTTTCTCCTCCTACTGTTGCAACAGAGCCCGTTACACTACCCAATTTCTTGGCAGAGCCATATCCCATCACAACTACCTCATCCACGAGTTTAGCATCCTCACGCAACACAATGCGCATAGCCTTGCCAAACACAGGAGCAATATCCTGAGACTGCATGCCAACAAATCCCACAGACAGAAGTTTCGTGTTGGATGGGATATCGAGGGAGAACTTTCCTTCAATGTCACATGCTGCTCCAATCGTCGTATTATTCTTTACAACGACTGTTGCTCCCGGCAACGGATCGCCAAATTCATCAAAAACAGTACCAGTTACCTTTCTCATATTCTGCGCAAATGCTACCGCTGCGACAAGAATGAATGAAAAAAGAACTAAATATCTTCTTTGCATATAAACTATTTATCAGTTATAACTCTATTTATTTCAAAATCTTGACGAACTTGCCATTCTTCTTAACGAGGAATATTCCGTTCTTAGCGTCTGCCGAGTTGATTCTCTGTCCAGAAAGAGTGAAAGTGCCATCAATATTATCTGTGCTTGCAACACTCTTAATGCCAGTCACCTCTTCTCCCTGAAGAACGAGAATTGTTTGGCTGCATCCAAGACCCTCAATCTTAACGGTTCCTGAACGGCCCTTAACGCCCGAGTCAAGAGCATCAGCTGTAATCTTAACTGCAAGAGTGTGCTCGACTTCATTCACAATTGTCTCAGCTTTAATCCATGAGTCAGAAGCCGAAATAGTAAGGTCCTTTGGCTCCCAGTACGACTCAATATTGAAGGATTTTGCTTCGCCTGCATCAGCAACTGTGAATACATCTCCCTCAACTGAGCTAACATATGGGAATACTGCATTCATGCCCATGCAATGTGACACATTCATATTGCCACCGCCACCAACACCTGAAATAAGATTTGCAACATCTACAATTGCAAACTTACCCTCTGATGTGTTCAGCTTCACGAATGCATAGCTCTTTCCGCTGTCATGATTGAGAGCCTGAGAAAGAGGTGCAAGTGTCATAAGATTACTATTATTGAAACCATCAATCAAAATGAAAATTGCATCATCAATAACCAATGGTTTGTCGAAATCAAAGATCAGGAACCAACCACCTGCTATCTGCTGTCCAGTCTTGACCGTTGCCTGAGCAATTACTTCATCAGTGATAGTGTTTTCATTCTCAACCTTATAGATTGTACATGCAAGCGTTGCGCCCAAGTTGAAGAAATCACCAAGAGGCAACATTACAGAAGAGAACACATAAGGAGATGCTGGCTTCTCATAGAAATTGCCAATGCCATCTACTGCGTTATAATAGTAATTAGATAATTCTCCATAGAAAGCACCGCCACCTGTTCCAAAAGCATAGATTGGGTTTGCTGGATTTGCATTTATCTGTCCTGTCCAGAATTCCTTTGTTGGGTCAAAGTTGCCCACATAGAAATCACCCTCAAAACTCATGCCAGGGCCCGAGTAGCTATAATGTGCGTTACCACCCACCTTATAGTATGCACCATTAAACTTATTGTTTCTCTCAGATGAAGAAGCAGTAAGAACTGGCATATCAACAAGCGCTGTTGGCTTCTGTGCAGGCATCAGCAGATCCTTGTCTGTAGAAGTTGCTTGCTCACCATTAGAGATGTAGCTCCAAGCAAATGACTTAGCATCCTCGTTAGAATAATTCTGCCATGTAAGTGGCTGGAATGCAGGTACAAGCGCAATCTTTGTATTGAACAGATTAGCTTTCTCGCTGAATCCATAATAGAACGCACCCTGTGGAATGTCATATTTTGCGATAGGCAAAAGATCACTTACTCTAATAGCGTCAATAAGGATAGAAGCACCCTTAGTACCTGTGTAGCGAATAGCTACGCGAATATTCTTGCCATCATAGTCTGTAAGAGGAATCTGAATATGATGCCAATTCATGTACATAAGCTGACCAATAGCCTCATCATCATCAAGGTCAACTCCTGCAATTTCTTTGTCAACCTCCTCTGAAAGTTTATACACCTGAGTATAATCTGCTGAATCGTAGCTTATTGTACGAGTATTAGAAGTAACAAGCACTTCAACATCATAAGCTATGCGATTCGCATCAAACTTCTCTTCTTCACCTTCGATAAAGAAGTGAGTATTCCAAGGTGCGTAGCAAATATCAAACGAAAGATAATTTGTCTTGTTAATACCATTGATAGATGGTGAAATTATCCATTCATCCTGCTTTGGAGCAGGAGCAATAACAGTTTTTCCATCTGCACTCATCACTTCTGTGCCAAACATGCACACAAGCATGTTATCTGCATCAGTTGAATATGGCACATAATATCCGTCGCCTTTGTATGAAGTCCAGGTTGGGCAATTGCCATCCTGAAGATAAGGAGTCAAATCTGCAATGTTTGACTTAGTTGTCCATTTATTTGGAGACTCTGGCAACCAAGGCATGGTATTTCCATCCCATCCCTCAAAGCTCTCCCAGAAAATTGTGTCACTTGCCTGATAGTTGGCAGCTACACTTTTTGGGGCAACAGTACCTGCAACCTTTCTGCGAGCAGTAGCTTTTGCAGATTTAAGCATCTGCTTAGCTGCAGCACGAGTTGGATAGGCATTTGCTGTAACATGCTCACCTATCTTCTGCAACTGATTGTCAGGAAGATTGCGAACATTATTCAATCCAAGAGGGCGATTATATCTATTTGCGTTCTGCATGCTTAATGATTGCGCATTAGCTGACAATCCAAGCATCATAGCAGAAACACCTAATAATATCTTGCGAAGTAACATATTCTTTAAATATAATAATGTGTAAATCCTTTTTCTTTCAAAGCAAAACTGCTAATCACTACTTCTTGATGAACTTCTTGCCATTCTTGATGTAGATGTTGCTCTTTGGCAAAGAGCTGCTGTTCAATTTAACACCAGAAAGACTGTAAGCTGATGAATTTGAGTTACCATCCATCTTAATGCCACCTACTGCAAGTTCTCCGTTTGGATCCCAATACATGTGAAGAACAAATGATATTGATTCAGAAGCCGTGCTGACGATAACTTTTACATGACGATCAAGCGGACACTCCTGTGGATCTGTCTTTGTTGTAAAATGGATCTGTGCATCTTTCTCTTGCCCAGCAGCCATAGTCGCAGTTTCACTTACCTTAAAATCATTGCCAGAATTAGCTGTGATACAGTTCACAAAGCAATTCTGAATCTGATTATCGCCTTTCTTCTCAAGGACTTCGATTCCAACTGTAACATCTTGCGCAGCAGAACTTGTTACAACGACATGAGGTTCCATAAGCCAGTTTGTAAGGACGCCAGGAATAACCTCTTTCTTGATTTCTTCAAATGCACATTCTACAGTTTCTCCTTCAGAAACGGCCTTGCCATTAACTGCTACTGAGATTGTCTGAGCAAATGTTGCGCCCGCAACGAGCACCATTGCTAAAAGTGAGTAAATTTTCTTCATATAATATTGTTTTTATTTTTAATCTTACTTCTCGAAGCTGTCCACAGCAGCCTCTTCTACTTGAATCACTCCATTGCCATCATACAAGAAAGCAACTACGGAGAGATTTTGTTTCTCCCACGAATTATTTATTTCAATAGTATGTGTTTTTTCTGCGATAATGCCAGATGAAAGAGATATTTCTTCACCCCCTACTCCATTCACAGAAGCACGGTAAACATGGTTATGTTCATAATCGAGTACATTATCCGAAAGCGTCTGCTGGAATGCTGCTATCTTACTTTCGGTAATCCATATCTGGTAAGATGCAGACATTGAGTTATTTGCAAGCAAGCTCGACTTTATCTCGATTTTCTTGCCATCTTCACTCAATGATGCACTCAATTCTATGTCAGCCTTAGCTACTTGGCCCATGTTCTTCTGCACAGCATCCTGCCACTGAGCCATTGTGCTGATTGGCGTTCCCTTGTGGTCAACAATAATGCTTGGATAAGCCTCCACGCCCCATTTATCTGCATAAGCATCGCCTTCTGGAGTCTTAAGTCCTCCATGCTCCACATCATCCCAAGACAAAGCACCAGCATGAATGCCAACTGTAATCACCTTGTCACCATACAACTCTTTTATCTTTTTCAAAGTAGCATGACCATCCGGGCAATTCACGCAGAACTGACCTGTGTATTCCTCTACGAGCACATTGCGTCCCACCTCTGGAATCTCAGCAGCAATATAACGCTCATTCTCATCCACGCTGTCGCACGCAGATAAAGTGAGTCCTAATGCCATAAGAGCCAAGCCTAAATAATATGTTGTATTCTTCATCATTTCTATTAGAATGTAAAGTTATATGTTGCCTGTATTCCCTTGTTTGCTGGCACCCAACGGCAAACACCGCCTGAGCAATTATATCCAGCACGAGTGCGGCCATATCCTACCATAAGTCGGTGAGCGCCAGCAGTATATGTTACGCTGCCAAGATAGTAATGCTCCTTGTCACCGTATGTTCCATTCACATAAGGACGACCATACATGTCACTGAGAGTAAACATGAAGTGAGGTAATACCGACAATTCTACAAGGCCATACATCCAATCGTCGCTCTCGTGCTTAGTTGTCAAGTACTGCATCTCTGCACGAAGCGTAGTCTTTGGAGAGAACTGATACTTACCTTCTGCAACGAATGTGTTAGTCTTTATCATTCCTCCATGACCTTCTACGATTGTCTGATTATACTCTTGATTCATGTACATCAGATTGAGCTTGAAACTCTTATTGATTTTCTTGTCCAACTGAACATTGAAATCCTGATAGTACTTTTCATCACTCATGCCAAAGAAGCTTGCGCTATAACCCTTCTTTCCATACACATATCCGTTGTATGTTTCTCCGAGCTTAGCATCAAGTCCTCTTACATGGCTGAAATCAACCTTGATCTTAGTGCCATACTTGCCTCCAAGCGGAGTCTTGCGCTTGAAGTTATAAGCAACCTCTCCTTGGAAAGCCCATTCTCCAGGCACTAAAGAAGCACCATTTGGACTTATGTTGCAATAGCGAGTTGCATACGGATAAAGCGCTGGCAAAGCGTATGTATGCTGATATGAGAATGCAGGCATGTTATTAAGGAAGCCAGAAATTCCGTTTCTGCCGCGATGAGAGCGGAATGCCATATCCTCACTTCGCTTAGCCTGCACCAATGCGCTAAATCCTGTCTTGGAATAGCTTGCAGAAAGCATTGCTGCAGAACCTTTGTGGAATGTGTAACTGTTGTCAGCTGATGGATCTTCTGTCTTCCACGCATATTCTGCAAGAATAGTGAAGTTCTGCTTATGGAACTGCGTACGAACATCAAAAGCATTCACATTCTTAGGGAAGTTAAGATACATTGTTGTACCTGGCACATACACATCGTTGTAATCACTTGGGTGCTTATCCTCATTTTTCAACACCCAAGAAGCACCTAATGTCCAGTTGATATTCTGCTCACTAAGTCCCTTAATATGCTGATCCAAATCGAGTTCTGCATCTGCACCAAAGACACGGCTGTCCATGTCCCAATCCCAGTATGTGCGCTGCACACCGCCAAGAGCTGTTACGCGGAGTCCTTTCAATGCATTTACTTTCACTCTTGCACCTCGCAATGAGTTGTCAATTCCGAGAGCTCGTTCCTCGTATGTGCGAAGGATAAATCCTGAGCCAAACTGCTCATAGAAATCGCCAACCGTAAGCTCTGCTCCCTTCAATTTCCCTTTCACATATATATGTGGAACACCCCAGCCCTTGAAATCAGATTCAAAGCCAGGGAGTGGGTACTCCATAAACTCAAGTCTTGCTCCAGCATCCACATACTTGGATCCCAAGTTCAGATCAAGATAGGTATTGTTGAGCAAATCTTTGGTTGTATGCTCAGTACCAATCTTCTCATCATCCTCAGGGACAAGAAACTCTGTTTGTATGCTGCCATGCAGCTGCACGCCGTTACCAATATCCTGTGCCCAAGCACCTATTGGCATTGTCATTGCTGCAAGCAATAGCAGTTTGATTCGCTTTATAGTCATTCAATTATTTTTTCTTAAATAGTTTGAGGCTATTGCAGTTTTATTTCAGCAACATAGCCTTACCATTCACGATGAAAATACCCTTGTGTGCAGCATCCTTGTTTACTTTCACACCGCTAAGAGTATAAATATCAGCATTCTCTGCAACCTTGCTAACAGATGTTATTGCGTTTGTCTCGCCAGTAGCTTTGAATTCAATATATAAATAATGTGGCATTCCATCTGAAGAGCTTGCATTGTGAAGAGAAACTCGCACCTTAGAGCCTTCAACTGCATTTTCCATCACAGGCATCTTGAATGAAATAATAACACCCTCAAGACCATCAGGCACAGAAGTGAAGTCCTTCACAATCTCTGTCTTCAACTCCTGCGACTCATCTAATTCGTCTCCTCCATTTTCCACAGGAACGAAATAAGAAACCTCTATTCCTTCAAACTTTATGTCTGGATTGCTGAGCCAGAGGCTAATAGTCTCAAGACCATTCACATTCTCGCCATCTGCCTTGTTGTCACCATCAATGTAAGCTTCATCGACAATCTCCTTGTAGCCCATCACAAACGAGTAAGAACCGATGCTACCGCTATTGTCAGAAAGGAACGCATTGCCATTCTTGTCCAACACATTCGAGAGTGTGATTGTCACATGCTCTGTGTCGTAAGAGCCTATTCCACTGATCACTTCCTCACCTTCACCTGCCTCTTCCTCAATCACAGCAGGGAACAATACTGCAAGAGTGCGGAGTGTGCCGCGAGCATCGACAATAATCTTGTTTCCTTCTATTGTGAAAGGAAGAGTGCTTCTATGGTACTTGCCCGATGCATCAAGATCAAGGTTACCCATTGACATGTAAACATCGCTTACCTTGCCTACCTCACCGTCAAACTCAAACTCGAACAAACCGTCTTCCGCATCCTTTGCGTAGTATGACAAGAAATTGTATGTGTTTGCTTGTGTGTATGAAAGCTGATTCTCGCCAACTGTTGCACGAACAAACTTATGCTGAGCAGATGGAGCTATATACTCCAATGTGAGATTGCCATCACCATTGTAAAGGTTTTTCTCATCTGCAGCATCGCACAATCCAGAAATCTTGATTTGGAACTTCTCGCCAGCTTTAATCTTGCCATCATTGATTGCGTCATTAAGTGTCTTGCTGATATTAAAGCCGACGCTGCTTGAAAGATGAACATCATCAACATCGCAAGAATAGTCACCTGCCACAAACTTTATGCTTTCAATCATCACATTCTTATTGAAATTCAATGTAATGAGACCTGTTGAATTCCAATCAAATACCTTATTCTGAGCAGGAATAACTGCCTTTATCTCTACAGGCACTGCACCATCGCCTTGGAAGACAGAAATCTTCACTTTTGAAAGAGTGTTCCAGATAAAATCGCTTTTAATAGCAATTTTGCCTCCTGTCTTAACATTGTCAATCTCAACACGGTATGCATAATCAGATCCTGGAACATAAGAATACTCGCGCTCTTGTCCATTATATGAGACCTGCATTACTTCCTGCATTTCCACAAGCACAGTTCCATCAGATTCTGCAACATACAAGCCATAAGCTGGTTTCATGCCAGCAAATGTGTTCTCACCAAGTTTCATTGTGGTGTAGCCGTCTTCTGGAATATAATCATTTCCTTCCTCATCATCACCCTCAGAGCCTCCAGTCACTATCAAATTCAATGCAAATGCATGATCTCCATCTTCGCCTTTCACCTGCACATCCTTAAGATCCCAAGCTGTAATCATGACATTAATAGAGCCTTCTTCATCCAAGACCTCCTCAGGCATTGAGATTGTCCACACAAGTCCCTCATCATCTTTCTTTTGGGCTGTAAAATCTTTAGCGCCATCAAATCCTTCTGCCCACCAAGGTTTCACTTTGCTAACAGGAGCAGAGAATGTCACATCAAATGTAGTGCCATTTATGTCGTATCCATTCACCAATAACTTATTAGGTTTCAAAGACACATTCGTAAGAGTGATATTCGAATAAACTGGAGCCTTAATACCCGTACCTACAAAAGAATATGAGTCTATGGCCACGGGTTTAGCATCATAGTAAGGAACATCAAAAGCTTTGATTGTCAACACATAATGATATCCATTATACAAATCGTGATGTCCACCTTCCCAAGTAGTACAAACGATGTTGCCTGATTGCGCAAGAAGATTATTGAAGGAAATAAAGATGTCCGGATCCTCTTCACAACGAATCTCAAACTCATAGTGATCAAATGGATCCATCGAACTGCTGACAGTGCCAATTACCTCTCCGTTTTGATTTCCTATTCTGGACCAATCTGTTTTTTTTATGTTAAATGAAAATGGCGCGTCAACTTCAGCATGGGCACAAACAAATAGTGATGACAGAAGCATCGCTGCCACAAATAAGATTAAAGGTTTTTTCATTATTCTGAAAGGTATTATTTTATACAATATACGAAACGGATGCAAATATAGTAAAAAGAATTGAGAAAAACACACACATTATTAAAAAGTGGCCGATTATTATCGAATATTAACTACTTTTGACAAAATAAGATATACTTTCTCTAAGGTTTGTCATTAATTATAATTAACTTTGCAATATGAAAGAGAAAAAAAACTGGATTATTAGAGTCGTAACGGCTCTTGTGTGTTTTTGTACAAGCGGCGTTGCATTTTGGCTGCTTGGCATCCGAGTATTGCAATACAAGGAATGCTGGAGCACTTTCTATTACAACTCAAAAATCGCAAATGAAATACTCTCCATAGAAGGTTTACCATATTTAGTTCGTACCTTCTTCTTGCAGTTTTTTGCAAATCCAATACATGGCGCAATTGTGATAGCATCCTTGCTGACATGTATTATGATAGCACTGACTATCACGACTAAAAAAGTGAAGAACATCTGGATGAAAAACGCCCTGCCGCTATTCTTCACATTTATCATCGGCACATTAATCGCCACCAGTCTTAGCGGCATGGGATTGCTGCAGGTTTTTGGGTTTCATGTAGATCCTCAGAACATGCAATTCATGCGCCTTAGCGTGATGACTCGCCATCAAGATTGGGATGCCATCATTAGCGAAACCGGTGACAATACACCAATTAGTAACTTGTTAATTCAAAACACCTTAAATACTGCTTTAGCAGAAAAAGGAATCCTTGGCGACAAGATTTTCGATCAGCCTTGCGAAGACATTCGGAGCATCTATGTGGATGTGATAAAGACTCCAGAAATAGCAGCAATGCTCAGCGATATTTACTATTCCATGGGACACATTGCTCAAGCCCAAAGATACGCATTTGAAGCCAATGAAAAGATGAACAATCTCTCTCCGCGACTATTGCAGCGACTCGTGCAAACCAACATCATTTATGGGCAATATGATGTTGCAAAAAAGTATCTGAAGTGGCTCGATAATGCATATTATTATCATGACTGGTGCGAGCATTATTACACACTGCTAAGTGACAACACATCAAATGCCGACCCTGAAATCAGCATGAAGCGTAAGTGTTTAATTGAAGACAACCGCTTCTCTGGCATCCGTGGCTTAGACGATGATTTGCTTCATATTGCCAGAGCCACTAAGGGCACAACACAGTGCCGCACCACCCTCCACTACCTTGGTTCTCTCTACATTCTTGCTGGCTACGAACAGCAATTTGTATCCATGATTGATGAGTTCAAAGGCACACCAGACCTCCCACAGCCATTGCCTCATTACTTCGAGGAGTATTACAAAAGAGCTAAAACTGAATGATTATTGAAGACCCAACTTCTTTGTTTTCGTCATATTTTCACCATATATAAACTATGCGCAAATTTCTTGTATATATTTTCGTAATAGCAGTAAATATACTTGTATTTTCTTGCACCCTTAGCGAGCAAGAGGCAGAACAATTGCATAAAAAAGCCGTCATATCACCTGACTATACTGAGGTGACAATGCCATGCAACATTGCAGCTCCAACCTTTGCGTTAGCCGACTCGCTCATGCTGGACGAGGCACAAGCAGTGTTTCAAGCTGGCTCAAAGACAATCGTGGTGGGAGAACAAGGCGAAGAAGGCTTTTGCATTGGCATTGACGATTGGCAGTCACTCATTAAAGAAGCTAACACCGTCGCCATCCGAATCCAAGGAAAACAAAACAGTAAATGGGTTGAATATGACGCATTTAACATCTACATATCACAAGATTCCATTGACCCATACTTGGCATACCGACTCATAGAGCCAGGGTACGAGCAATGGGGGAAGATGGGCATTTATCAGCGCAATCTTGAGACATACGAAGAAGAGGCAATCATCACAAATAGCCAGACAAATGGCGGTTGCATGAATTGCCATTCCTTCTGCCAGCAAAATCCAGAGAAGATGCTATTCCACCTTAGAGTGGATTTCGGAGGAACATACATCTCAAATTCCGAAAAATCGCCTCTCACATTCAGCCATTTAACTCCTTCGCCATCTTTTGTCTATCCATCATGGCATCCATCTGGAAAATATGTTGCATTCTCCAACAACAACACTAAGCAGCTCTTCCACACAACAGATGTGAACAGAATTGAGGTTTTTGACTTCTCGTCTGACATTATAGTATATGATGTGGAAACAGGAGACATTCTTTCATGTCCTCAGCTACATTCAAGATCTGCGTTTGAGACATTCCCTTCTTGGTCTCCTGACGGCAAAACGCTCTATTTCTGCTCTGCCGACAGCGTGCAAATGCCAGACGAATACGAGAAAGTAAAATATGCCCTCTGTTCCATTGACTTTGAAGCATCTACACGCACTTTCAGCGAGACAGTAGATACTCTCTACAACGAAGGGCGCAGCGTCTCCTTCCCACGCGTATCACCAGACGGGAAGCATCTCATCTACACACTTGCAGACTACGGCACTTTCTCTATATGGCACAAAGACGCAGCACTTTACATGATTGATTTGCAATCGTCAGAAGCTTCTCAGCCACACAAGCTAATGAAAGAAACAGGCAAGCGTGCTTCATATCATTCTTGGAGCAGCAACAGTCGCTGGCTCATCTATTCTTCTCGACGCGACGACGGGCTTTACACACGCCCTTACATCATTCATATTGATGAACAAGGCAACTGCGACAAACCTTTCACGCTGCCTCAAAAAGACGCTTCATTCTACACCTACAGAACAAAGTCATTTAATGTTCCAGAACTGATTAAGGGGAAAGTAAGCATCAACAAGGAAGCCCTCTCTTCTCTCCTCAAATGATTTTCAGACACCCCAAGTGGTATTTAGTAATGTATAAAAAATAACTTATAAGAATCCATAGTGTGTGACTCAACAACATTATTTGACTCTTTTGCAGAAGACACGCACTTTACTTATATTACAACAAAAACTGCCGGGCGAATGCTCGGCAGTTTTTGTTTATAGTGATTCAAAAAGAATTACTCAGCTGATCCCTCTGTATTGCTTACATAAGCAGAGTTCTGGTCACAAAGTGGGTTCTTGATGATCTCGGCCTCTGGGATAGGCATATCCATCTTGTCAAGATTGAAGTCGAAGCCACGGTATGTACGCCACTCCTTGAGCTGAGCTTCGCCCTTTTCCTGGCCGATGCCCTTAGGGTAGTTGTGCTCGATGTGGTCAACAAGATAGCCTGACTTCTGCATGTCGCAGCGGAGGCACCATTCTGCGTTGAACTCCTTACGACGCTCCTCGTTTACAGCAACCTTCCAAACTGGAGAAGTGAAGCCCTTAGCAGCCTTGAGCTGAGTGTAATAAGTCTTAGCATCAGGAACTGTAACTGTTGACTCAGAGAAGATGTATGGATATTCGTCGCTCTTAACATACTTACCATAACCATTATCGCCGTAGATTTCAGCGAGGTGACCATAGTAAACATTGAACTTAGTAGTAAGCTGATCCTTCATGCCAACCTCCTTGTTACCGAATGCACGATCACGAAGTTCTGCGATAAGACCCCATGCCTTGTTTTCATTTTCAGAGCCACCCTTACGGAAGAGGCACTCAGCATAGTCGAGCATTACATTAGGAAGACGCTTCATGTAAACATGAGCTGGGAGCCACTGGTCACCTGCCCAGTGAGTACCACGGCCGTTACGCCAGTGCTTAGTAGAATAAACTGTTGGAGCTGGCTCTGAAGAATCACGATGGAATGTGTTGTAGAACACAACCTCCTGGTTGAATCCATTGAAACCGATTGGCATAGCAGGGTCAAGCTTCATTTCGCCTTCGTTACCAGGGCCAACATATGGCTTAGCTTCACCTACATACTTAGCGTTCTCAGGATCAGCGATGAAGTGTGCATTGCGGATGTACTTCTGTGCCCAACGCTCCTTGCCCACACGCTTCAATTCAGAAGCAGGGATAGCAGCAGTTACGAGAGAGCCGTCACGACGCTTGTCGCCGTCCTCAAATGCATCATAAACCTCCCAAGAGATAGCGAGTGTACCCCAAGCGCCGTTAGCAGGAGCACCGCAGTAGAAACCTACCCAGCCGTGAGCCTCAGACCACTTAGAGCCGTCCCAGCCGCCCCACTGGTCACCTTCGTTGAGTACCTGCTGCCAGATTGCCTCTTTGCCCCAAGCCTCGTCTGCATCCCAGAGAGTTGTGTATGATGGATTGAGCTTATAGATTTCAGTCTTTGAAAGAATCTGTTCGAAGCACTTAGCTGCCTCATCATAGAGAGACTCATCATTGCAGCGATAAGCCTTCCACATGTAAGCATCGCCAAGGTAAGCAAGAGCCATACCCTTTGTGCAACGGCCATACTCGCCATTGTAAGGAGTCCAATCAAGGAGTTCAGCTGCCTTTGTGAGGTCCTCAATGATGAAGTCCCACATTTCAGCATAGTCCTTTGCACGAGCCTTTTGAGGAGCATTTGCGTAGTTCTCACCAGTAGCAAGCATTGGCACGCGGCCGAATGTTGTAGCAAGCCAGAAGTACTGATATGCGCGGAGTGCGCGACCTTCGCCTTCGAAAGATTTCATTGCAGCCTCAGAAACATTAGTTGCTGTTGCGAGACCTGCGAGGAAGTCGTTAGAGCGAGAGATTGCTGCATAAGCGTGATCCCAGCCATGCTCAAGGTTCTCCTCCTGAGCATTCCACTCCTGAGTCATGAAGTTCTTATCCCAGCCAGTAGCCTGTGTGTCCATTGTTGGGTGGAGGCCAGTGAAGATGTATGGCTTGTATGGGTCACCATTGTGACCTGGATAGTTACTTGGGAGCACCATGTCATAGCATGCCATCAAAGCTGCATCAGCATTAGCATCACTCTCGTACATTGTGCCCGAACCAAGAATGTTGTAGTGAGTCACATCAAGGAACTCTTCGTTGTCGCATGAGCTGAAGCTGGTCATAACAGCTGCTCCTGCAAGCAAACTATATATTAATTTCTTGTTCATAAGATTATACTTTTGTTTAATTTTGTTTTACTTTCTTTGACCTAATGATTAATGTCTAAGAATTTTGAAAACGGATTAGAACTGTACGCTTACACCAAGCTGATAAGTGCGTGGTGAAGGGTAGCGACCTGTGTCAAGACCTGTGAAGAGGACATCACGGATACCAACCTCAGGATCGCCATACTTGTTGTATGGAGAGAATGTGAGGAGGTTCTGAACAGATGCGTAAACTCGAGCACCCTGAATACCAATCTTGTCGAGGAAGTCGCGTGGGATAGTGTAGCCTACCTGGATGTTAGAAATCTTGAGGAAGTTGCCGTTCTTAACCCATGCATCAGAGCAACGCATGTTGAGGTTCTTGTCAAGTCTTGTGAGACGAGCAACATTGCCGTTAGGATTGTCAACAGACCATGCCTGAGCAGCAGCTGACTTGAGGATGTTTGGAGTGAAACCGTCATCCGAAGCAAATACATTAGTAAGACGCATTGCAGAGTAAGAAAGGATGTCCTGACCGAGCACGCCGTACATGTAGATAGAGAAGTCCCAGTTCTTGTAGTTAGCACCAAGGTTCAAGCCATAGTTAACTGATGGGAAGCCATGACCGAGGATGTCTCTATCCTTCTCGTCAATATTACCATCTTTATTCAAGTCCTTGAACATGTAGTCACCGAGCTGAGCCTCTGGCTGAGAGTCGAATGTGCCAACCTGCTCACCCTTTTCGTTATATACTGGGCGATTGTGAACATAGTCGAGATCTTCCTGAGTCTTGATAACGCCCTGAACTCTATAGCCATAGAATGAACCTACAGCGCTGCCTTCGCGAGAGATAGAGTGGTCGCCCCAGTGATAACCATCAGAAGCACCTACTGCCATTGTGTTACCTTCGTCATTGTAGCCACCTGCTGAAGAAGAGTTAGTACCGAAGAGAGGGTTGTCAAGCTTAGTCACACGGTTTCTCAAAGTAGAGCCTGTGAGAGTTGCGTTGATGCTCCAGTCCTTGTTGATGCGCTTGTTGTAGCCAAGAGAGACCTCAAGACCAGAGTTGCGGATGTTACCGTAGTTAGTATAAACAGAAGAGAAACCTGTTGAAGGGCGAACTTCACGGTTTACGAGAAGATCCTTAGTGTTACGAACGAAGTAGTCAACTGTCAAGTTGATGTCGCCATTGAGGAGAGTAGCATCGAGACCGATGTTGAACTGCTCGTTAGTCTCCCACTTGAGGTTTGTATCAACGAGACCGAGGAAGTAACCTGTGTTGAAGCCGAATGCATTCCACTGACCCATACCTGATCCTGCAGAGTAGAGAGTGTACTTAGTAGCTGGGTCGAGGATAAGACCAGGAACTGATCTATCTGTAGCACCACCTGAGTTACCAGTCTGACCCCAGCCGAAACGAAGCTTGAGGTTGTCAACTACATTCTGATTCTGCATGAATGACTCCTCAGAAACACGCCATGCAACAGCAGCTGATGGGAAAGTACCCCAGCGGTTGCCAGCACCGAAGTTTGAAGAACCGTCACGACGGAGAGTAGCTGTTACGATGTAGCGGTTGAGAAGTGAGTAAGCAACACGACCGAAGTAAGAGATGCCGCGTGACTCAAGGTTGAGCGAGCCATTGCCACTCTTCTTTGCAGGGAGAAGTCCGAGAGAAGTGTCGCGTACATCCTTTGACCAGAAGTGCTCTGCATTTGCACTTACAGACTGACCATAGTAGCGAGTCACCTCATTACCAAGCATGAATGTGAGGTCATGGATGTCGTTCTTGAACTGATAAGTGAGAGTGTTGTCAATTGAAAGAGTCTGGTTTTCCCAGTTGCCAACACCGAACTTGTAGTGATTGTCATCACCTGGGTTAACATAAGCATTACCGCCCTGAGTTACATCAATAGCCTGACCATTTACATAGTTCACGCGCTTGATGCCGCCAGAGAAGTTGTTGTTGCTGCCTGAGAGGTAGTTGTAAGAAGCGAGAGTCTTGAAAGAGAGACCCTTAGCAAGCTGGATGTTCATGTAAGCAGAAGCAAGTGTGCGGTTAACGCGGTTACGGCTGTTGAGCTCCATCTGCTTAGCGTAGAGGTTACCCATTGTTGAGCCAAGGAAGCCTTCGTTTACATCCTTACCACAAAGAACTTCACCGAATGTTCCGTCAGGGTTAACAACATTTGGAGAAACATAAGTGCCAGCAGGAACGCCGTCGTATGTTGCGTCTGAACGAGTAACGAAGTCCATTGTAGGACACATTACAGCGAGGTCGCGGAGAGAAGATGCGTTACCGAAGTTACCTGTCTTAGAGTTTGAACCGTGAGAGTCGCTATGAACATAGCTGATGTCGCCACCGAACTCGAGCCACTTGTTAATCTGAGTCTTCACATTAGCGCGAGCGTTGAGACGCTGGTACTGTGAGTTCACGATGATACCCTCGTTGCGGAGGAAACCGAGAGAGTAGTTGTACTGAGTCTTGTCATTGCCGCCTGAAGCAGAGATGTTGTAGTTCTGACGAAGAGCAGCACGAGTCATCTTGTCCTGCCAATCTGTATATTTACGCTTGCCGTCATACTTCTCGTCCCATACATCATTCCAGCGAGTGCCGTCATTCTCCCAGATCTGGCGGATGTTGCGAGCATAGCCGTCAACATCGCATACATCGAGAGAGTTGCCAAGAGTCTGGATGCCGAAGTTAGCTGTGAAGTTCACAACTGAGTGACCCTTGTCGCCGTGCTTAGTTGTAACCATGATCACACCGTTAGCACCTGCAGAACCGTAGATAGCTGTTGCAGAAGCATCCTTCAAAACCTCGATAGACTCGATGTCAGCAGGGTTGAGGAAGTTAGCGTCTGTGCCAACCTGAATACCGTCAACAACCCAGAGAGGCTTAGCGTTGCCGTTGAGGGTTCCGACACCACGGATGCGGATGTTTGCGTTGCCGTCAGGAGAACCGTCGTTTGAAGAAACGAGCACACCTGCAGCTGCACCCTTGAGACCATCAGCAAGGTTGATTGGAGCGCGACGCATCATCTCCTCTGTGTTGACAGAAGTTACAGAGCCTGCGATGTCGCTCTTCTTCATTGTACCGTAACCGATAGTTACAACTTCGTTAAGAAGCTTTGAATCAGGAACAAGGTTGATGTTGATTACCTTGCGTCCGTTTACTTTGATTTCCTGTGTCTGGAAACCCATGAAAGACACCTGAAGAACGGCACTTGACTTTGACACCTGAAGTGTGTACTTACCGTTAACATCAGAAGCAGTACCATTACTAGTACCCTTTTCACGAATGGCAGCTCCACCAGTAGCCTCGCCCATGTCATCATACACAGTACCAGTGATGGTAATCTGCGCGAACATGGCTGCCGAGAAGAGCGCAAACAGTGCAAAAAGCACCGTTCTCATCTGGAATGATTTTACATTCTTCATGACTTGGATTAGTTTAAATAGGTAATTAATAAAAAATTGGTTAATACTTGTGAGCGAGAGTCAAACTTACACTCTGGTTTCTTGTTTTTTCCCGCTTTCGATAAGTCTTCGTTTTTTAATTCGATAAGTCTTCGCTTTTTAATGTAATAGAATCGGCCGTTTTAAGTGAAACAAATGTTAATTAGCTAGAGTTCTTACAATGAATTTCTATGCTTTAACAAACTCTGCTCTTTATTATTATAAATAATGTGTAGCATGAGTCTATTTTGTATGCATCATCAACAGCAAGAAGAGAGGACTCTTTCCTTTTTTTAACGATTTATACATATTACGGTACAAAATTAAGGTTTTTTCATATATTGACAAAAAAAAACAGAGAAAAATTATTCAAAAGCTAATTTTTTATAAAATTATGACGAATTTCGTAGTGTAAAGACAAAAAATACAAACATTTGTCATAAAAGTATTATTTAAGCATTGTTCCGTTTTTCTTTGCCTAAGTAACATTACATAGAAACTAGCTTTTGTTTAATCCAATTATTAGTAATCTAGCTGAAAATCTTGCGCCCGTCACGCATTATCGCTTACGCCTTGTATGCGATATGGCTTATCGGGCGCAAGCAATCAAGTCATACGGGCAGAGAGTTTTGGGCCGGGAAATAGACAGATTCATAATGGCACAAAAAAAGCTGGCATGCTAGAATGCCAGCTGGATAACTTTTCGACGCATCACGCGCATAAAGGTTAGATAGGTGAAAACCTTACAACTACTTTTAAATAACTAACTCTTTCTCTGTTT